>CAIWAH010000238.1 GCA_903910585.1 uncultured Verrucomicrobiota bacterium
ACTCGAAAGGGGAAGCGCCCTGGAGGTGGCGGCCATCGTCGACCCGAGTCCTGAGCGCCGCGCCCGCCTCGCGGCGGAGTTCCGCAGCCCGGCAGCCTATGGCGACGCGGAGGAGGCCTTCGGAGCCCAGAAGTTCGACCTGGCCTTCATCACGTCCCCTCCTGGATTGCACGCGGAACACGCCTTGCTGGCCTTTCGCCATGGCAGCCATGTGTTCTGTGAGAAGCCGATGACCACGTCGGCCAAGGAAGCCGAGCGGATGATTGCAGGTGCCCGGGCCGCCGACCGGTTGCTTGGGGTGGCCTTTCCGCGACGATTCTACCCGAATTTCGCCGATGTGGCGGCCCTGCTCGCGGGGGGGGGACTGGGGAGCGAAGTTACATTCACTTGCCGTGAGGGCGGAACCTATGACTGGCCGGTGGCGAGTGACGCGGCATTCCGGCGCGACCGGGCAGGCGGCGGGGCGTTATTGGACAAGGGCGTGCATACGCTGGACCAGCTCTCCTGGCTCTTTGGCCCGCCGCAGGTGACCCGGTGCCGGGACGACAGCCTGCGGGGCGGAGTGGAAACCAACTCCGTGCTGGATCTCGAATTCAATAATGCCCGCGGCGTAATGCAGGTGAGCTGGGAGTTCCCCCTCCAAAGCGGGGTCAGCATCCGCGGGTCGAAGGGGGAATTATGGCTGGATGGCGGGGACATCCGCAGCTACCGGCGACGCAATCCGGGGGGAAGGTGGCAGCGGATTCCCGCCCGCAAGACGTGGCCAGGAGACACCTCGGAACAGACCCCGGCCCAACGACAACCGGGCAACTACCATGCCTGTTTTGAATTGCAGCTGATCGCCCTGGTGCGCGCGGTGCTGCACGGCGAACCCCTGGCGGTTGACGGCGCGCAGGCAGCCCTGGTGCAGGCCACCATTGATCGCGCCTATGAGCTGGCGGAGCCCCTGGAGTTTGGCTGGTTGACAGCCAGGGAGAGGATGGCAATGAACGCCAAACATTGGAGGCAAGCCGCATGAGCCGGATCGCGATCATCGGTGCGGGCGGGTTTGTGGGCGCCCGATTCCTGGAACAATCCGTGCTTCGGGGCGGGTTGGAAGTTGTTCCAATCGTGCGTTCGTGGCGCAGCCAGGGACGACTCGCCCGGTTCGGCTTTCTTTGCCGAATGGGAGACGCCGCGAAGCCGGAATCGCTGACGGCTGCGCTGTCCGGATGCAGGGTGGCCATCAACCTCACCATGGGCGACAATTCCAGGATCGCCGGCGATGTGGCCTCCATCCATGCGGCCTGCCAGCAGGCAGGAGTGCAGACCTTCATCCATCTCAGTTCGGCCGAGGTCTTCGGGCAGGCCGATTCACCTGGCCTCACCGAAGATTCCTCACCCAAGACCGACCATTGGATGGAATATGCCCGAGCCAAGGCCGAGGCCGAGAACTGGCTGAGATCCCGGGCTGACGGCAACCCCAAGGTGGTGGTGCTCCGTCCTGGGCTGATCTGGGGACCAGGCTCAGGGTGGCTTGCGGGCCCGGCGCAATCGTTGGCGGAGGGCACCGCCTTTGTGTTCAATGACGGAAAGGGAATCTGCAACCTGATCCACGTGGACAATCTCATCGCCCATCTGGTCATGCTAGCGGAAGCACCAATCGTTGCCCCAGGCTTCTACAACGTGGCGGACCGGGAAACGCTAACGTGGCTAGACTTCTACTCCGCGGTGGCGAAAGAACTGGGCATTGACCCGGCAACGATTCACCGGTTGCCCGAGTCGGCCTACCGGGATTCATTGCTGGGCCGCCTGAAAGGGCTGGGGCAGACCGGCCTTGCCCGAAATATCAAACGCCGTATGTCCGGGGCCCAAAAGATCCGGATCAAGCAGTGGCTGAAAGACACGGTTTCGCCGCCACCAGCGGATCCGCAACCGCATCGGCCGACCCCGCAGGTCACGAAGGATGCCTGGTGGCTCCAAGGCACGCGGAGCAAGCTACCGACCGCCAAATTCGCCGCCATCTACGGCGAACCACCGCTACAGTCCTTCGAAGATTCCATGCGGGCAGCCGCCGAGTGGTTGCGTTTCGCCGGTTTCGGCCAGCAACCGCCGCCCGCCTGAATTCGCGATGTCAAAGGAGACTCCTCAAAAGCCGGCCGGCGCAGCCGATGGCGCTCCCGGTTACCCATCGGCCTCCGGGGCACCGGGAGCGCCGGGAAGCTGGGGTGACCGGCTGCTCAGGCTGCTGGGCAGGACGACGACCACCGGTAGCGTGATTCCCGCGGTTGATGGCCTCCGCTGCCTCGCCTTCATGTTGGTCATGGTCTTCCACGTCCATGGATATGTGCAGGACCGCACCGGACTTTCATTCACCGGTGACCCATTCAGCGCAAGGTTGGGCCGAGTTGCGGAAACAGGATCGTTCGGGGTTCAGGTGTTCTTTGCGATCAGCGGATTCATCATCGGGCTGCCGTTCGCCCGGCATTATCTCGACGCCGCGCCGCTGCCCTCGCTCGGGGATTTTTATTCCCGCCGGCTCCTCCGCCTTGGCCCGCCCTATGTCATAAACATGGTGGTCATATTCCTGCTCCTGTGGCTGGTGAATCACGAACCGTTTGGCGAGCTCGTCAAGCACCTGCTGGCCAGCCTTGGCTATGTCCACAATCTCATTTACGACACGACCAGTTCGATCAACACGGTCGCGTGGTCGCTGGAGATTGAAATGCAGTTTTACCTCGTTGCCCCCCTGCTGGGCGCCAGTTTCGCGCTCCGCAGGAGCCTCCACCGTCGGTTGCTCTGGATTGGGATGGGAGTTGCCGTGATGCTCATGCGTCGCTTTGCGCCGGGGCACCATTTCTGGCTGTTCGGTTATGCCGAACATTTCCTGGTCGGCTTTCTCCTGCTCGACGGCAGCCGGTCGCTGAAATCGGGCGCGGCCCGTCCTTCCGCATTGATGGACGCGCTGAGTCTGGCGAGTTGGGCCGTATTGCTGGCGGCGCTGATGAATCGCGGCTCCTGGATCAGCGGATTCCTTCAGCCCATCTGCCTCTTTTTGGGCCTCGCGGGCATCCTGCATGGACGATGGCTCATCCGGCTATTTGCCAACCGGTGGATCGCGGCGATCGGCGGAATGTGTTACACCCTCTACCTGTGGCATCCCTTCACCATGTCGATCACGTGGAAGGCATTGGCCAGGCGGCTTGAATATGGCTCCCAGTGGGAGGCCTGTGCCGTATTCTTGGCTTTGGCGACCTTGGTCACCTTGCCGGTCGCCGCGGTGCTGTTCCTCACGACCGAAAAGCCCTTCATGCGCCGGGATTGGTTGACCCGCCTGCTTAAACGCCCCGGGCACCAAGTGGCGTCTTCCCGTTAGAATTCATGCATCGAAAACGTCTGCTCGTCGCCTGCGAGGAAGCCCCGATGCCGCCGCTCAACGGCAATAATCGCCGGGTATTCGAACTTGCCCGCGCCCTGGCTCCGGAGTGGGATCTGCATCTGTTGGTTTACCTGGATGGAGCCGGCCAGCGCGATGCCTTTCGACAAGTATGGAGCGACACCCAGGCGACGTTCCATTTTTTTGAACGGCGCCGCCGCTTCCGCCATTTGCGCAGCCTGTTGCGAGGTGAGTCGCTGCCAACGGTGGACCGAGACTTTCCGGCGGAGGCCCGCCTCATCAATACGCTCACCCTCGCCCCGGAAACGACCCGCCTGCTGCTGGATTCCCATTGTGTTTCCCCGCTGGCAGCCCACTTCCGCAGTGGAGTGGTGGTGTCGGGGCCCGACTGCATGTCCCGCCAGTTTGGCGAATTGACGAAGCACGCCAAGTCAGCCCGGGAGCGTTGGCACAACCGTGTCCGCCGTTGGTTCGCGGGCAACAATGAACGGCGTTGGTATCACCTGGCCGAGGTTGTCCACGTGGTCTCAACCATGGACCGTGAGGCCCTCAAAATGGTGAACCCGCGGGCCAACATCGAAGTTATCGCGCTCGGCTTGGCCGAACCGGCGGAATCCAAACTACGGCCATGGCAGGCCCGCCAGGGCGGGCTGGTCTGGGGCAATCTGGATTTCCCGCCCATCCATGCCGGGGTGAAGGAGCTGATCCGGATTGCAAATGGGCATTCGCCCGGATTGCTGCGTGGCTGGAAGCTGTTGGGCAAGGCGCCACGCGACCGGGCATTCGCGATGTTTCCAGGCTTGGCCGATTCCGGGATGGAGTATCTCGAATGGTGTGGCGACGTTTCCAGCCTGCTGGCTCAAACCCAGTTTGTCGTCTGCCCCGACATCGGGGGCGCCGGACAAAAAAACCGATGCCTCGACGCTTTGGCTCACGGCTGCCTCGCCGTCGGATTGGCGGAGGTGTTCCGGGACTTGAACGGTGAATCAGGCCGGCATTACGTGGAAATGGGTTCATTCAGCGAGCTGCCGGCCGTCCTAGCCTTGGCCGGCACTGAAACCGGAAGCGGAATTGCGGCCGCTGGAAAGGCACTTTTTGGCACTCAATTCAGCCACCGCGCACTGGCTGCCAAGTGGACAAAATTGCTGACTGCAATGGGTCCGCTGCTACCCCAACGGCCATCTTGAACATGAAAGTCGCTATCCTCGGCGCCGGCGGATTCGTCGGTTCCCGCCTGATGGAGCAGGCCGCGCTGACGCCCGAATGGCAGTTTGTGCCGGTATTACGTTCGCCCAAGAACCTTGCCCGTCTCAGCAAGCTCGGGATCGCAGCGCGTTTCGCGGATACCGGTCGGATCGAACCCCTGGCCGCCGCGCTGGAGGGGTTTGAGGCCGTGATCAACCTGGCGGCCGGAGATTGGACCAGCATTCGCGCGGACGCTGAGCTGGCCCACGCGGCCTGTGCCCGGGCCGGCACGAAGCTGCTGATTCACCTGAGCTCCGCGGTCGTCTTCGGCCGGGTCGAGTCACCGACCCTCGACGATGATTCGGCACCGGACTTGGGCAGCTGGATGCTTTACGCCCGGGAGAAAGGCCTCGCGGAAAATTTCCTGCGGGAACGAATGGGAGCGGCTGCCCCCCGGGTGGTGGTGCTGCGGCCCGGGCTCATCTGGGGTCCCCGGTCCCCGTGGTCCGCGCTGCCAGCCCGGCAACTCGCCGGCGGCGTGGCGTGGCTGGGGGGCGGGGGCAGGGGCATCTGCAATCTGGTGCATGTCGACAACCTGGCGCGGTATGTCCACCAGGTGCTGCGGTCGCCGGCCACCGTCAGTGGCTGCTACAATGTGGCCGATCCGGGCACCGTGACCTGGCAGGAGTTTTACGCGGCCGTGGCCGCGGGCCTGGGTTATCCGGGCTTGCGTATCCGGCTCACCGAGGCCGGCCCGCATCGGACGTCGCCCGGGGCGGTCCTGGATTGGCTGAAGCAGCAGCCGCCGTTCTATCGCCTCATGAAAAAGCTGCTGAAGTGCCTCAGCAGCGAGTCCAAGTCCCAGTTGAAGCATTATCTGCCCGGCCTGGCCGGGGGGCGGTATCAGCCGCCTTGGCCGGCGGACGCGCCGGTGCCGGAATCCGCGCCGCGGCTGACCCGGGAGCATTGGGCCTTGCAGAACACGGTCCACCGCCTGCCCACCCAGAAGTTTGTCCGGGATTTCGGCGACCCCGGGCTGATGGGCTTCGAGGCGGGGCTGGCTTTCACCCTCGTCTGGCTGCGTTTTGCCGGCTACGGCGCCTGACCTGCTTACCATGGCTATTTCCCTGCCTGTCCGGATTGGCGCAATCGGTTGCGGCGCCGCCCTGGAACATCTTTACGTGAACCCGCTCCGCCGGCTGGCCCGGCGCGGCTGGGTGCAGGTCGTGGCGTTGGCGGACCCGAGTGACCGTCGCCGGGAGTGGGCCCGGGGCGTGTTTCCCGGGGCCCGGGTGGAGGCCGAGGCCGCGCGGGTCCTGGCGGAAACGCAGCCCGCGCTGACGATCATCACGTCCCCCCCGCCGCTCCATGGCGCCCACGCGGAGATCGCGTTCCAGGCGGGCTGCCACGTCCTGTGCGAAAAGCCGCTGGCGGATTCGGTCGTCGCCGGCCGCCGCATCCTGGACCTTGCCCGGGAGCGGGAACGGCTGCTCGGGGTGGGCATGACGCGCCGGTTTTATCCCTGCCTCGCGGAGGCTCGCCGGTGGTTGCAGGCCGGCCAGTTGGGCCGGGTGCTGGCCTACGACTATCGCGAAGGCGGGGTCTATGGGTGGCCGGTCACGAGCGACGCGCCGTTCCGGCGGGCGAGCTCCGGCGGCGGCGTGTTGCTGGACAAGGGGATTCACGTCCTGGACCTGCTGGGCTGGCTGTTCGGTCCGGCCGAAATGATCCGCAGCGAGGACGACGCCTGGCAGGACGGGGTGGAGGCGAATTCCATCGTCCACCTTGATCACCGGGGTGTGGCCGGCCGCATGCAGCTGAGCTGGGACCAGGACCTGAACAGCGGCTTCCTGATCCGCGGCGAGCGCGGTGAGCTGATGATGCCCATCGGGCCGCTGAGCCAACTCTGTTTTCGTCAACCGGGACAGGCGTGGCAGACCGTGCCCATCCAGGCGGATTGGCCCGGCGACCTGGAGGCGGCGGGACAGGTCCGGGGCACCCCCCGGACCTATTACGAATGCATTGATTACCAATTGATCCAAATGCTCCGGGCCCTGCTGCTGGGCACGGCGGTCCCGGTCTCCGGCGAGGAAGGTCTGGAGACCCTGGCGTTGGTGGACGCCGCCTATTCCCGGGCGGAGCCGCTGGAGCAGCCGTGGCTGCCGGCGGTTGAGCAAGCACTGGCCCGCAAGCGGCATTGGCACAGCCAACCGTAGGCGAGCCTGGCCTGCAATCTCCCTGTTCCACGGTGTCCTCGCCCATCCTCTTCCTCAGTGCGCACCTGCCGGTCGAATGCTCCCGGCAGGCCGGGCACAAGACCGCCTGGCGAAACCTGAGCTGGCTCGCCGAACGGCACCCGGTCCACCTGATCGCCTTTCGTTCCGAGGGCGATCGTGCCGAACCACTGGACGCTTTGCGGGCCCGCTGCGAGCGCCTCGAGGTCGTGGACGTCACCCGGGGCCTGCGGCTGCACGGCCTGCTGGGTCGCCCCCACCTGCCGTTGGCGGTCGCGGCGCGGCACAGCCGGGCGGTGGAACGGCTCATTTCGGCCTGGTCGCAGGAAGTTGCCTATCGCCGGGTGCATGCCGAATGGTCGCAACTAGCCGCCTACTTTGGCGCCCTGGCCGCCGTGCCCGAACGCACCCTGTATGTTCACGATGTTCTCTCCCAATGGGCGGCGCGCAAGGTGGCCGGACCCAAGGGCTGGTTCTGGCGGTGGGAGGCGGCCCGCACCCGCCGCTGGGAGTGGCAAGCTTACCGG
>CAIWAH010000239.1 GCA_903910585.1 uncultured Verrucomicrobiota bacterium
AGGCCGGCGCCCGGCGCGACGCCGAGCCCGTAGCGGAAGCCGTTCTCGTCCGCCTCGCCCGAAGCGGCATTGCCCAGCACGATGCCGGCACAGTGCGTGCCGTGGCTGTGCTCGTCGCTGGCGTCCGGCAGGCCGTCGTAGGAAAACAGGGCCTCGACGCGGCCCGCGAGGTCCGGATGCAGATCGTCGGGATCGCCAGAATCGATTCCGGAATCCGCCACCGCGACGATGACCCCGGAACCGTCATATCCGAGTTCGTGGACGTAAGCCGGGCCACCGATGGCGGAGCCTTCGCCGGCGACGATCGTGGTGGCGACCTCGTCCACCAGCTTCATGCGCGCGGCCGGTTCGATCCAGAGCACCGTGTCGGACTGGGCGAGCACGCGCAGCTCGGCGGCATTGACGGTGCCGGAGAAAAAGGTGCCCGCGCTCAACGTGGGCCGGGGCGTGCTGTCGTGCAGGTGCCGGGCAAGCACGCGGAGTTCCAGCGGTGTGGCCCCGGGCCGGGCAAGCAGCTTCACTGCAAACGGCTCCGTAAGCCGGCCGGTAAGCCGGGGCTTCAGGCGGGGATCCAGCTTCAGGGCCGGAGTGAATTCGCCGACCCAGCGCACCGCCGGCAACGCCCGCAGCTCGCCCAGCCGGACTCCGCTCAGGCGCGCGACGAACGCATTGTCCGGAACGAAATGCAGCAGTTCGGCGCCAAGCTGCGTGACCGCCGCGCGGTCGGCCGGCGTGGGATTGGCCTCGAACTGGACCAGGAACAGGCCGGTGACCGGGGCTTCGGTCGCGTGCCGCGCCAGGGAGCGCTGGGCTGCCGGCAGCGGTTCCGGCGTGGTGATGAGGGCATTGCGCAGGCGGAGCGGCCGGGGTTCCGCCCCCAACGTCAGGCAGACGAAAAGGCACAACGCGGCCAAAACGCGGGAAAGGGAGCGGCTCACGTCGGCAAAGCTAGCCAGCGCCGTGCCAGCGGCAAGCAGCGCCCCAGTTCGGCGGCTTGTCGGCACCGGGCCGGCCACGGCAGTCTAACGCCACGCCATGAAACTCGGATTCGTCTCCGCCATTCTGCCCGAACTGTCGCTGGACCAGGTGCTCGCCTTTGCCCGGGCGAACGGCTTCGCCTGTGTGGAGGCCATGTGCTGGCCGGTGGGCAAGGCGGAACGGAAGTTCGCCGGCGTGACCCATGTGGACGTCACGGGCTTTTCAGCCGCCCACGCGGACGACGTGAATGCGCTGTGCGCGCAGCACGGCGTGTTCCTGAGCGCCTTGGGCTACTATCCGAATCCGCTCGACCCGGATCCTGTGGTCTCAAAACGCGCCGTCGAACATCTCAAGAAAGTGGTGGTCGCTGCCGAGTTGCTGGGGCTGACGACGGTGAACACCTTCACCGGCCGCGACTGGACGAAGAGCGTGGATGCGAACTGGCCTCGCTTCCTGAAGACGTGGAAACCGCTGCTGGCCTTCGCCGCCGACCACGGCATCCGGATTGGCATCGAGAACTGCCCGATGTCCTTCACGGCCGACGAATGGCCCGGCGGCAAAAACCTGTTCACCACACCGGTGATCTGGCGGCGCGCCTTCAGCGATCTGGGGGCGGACAACTTCGGATTGAACTTCGACCCGTCGCATTTCGTGCTCCAGCAGATGGATCCGATCAGCCCGTTGCGGGAATTTCAGGACCGGCTGTTTCATCTGCACGCGAAGGACGTGAAGCTCGACCGGCGCCGGCTGAACGAGGTCGGCGTCTTCGCGCATCCGAACGAGTGGCACACACCGCGCATCCCCGGCTACGGCGAGATGGATTGGGGCAGGTTCATGGGCGCGCTGATGGAGACGACCTACCGCGGGCCGGTCTGCATCGAGGTGGAGGATCCGACCTTCGGTAAGGATCTCGCGGGACGGGAACGGGCCCTGAAGGTCGCCGGCAACGTGCTCCGGCCGTTCTTCGCCTGAGCGGCTCAGGGACGGTTGACGTCCGCGCCGAACACGCCCGCGAGAATGACTTCCTTGGTCTTCCACAGCAGGGTCATCGTCAGCGCGACCGGCACCAGGGCGAGCAGCAGGATCAGCCAAGTCTTCACCAGGTCGAACACCATGACGAACGGCACGAGGGCCGGCGGCAGCGACGGGATCCGGACCAGCACGAAATAGGCGGCCAGCAACACGCCGAGCAGGACGATCAGCCGGGTGTTCCAGCGGACGAAGAAGCGGGTCTCCGTGCGCAACGTCTCGTCGGGCAGCATCGCCGCGAGCCGCAGCAGCACCTGGTTCAGCGACAGCAGGAACGTCAGCCCGGCGGCGAGCAGCAGCAGGATGCCCCCGAAGAAGAACGGCTCCTCCGGCACGCGGCTCCACCACTGCGCGCTGGGCGTGAGGGCGAACACCATCAGGCCGAGGACCTGGGCGCGTTCGAGCGCGGCGATCCAGATGCGTTCGCCGGGCTGGAACTTGCGCAGTTCGAAGACGCCGTAGCTGAGCAATCCCGTGGTGAACAGTCCCGGCAGCAGGCCCCACGACTGCCACGGGTCGCCCAGGGCCGTCCGGGCATTCAGCAGCAGCGCGAACGGCAGCCCCCAGAAGAGCGCGGAAAGGCCGCGCACGACGCGGGCCAGGGCGGGGATGACGTCAGTCTTGGACATTGGCCTCCGGAGGTAGTTCCCCAGCCCGACGCAGCAGGCGACGCAGATTGCGGAACGGCGCGCGATTGAAGGCCAGGGCGGCGACAGTGGCCCGGCTGACCGGGGTCAGGCCCAGGATTTCTTCCCAATCGCTGCTCCACGCAAAGTGTTCGGACCATCGCTGCTGGCGCGGATTGAAGAGAGGCACCCCGTTTCCCATCGCCGGATCCGTCGCGGTTGTCGCCGATCCCTTGTGGCCGTTGCACCCATAGCAGGCGAACGCCAGGTTCTTTGATTCGGTCTTTCCGCCGACGCGTTCGGGAACGATGTGATCCACGCAATAGGGGGCGGCCGAGACCGCTTCAGGGCTGCGGCAGTATTCGCAGCGTCCCGCTGCCCGCCGGACGACCGCACGCCTCAACGCCGCAGGGATGCGGGTTTCAGACATGTTCCGGCCGCTTCAGCCCGAGCAGACGCACGAGGTCCCGCACCGAAGTTCCCCGCAGCTTGGCGAGCTCGGTAAGCCAGCGCAGGCGTCTGACCTCATAGGCATCAAGTAGCGCCACCACGTCGGCAAGGCTGGCCCGCTCCGCCGCCGTCAGGTCGCGCGTGCGGCCCAGTTCGGTGAGCTGGCGAAACTTGGCAAACTGCTCCTCGGGCGGGCCGCTGTTGATGTGTCGCAGCAGGCGGGCCTCCGCCTTGCTGACCGGCGGCGGAACGTCGTTTCCGAGAACCTTTTGCCGGTGCAGGTCCACCAGTTGCGGCCAGATCTGCTGCCATTGCGGCGCCGTCAGCGTTTCTGCCAGATGCAGAAACTTCGCCGGGGCGGATTTGGTCAGCGTTGCCATGGCAGGAAGCTATGAAGGGGGTGCAATGCGGGCAAGGACGGGGATGACTCCGGGCCGGGCCATCGTGTCCTGTTCAGGGACGCCGGGCGCGGCGACTCGCCGCGAGCACCGCGGCGGCGCCGGCAGCCGCGAGGGCCAGCGTTCCGGGCTCCGGCACCGAGGTGGCGGAGGGAAGCAACGCCGACG
>CAIWAH010000240.1 GCA_903910585.1 uncultured Verrucomicrobiota bacterium
ACCTGCTCACCTGCTCCGACGACCTGAACCAGCTCTGGTCCATTGCGCCGGACAAAAAGGTCACCGTGCTCGTGAAGGAATTTGGCGGCAAACTGCTCAACGGCCCCAACGACCTGTGGATCCGTCCCGACGGCGCCCTCTATTTCACGGACCCGCTCTACAAGCGGCCTTATTGGAAGCGGGATCCCAAATCCCAGCAGGCCGGCGAACATGTTTACTTTCTTGGCGCCGACCGCACGGCCGCGCCCAAACCGGTCGCCACCGACCTCAAACAGCCCAACGGCCTCATCGGCACGCCGGATGGGAAAACGCTCTACGTCGCGGACATCGGCGCGGGCAAAACCTACGCCTACGACGTGCAGGCCAACGGCGACCTCGCGGGCAAGCGGCTCTTCTGCAGCCTCGGCTCCGACGGCATGACCCTCGATGCCGCGGGCAACGTCTATCTCACCGGCCGCGGCGTGACCGTGTTCGATCCGACCGGAAAGCAGATCGACCACCTTGCCATCCCCGAGGGCTGGACCGCCAACGTGACTTTCGGCGGCAAGGACAACGACCTGCTCTTCATCACCACCAGCAAGTCCGTCTATGGCGCGAAGATGAAGGTCAAGGGCGCCCCAAGTGTGGTGCGGAAATGATTTGGCCGGCGCACGACGCGCCCTCCGCGCAAAGGTGTCATTGGCCTGCGTTGTCCAACTCCCGCCACACCTCCGCGAGGTTGCGCGGGTGAACGAGATGGGCGTTGGCATTGGTGCCGGCGTAGCTCCAGACGTGGAAACGCCCGACGTCACAACGCGTGAGCAAGGGGAATTCGCCGGCCACGCCCGCCGCGACGGAACCCGCCGGTTTCGCCTCCAGTTTGAGCGCCGCCAGGAGCGCCGCCGCGCATTCCGCGGTGCTGGCGTAGGCAGGAGTGGGAATCTGGGAATGCGAAAGCACGAAGGTCTTCCGGCCTGCCACCGCCTCCCGGGCGAAGGGAAGCCAGCATTCAATCTGGTCGGCCTGCACCACCCGTGGACCGGTGCCGTTGGCCCCGCTACTGAGACCGGCATAGAGCGAATCGGACAGCACAATGCGCCGGATGAGCTGCCGTGCGGCGGGTTGCTGCACGAGTTCCCGCACTGCCCCATAGCCGGCACTGAAACTGGCGATATCCACGTCGCGAACTTCCGCGACGGAAACGCCGCGGTGACGGAGTTCGGATTCCACGCGCCGAATCAGCTCCGGGAAAACCGCCGACTCCACGAACGGCGCCCGGTATTTGGCGGAACCCGAACCGAGCATCACGGACAGCAGCGGGAACCGGTAGCCCGCCCGCCAATGTTCGCCGAACGCGAACCAGTCCGCGGTGTGGAAGTGGATCGCGAGCCGTTCAGGCGGAGCGGACCGCCAGCCCGCGGGCAGAAAAAGCGTTACCGAGTTGGTGCCGAGCGGCAGCCGAATCGTCTCGGCCGGCAAATCGTTGGTTGGGCGCAGCACCGGACGCAAGGGCAACGGGGGCGGTTCCGGCGGACGGATTCGTCCGCCGGTGACGCAGCCGAGGCACAAGGCGCACAAAAGGAACGCACTCCAGACAGTGAGGCTCACCCGGCTGAATGTGAGGCGGTCAGCCAGCCTGTCGGCGGCAACCCGGAAGGCTGAAAAAAGCCCGCAACCACCTCGCCTTGCCCCGCGCGAATTCACCGACGCGTCGGCGCTCCGGGGCAGGCTGGCGGCCTGCCCTACGTTGCTCGTCGCCTTCATGGCGGAAACCCGATGGCCAGCTTCACCGCGGAATACTCGGGGTGAATCTTCCCGTCGCGGGCGCGGATGATGAGGTCGGGTTCCACCCAGGTCTGGCCGCGGAACCACTCCGGCAGGTCGGTCGCCCGCATCATCCCGAACAGCCCGATCAGCGGCGGATCGCCTTCGCGGAACACGACGGGACGGCGACGGACAATGACCAGGCCCGCCTCCTTCGCGCCGGCCTCCACTCGGGCAAGCTGCGCCGGCTCGCAGGGAAAGACGCACGCAAAGAATCCGCCCAGCGCCAGGTGCTTCGCCGCGGTGGCGCAGTAGTCCGCCACGGTGCCGCGCAGTTCGAAGCGGCACGCCAGCTTCTGCGGATGCTCGCTCTCGACGCCGGTGCCGGCCGGGAAATACGGCGGGCTGCCGGTGATCAGGTCAAAGCGTTCGTCCGGCCGCAGGACTCCCGGCGTCCGGAAATCGCCCGTGCGGATGTCGTAGCGGGCTTCGAGGTCGTTGTAGCGGACCGATTTTCGCGCCAGCGCCACGCTGATCTCCTGCGCCTCGACGGTCACCATCCGGGCACCCGGGAGCCGCCACGCCACCACCGTGGCCACCGTGCCGATGCCGCTGCCGAGGTCGAGCGCAGTCTGGGCCGTGGGACACCAGCTCGTGCCATACCACGCCGTCAGCACGTCATCGGTGGAGAAGCGATGGCCCTCGCAGAGCTGGAACAGCCGGAAGTGTCCGGCCACGGCATCGAGCGTTTCCTCCGGCGCCACGGAAACGCCGGCGCTGAGCCCGGGCGGAACCGGACCGGGTTTGGCCCAGCCTTTGAAGTGGGTCTCGACTGAAAGATCCTGCGGAAGCGGTGAAGCCATTGGCGCGGCGCGAGCTTCCCCGGTGGTTCCACCTCGTCAACCAAAGCCGGTCCGGCACATTCGGTTTTGTGCTTTGCCCGGCCGGTGCCAGTATCCCGCCCACAATGAGCGCTACCGCCAACAAGCCCAAGATTGTCGCCTGGATGAAGCCGTGGTGCGGCTGGAGTCAGGGGGTCCGTGCCGTCTTCAAGAAATACGACCTGCCCTTCGAGGACCGGGACATCATCAACAACCCGCATTTCTACCAGGAGATGGTGGAAAAGACCGGCCAGATGAAGCAGCCCAGCATGGAGATCAACGGACAGATCCTGGCCGACGTGAGCGGCGAGGAGGTCGAGGCCTGGCTGCTCCGGAACGGACTGGTGACGCCCAACGATGCCACCCCGGAGGTGCCCATAAACCAGCCGTGCGCACACGAATTGCCCGGCGGTGCCCCGCAGCCATCCGGCATCGGCTTTCGGCGCTGAACCCGCGCGGCCATGAGTTTACTGCGGCTGCGGCCGGCTGAAGCGGCCGATGTGCCCGTGTTGCTCGGGTTTATCCGCAAGCTCGCGGAATACGAGCGGCTCAGCCACGAGTGTGTCGCCACCGAAGCTGCCCTGACGGCAACCATGTTCGGCCCGCGACCGTGGGCGGAGGCGGTGTTGGCGGAATGGGCGGGCGTGCCTGCGGGATTCGCCCTGTTCTTCCACAACTACTCCACATTCCTCGCCCGGCCGGGTCTGTATCTGGAGGACTTGTTTGTGCTGCCCGAACACCGTGGCCGGGGCATTGGCAAGGCCCTGCTCCGTCACCTCGCCAAGCTGGCGGTGGAGCGGGGTTGCGGACGCTTCGAGTGGTCGGTGCTCGACTGGAATGAGCCGAGCATCGCGTTTTACCGTTCGCTCGGCGCGGTGCCGATGAGCGACTGGACCGTGATGCGAGTCACCGGCAAGGCGCTGGAACGGCTCGCTGCCGAGTAACCCGGAGAGCGGTCCGCTCAGGGCATCCACCCGGCCCGCGACGCACTCCGACGACGGCGGAAAAGGACGAAGAGGCCCAAGCCCACTCCTGCGAAGACCAGTGTCTCGCCGGGTTCCGGCACAGGCGTCACCTGCCAGCCAATGTCCTGTAGAGCCGCCCAGTCGAGTTCGGTATACCACTTGCGGACGCCCTTGATGATGTCGGGGTCGAGCGCGGTCTCCTGCGGGGTGATGGTGCCCGGCAAATCGCTGGTCGTGCCGTTGTCCCAGTGCCCACCGCCGGTTTGCAGGTCCGGTGGGGTTCCCCCATTGGCGGCGACGGAATAGGGACCGGTGAACGTGGTGCCTGACACCTGCCGGGTCCACGAGGCCGCGGTGCCGATGCCCAGCAAGTGGCCCATTTCATGAACGGCCACCGAGAAGAAGTCGTAGCTGTTGCCCGGCACATCCACGGTGCTGACGTCGCTGTCGAAATACCAGTCGAAGGCCGTGCTGAAGGAAATCGAGCCACCCCACGGGCCGAAGTCGGTGCTCGTGTTGGGTGCCACGGTCGGATAGATGTCCACTCCGGCTTGACCGCGACCCAGCACCGTGGTTCGCCACGGATCCCCTCGAAAGTCGCCAATCGCAGTTACCGAGGTCGCAAAGGTCGCCTGAGCCAAGGTTCCTCCGCCAATGTTCCTCGCCCCGACATAGACCACCATCGTCTGTGCGGGGATGGACACGCCGGTCAACTGGACTTGGCTTCCGGTCGAGGGATTATTGAAGACAGGTTTCCAAGTTTGGGTAGCCCCGGAAACCACGGAATTCACCGGAATTGCCGCCAAATTGTCCTCGATCCGCGCCTCAAGATAGGACGCGGCCGACTCCAGGACCGCCTTCCTCGAATCGGTGAAGAACCCGGACGTGTCGTAGGTATAGTCGAGCTGGAAGATCAGTCCGGCCTGCGCCGCAGGCCAGGCACTGACCGCAGCGGCCAGTGAAACAAGGGGGGAGAGCTTCATAGATGTTCCGCGGGGACAGTTTGCCCAACGGTTGCCGAAGCCGGTATCGGTAGAAGTCAGTAGGGACTTTAGCCGTCCGTTCTGACTCATTCGTAGCGCAGCGACTCGATCGGATCGAGGTTCGCCGCCTTCCACGCCGGGTAGGTGCCGAAGGCAATCCCGACGATGGAACACACCACAAGGCCGATGAGCGCCCAGTCCCAAGGAAACACCGGCGGCGTGTTCAGGGCCATGGCGGCGATGTTGCCCGCCGCGATGCCGAGCAGGATGCCCAGGACGCCGCCGAACTCGCTGAGCACGATGGCCTCGAGGATGAACTGGGTCATGATGTTGCGCTTTTTGGCCCCGATGGCGCGCCGGATGCCGATCTCCTTGGTCCGCTCGGTCACACTCACCAGCATGATGTTCATGATGCCGATGCCGGCGGCGACCAACGCGATGCTGGCAATGATCCCCGCCCCGGCCCGGACCGCCAACGTGATGGTGCGGAACTGCTTGATGAGGGAGTCGTTGGACACGATCTCAAAATCGTCCGGTTCCCCAGGCGGAACCTTGCGCATCGCCCGTAACACGCCGCGGACCTGCTCCACGGTGTCCTCGTAAATCGCCTGGCTGTGGGCCTGAACCTGGATCGTCAGGGACGTTTCCCGGCCGTAACGGTTCAGCACGGTCGTGATCGGCACGACGATGAACCCGTCCTGGCTTTGGCCGAAGATGCTGCCCTTAGGTTCCAGCACGCCGACGACGGTGTATTTCACGCCCTTGAACTGCACCCACTCGCCCAGCGGTGAGCCGAAGGGGAACAGGCGCTTGGCCACATCCGCCCCGAGCACCGTGACGTAGCGGCCGCCGCTCATGTCGGACTCCACCAGTGGCCGGCCGTCGGCCACCACAAGATTGCGTGTCTCAAACGCCTCCGGACTCATGCCCATGTAGCGCATGCTGGGGTTCGTCTTGCGGAACCGCGACACGATCTCACCGAGGTCGGTGTTGGCACTGACGCCGACATTCTTGGCCATGGTGGCCCGCTCCCGAATGTAGGCGGCGTCCGGATAATAGAACCGTTTCCTTCGGAAATACTTCTCCTGCGACTCGATGTCGTCCTCCACCTGGATCGCCGGGAAGCGCTGCATCTGGAACGTGTCGCTGCCGAGCTGCTGCATGTTGCTCTCAATGTTCCCCTGCAAAGCGCGGATGGCGGTCATCACCACGATGATGCTGAACACGCCGATGAGGATGCCCAGCAACGTGAGGGACGAACGCAGCTTGTGAGCGCCGATGGCGTTGAGCGCCATCGTGAAGGCCTCGCGCAATTCCGAGAGGAAGCTGATGCGTTTTTTCATGCGCCCCAGTTCATTCCGCCCGCAGCGCATCCACCGGGTTCATCCGCGCCGCCCGCCACGCCGGCAGGAAGCCGCTGACCACGCCGGTCAGCACCGAAACCAACAGGGCGATCCCCATCAGCCACAGGGGCATCTCGGCCGCCAGAAACTTGTCCACGACGAACGTCAGCGGCCACGCGATCAGCAACCCGAGCAGGCCGGCTCCCAGCGTGATGGTCGCCGCCTCCACGAGGAACTGGACCAGGATCGTCCGCCGTTTGGCGCCGATGGCCTTGCGGATGCCGATCTCCTTCGTCCGTTCGGCCACGCTCACGAACATGATGTTCATGATGCCGATGCCGCCGACGAACAGCGACAGGCCGCTGATGAAGAGGCCCACGGCGGCGATGGTCCCGCCCACGGCGTTGAAGAAGTTCACCAGCGCATCCTGCTGGTTGATGGCGAAGTCGTCGTCCCGGTCCGGCGGCACCCGGCGGAGCTTGCGCATGATGCCGCGGAGCTCCTCCTTGGCATCCTCCATCTGGGACAGGTCGCGGACCTTGGCCATGATCGTGAAGTCGGGAAACCGGGCAAAGTCCCGCGTGAAACGGGTGATCGGGATGACGATCTGGTTGTCGAGGTTGAACCCGGTGAAGAACGCCCCCTGCTTCTCCATGACGCCAACCACCTCGAGGTTCATGTCGTTGAGCTTCACCTTGCTGCCCACCACGCCGCCGTAGGGAAAGAAGCGTTCGGCCAGGTAACTGCCCAGCACACATACCGGCCGCCCCGACTGAACGTCGGACTCCGTCAGCCAGCGGCCGGACGACAGCGACAGGCCGCGCACCATGAGGCTGTTCTCGTCGTTGCCCTCCACCCAGACGCCGCGGGCCTGCTTCCGGCCGACCGACACGGTTCCCCCGCCCTGCGACTCCACGCTGACCGCGGAGACCAACGTGGCCATCCGGGCCACATCCTTGGCGTTTTGCAGGGTGAGTTCGCGGCGGTTGCGTGACAGGCGCCATTCGGTTTCGCCGGTCATCCACGAGAAGCGCTGGATGAACAGCGTGTCGGCGCTGATGCCGGCGAGGCTCTTCTTGAAGGCGGCGTTGAGGCCCGTGATGGCCGTGCCCATGAGCGTCACCGAAACGATGCCGATGACGATGCCGAGCGTGGTCAGGCCAGCGCGGAGCTTGTTCGCCCGGAGCGCCGCCCAGGCGATGAGCACAGACTCCTTGAACTCGGAGAGGAGGGTCATCGGGGTGCAAGAGAGAGTGATAGCATCAGCCAAAACCACCCGGTTAGACTGCAAATGACTGCTCCGGTGATGAACAGCGCCTTGCCTTCGACGTCACTTCGCGTCTTCCATCCCTTGACCAAGGTGAACACGCCCAACCAAGTGAACAGTCCCGCCGCGCCGACCACACAAAAAAAGATCGTCAGCAACGCTCCTGACGGCACACCACAGGCAGCGATTAGCGGCGACGGCAAACCCAGCACAGCAATCGCAATTGGATCTGAACCCAGAGTCATGGCTGTTTCTTTGGTTGTAGCCACCACCAAAGGAAGATTTCGGTCGCGATGAGCACGCCCACCGAAACACCAGCAATGTAGCGAACACCCCGGCTGTCGGATGTCCGCGGATCGAGCGCCAAAAAACCAGCCCAACTGATAGCCGGCGTGGCGATAACGAAAAGCGTAGCGAACTGAAAAACTGTGCCCCACCAAGCCGCCTTCCTCCGAAACAACACCTTACCCACGATTGCAAGGACGGTCGCTAAAGCAATTGGAACGCCGACAGTGCCACCAAAGAACAGCAACAAAACCGCACCGTCCGGCATTCCGTGAGCCAGAATTGGAAAGCATCCCTTCATCTGCCGGTCAACGGTTCCAAAGCTTCGATCCTCTTGGCCGCCCTCGGATTCGGATTCACCTCGTCCGCCGCGATCAGGCCGTCGCGGATGCGGATGATGCGACGGGCGTGCTGGGCAACGTCTTCCTCGTGGGTGACCACGATGATGGTGTTGCCCTTGCGCGAGAGCGTCTCGAACAGGCCGAGGATTTCCTCGCCGGTGCGGGAGTCCAGGTTGCCGGTCGGCTCGTCAGCCAGGACAATGCTGGGGTTGTTCACCAGCGCCCGGGCCACGGCCACGCGCTGGCGTTGGCCGCCGGAAAGCTCGTTCGGTTTGTGGTGCATGCGCTCGGCCAGGCCGACGTTGGTCAGCGCCCGGACGGCCTGCTCGCGGCGTTCGTGGGACGGAATGCCGGCGTAGATCAGGGGGAGTTCCACGTTGTGCAGCGAATCCGAGCGCGGCAGCAGGTTAAAGCTCTGGAAGACGAAGCCGATCTCGCGGTTCCGGATCTCAGCCAGCTCGTTGTCGTCCATGTGGGCGACGTTGACGCCGTTGAGTTCGTAATAACCGCTGGTGGGCGAATCCAGGCAACCCAGCAGGTTCATGAGCGTGGACTTGCCGGAGCCGGACGGGCCCATGATGGCAATGTATTCCCCGCGCTCGATGGACAACGAGACGCCGCGCAGCGCATGGACCGTTTCCGTGCCCATCACGTAGCGGCGGGTGAGGTCGTGGATTTGGATGAGGGGCATGGGATGAGTCCGCGAATCACACGAATGAACGCGAATCAGGCAAACAGGTTGAAGCCATCAGACCTGGCGGCGGGCGAACAAATGAATGCTCCATGGCCATTCGTCTCGATTCGCGTGATTCGTGGACGCTACTTCTTGCCCTCCGGCTTCGCGTCCTTGGGCGTATTGTCCACCTTGGCTTCCTTGTCGTCCTCCAGCTCGCGGGCAATGGCCTTGTAGTTGCCGGTGACGATTTCCAGGCCTTCCGTCACGCCCTCGATGATCTCGTAGTAGGCTTCGTCGCTGATGCCGCGCTTCACCGGGATCATCTTCGCCTTCCCGCCCTCAACGGTGAACACGACGTCAATCGGCTTGGGCCCCGACTTGTCCTTCTTCTTGGTCAGGTCGGCGAATTCCTGTTCGAGGTCCTTGTCCTCCTGCTTGGCCATCATCGGCTTCTTTTCGTCCTTTTTGGCGCCCTTGGGCAGGCGGGTCGTGACGGACTGGATCGGGACCGTCAGGACATTCGTGCGGTAGCGGGTCTCGATCTCCGAGGTGACGCTCATGCCGGGCAGGAAGCGGTCCTTGTCGGTGATGCGGATACGGACCTCGAACTTGGTGGCCTCCTGCTGGGTATTGAGGCCCGTCGTCTTGGCGGAGTTGGCGATCTGGGTGACCACGCCGGCGAATTTGCGGTCGCGGAACGAATCCACCTCCAGCCGCGCTCGCTGGCCCAACTGAACCAACACCACGTCCACTTCGCCGACTTCGACCCGGGCCTCCATCTCGTTGAGGTCGGCCACGGTCATGATCTCGGTGCCGGCCATCATGCCGGTGCCCACCACGCGTTCGCCCTTTTCGGAGATCAGCTTGCTGATCGTGCCGTCCACCGGGCTGTAAATCGTGCACCGGAGCAGGTCTTCCTCGGCCTTCTTGAGCGACTGGCGGGCCATCTCGACCTGGTGTTCGGAGGCCGTCACCTGGGCCTTGGCGACATTCGCGCCGGTGCGGAATTCGTCGTAAACGGATTCGCTCACCAGCTTCCGCTCGAACAGCTCGATGTTGCGCTTGAACTCGGCTTCCGCCTTCTCCGCCTGCGCCTTGGACGTGTTCAGGCCGGCGACGGACGACTTGAAGTTCGCCTCAGCCGAATTGCGGCTCGCCATGTAGAGGTCCGGACGGATCTTCACGAGCAGGTCGCCCTTCCGGACGAACTGCCCTTCCTTCACCGGCAGTTCGATGATCTCGCCGGAGACCTCCGGGCTGATCTTCACCTGCACCACCGGCTGGACCTTGCCGGTGGCCGTGACGA
>CAIWAH010000241.1 GCA_903910585.1 uncultured Verrucomicrobiota bacterium
CGAGTGTGGACTTGCCGCTGCCGTTTTCACCCAACAGCAATGCCGTCTGACCGGCTGGGTCGAGCACATGAATCTTGTCGTGGAACGTGCCCCAGTTGCGGACCTCCAACCGCTCCAATCGGAATCCAGGCGGCGGCACAAAGCCGTTATGAGTTGTCGCGTGTGTTTGCATGAGCCTCCAATTGGTCACGAAGCGCCTTCAGATTTTCCACCGGGAAGCGCGCTTTGATGATTCGCCGCACCTCATAGCGTTCATCGCTTGCGCCCGGCACTTTGCGCAGCAGCCCCATTTCCTCGGCCCGGTGGATCGCCGCCTCAATCCGTTTGTCCGAACGGATCTCATCGTTCGTCTCCGGGAAGAACGGCGCGACCATCTGGATAATTTCGTCCTTCCCCACCGTCAGTCGGCTTTCGTCGTGAACCGTCTCGTCGAACCGAAGCAGGCGCTCACGCAGCACAACCCCGACGACGGCGACGCCTCGGGTGATCTTGTCCCGACGGAACAAGCGCGGAATCGGTGCGCCCTCCTCCAAGTCTGCCTGCTTGAGATACGCGAAGCCGTCTTCCTCGTGCACGACCAGTTGAAGCCCGATTTCCTGAAAGTAATTCTCGATATGCTGCCGATAGCGGCTCAAGGCCGACCAAAGTTCCATGTCATCGGAATACACCGCATCTTGTAACAGCCGGACCTTGACGGCAGCGGACGGAAACGACTTGGGCGGGTTCGGGTTCATGTGTTGGAGAAAACGATTTGCGGCACGCGGTAGCGTTGGCCGGGTTGACCGGGAATGGTGATGGAGTCAAAGCCATCGAGCACCACATGCGGACCGTCCGATTCGGCAATCAACAGGTAAGCCAGCACTTCGAGCACGCCGTTTCGTGGTGGATTCAGTTCGAGCAATTCCGGCAACGTGATTTGAACGCGGGTTTGCAAACAGACGCGGATGTTTTGCCGCAGCCGGTCAAAATCCACGGGATGCAGCCGCAGAAAAACTTCGAGCGTTTCCCGATAGTCTCCGCCTTCGCTCACCTCCAGGCTGCCACCGAACTCGACGATTTCCGGCGGTGTCCACGAAGACTTGGACATCAGCGACGCCAGGGCAATGCCAGCGTCCACTTCCAGCAGCTCGGTCTGTGGCGACGTTAATCGGGTCTGGTGGGCCAGCGATTTGATCTCCTGAATCAAGCGGCCGACTTCCCGCCTTTCCGCCGACTCGCGCACATCCAGCACGCGACGAAGCTGCGCCACCAATCGCTCGTTCGATTCGACCACCTTGTTTCCTTCGGCACGCAGGCTTGATTGCAAGCGCCGCAAGAGCACATCCGCCTTGAATTCATCGGCCAGGGTGGGAAGCGCATAGGCTTGCTCGACTAGTTCGGTGAACTGTCGCCGCCGTTCCGGCGCGAGGAGGAAATCCCAAAACGCATAGAAACTCTGCCCCTGGCTGGATTGGCGAAGCTGATCCTGTGCGTCGAGCGTCTGGCCGACAATGCTCCCTCGCGTTGCCCCCGCTGTTGATTGCTGGACGGCAATGTTCTCAGTAACGCGGCGAAAGTGACGTTGCACCTCGCGAAAATCGCCGAGAAGATTCCGGGCCGTTTCGAGAACGGCGATGAATCGCTCGTTGACCTGAGTTGCGGAATAAATGGCGGCAACGCCGGTGCGCTCGATTTCCTCAATCTGCCTCTGAAGCTTCGCTTGTTCGTCCTTCAGGCCCTGAATGCGGACATCCGGATCGTGAGTCGAGTTGACGACGATTTCCTCCAGCACCGCAGCCAAATGCTTCAACTTCGACTCAGTGCCAACGTGGGTTCGCGGTTTGAGAGATTCAAGCCAGTGGAAAACCTGCTCCAGCTCGGGTGTTAGTTCAAAGAGTGGCTCATCCGCCTCGTCTGGCCGATGACGCCTCAGATACCCGTGCGCC
>CAIWAH010000242.1 GCA_903910585.1 uncultured Verrucomicrobiota bacterium
AGGGAGCAGGGAGCAGGGAGTCGGGAGCTGGGAGTCGGGAGCTGGGAGCGGGGAGTGGGCGCTACGAGGGTCAGACGCGGCCGGCTTGGGCAATCATTTCGGCGATGTCCCAGCCTTCCTGGTCGTCAATGTCCGCGGATTCGGAGCGCGGGGTCTCGAACATGACCGGACGCTTGCCGATCCGGGCGTTGGTGGCGGCGAAACTCGCCCGCGAGAAGAGGTAAAGGTTGGAGTTTTCCTCGAACCACGGTTCGAGATCCTGGGTGCGGATCAGGTTGTTGGGGTCGTGGTTCACCGCGGAGCCGTCGGTCCGGTAGAAGCGGGTCTGGAATTTGTTCACGGTGAACAGGGAGTCCGCCTGGCCATTGGCGCGGGCCTTCTCAAAGGCGAGCAGCGCGCGGGTGATGGTCAGGGCGCTGAGCAGCGGGTTGGTCGTGTGCGTCATCAGGTAGAGGTCGGACGGCACGTTTTCCAGATCGTCGGCCAGCACCTTGTTCATGCTCACGAAGTCGCCGCAGATCTCGGGCTTGCGGTCGCGGATGAGGATGCGGTCGGTGTCCACCAGGCCGTTGTCGGCGAGGATGCTGCGGGCATCGGTATTGATGACGACCTTTTCGATCTCCGGGATGGCCAGGAGGGAATCCAGAATCCAGCGGAACAGCGGCTTGCCGGCGAAGGGACGGAAGTTTTTGCCCTTCACCCGCGCGCTGTGGGCTTTCATGGGCAGGAGGGCGACGAGTTGGTGGTTCATGATGGAAGCGGGGAGCAAGGAGCAGGGAGCAGGGAGCAAAGAGCAGGGAGCAAGGAGCAGGGAGCGGGGAGCGAGCGGACGGTGGAAAGGGGCAGGGGCGGTCAGTTGGGGTAGAAATACTTTTCCTTGGCCTTGCGGCTGAGCTGGCGGTGGATGTGGTTGCCGCGCCAAGTGCCGTAATACTGGCAGAAGCGGAAGCAGCCGATTTCCCAAGCATGCCGGAGAAACTTTTTCTGGGCGAGCGCCTTCGCCCAGTCGCCAAACACGCCGGCCACGAAATAGCGCAGGGCGTCCGCCGTATGCACATGCACTTCGGGCATGATCTTCTGCAGGGCGATGGCCTCGCGCTCGTAGCGTCGTTTGACCCGCCGCCAGCTCTCGTGGTGATAATGGAACACGCTGGCCGTGGGAACATACCGGACCTTCCCGCCGGCGGCGACCACCTGCCGGGCAAAATGCATGTCCTCCAAGCCGGTCAGGGTTTCATCAAAACGGTATTGGGCCCAGACCTCCCGCAGGACGGCGGCATTGGCGTTGTTGCAGAAGAACTCGTTGGGCGGCGGGAGATCGGCCGCGGGAAAATACTTCGCGAACAGCATGTGCTCGCTGAATTTGGTTTCCGGACCGCCTTCCTGCCGTCCGTAGGTGATCTGGGCGGTGCCCGCCTCCAGCGGGGCCAGCAGATCGGCCAGCCAGTTGCGACCGGTGGGCACGCAGTGGCCGCTGATGAAGACCAGGTGTTTTCCGCGCGCGGCGTCGCAGCCGACGTTCAGCGAGCGGCCGAAGCTGAACTCGCTCTGCTTGATGTGGACAATCCGGCAGCCGTGGCGTTGGGCGATGTCCAGGGTGGTGTCGGTGGAACCCGAATCCACCAGCACCACTTCGTGCTGGTCGGCCGGCACGCTTTGCTCACTGACGGAAAGGAGCACTTCCGGCAGGTAACGCGCCTCGTTGTGGGTGCGGATGACGATGCTGGCCAGCATGGAGGCGACTATTCGACCGGAGAGGAAACCAGGCGCACGGATTGCCCCGCCGCAAGCAACTGGAGTTCGAACCGGGGCGCCAACTGGCGGTGCAGCAACCGGATTTCCTCCACGCTGGTGCCGTTGTCAGAAAAGAGATCCCAGTGCAGCGGCACCAGGTGCCGGGCGCCGATCACTTCGGCGAACTCAATGGCTTCGCGGACCGACATGTTGCCCACGATGCCCCGCGCGCTCCGGAAATGATTCCGCTCGTTCACCGGCAGCAGCGCCCAGCCGGGCGCCCCCTCGTTTTCCAGGGCCGCGAAAATGGCCGGATGCGGCCTGGTGTCGCCCGCGTGATAGAGCAACCCCTGCGCCCAGCGGAACTGATACCCCACGCAGCGCCATTCGCCATTGTCGTGGGTCTCCACGTCCAGATGCGCGGCCGGGACTGCCCGCACCTGCAGACCGCCTCCGGAAGTGGTCCAGCCGGGAGCGGGTTGGGCCATTCGACACCGCGGGACTCCGGCGGCCGCCAGCAATTCGCGGCTTTCCCGGGGCGCCATGACCACGGCCTGTGGTGCCGCCTGCAGAAGGGGAAGCAGGGTGGCCAGATCCGTATGGTCATCGTGGGCGTGGGTCAGGAAGATCCAGCGCAAATCGGTCAATTCGTCGGGCCGGACGGGAGGCGGCACCTGCCGCCGGAAGCGCTCGCCATGGCGTTCAGCCACGGCGTCCGTCAGATAGGGATCCACGCAGATCAACAGCTCGTCCAACCGCAGCAGGATGCCGGACTGTCCGAGGAAGGTCAGTTCAGGGGAAGGCATGTTGGGAGAGCAAGGAGCGGGGAGCAAGGAGCCAAGGGGGAAGCGGGAGGCGGTATGCGGCAAGTGCGAGGTGGGAGGCGCTGAGCACGGAGCACGGAGCACTGAGCAGGGAGCGAGGAGCTAGCACGTCGTTGAAAAAGTCATTTACAGACGGCAACGCGACCAAAGTGACCGGCCGCTCTGTCCCTCTTCGGGGAACAAAACCGATCCTGGGGCAATTGCGAGCGATCGTTTTCGAACGCAAACATTCGCGGTTCGGCCGGGTAGGGGTTTTTAATTTCCTGCTAGGCTTGGCTGGCAACGGCTTCGTGTTCCAACGCAGTGGCGAGTTCCGCGCGGGTGACGGTCGCGGTGCCCAGTTTCGCCACGACCAGACCGGCGGCGACGTTGGCGAGGTGGATCGCCGTTTCCGCCGGCACGCCCGCGGCCAGCGCCGCCGTCAGGGTGGCGACCACGGTGTCGCCGGCGCCCGAAACATCGGCCACTTCACGCGCGAGGGTGGGGAATCGTCGGGAGCGGCCATCCCGGGCGGACCACAGCATGCCCTCCTCACTGAGGGTGATCACCAGGTGTTCCGGAACGCAGCGTTCGTGGATGGCCCGGCAAACGGTTTCGAGGCAGCCGGCGGCGGCCGAGTCCCGGTCGAGGCCGGCCAGTTGCAGCGCCTCGCCACGGTTGGGTGTCAGCAGGTTCAGTCCGCGGATTTCCAAGGGCGCTTTGGGTTTGGTATCGAGCGCAATGAAAAGGGGCTTTTGCCCGGCGATCCGCCGGACGCAGTCCACGACCGGCTGGGTGACCACGCCCTTGGCGTAATCGGACAGGATCACCGCATCGTGGGCGGCTGCGCGTTCGGCCAGCAATTCAAGTTGCGCCGGGCTGAGGGCGTAACGGTCGGGTCGGGCCTCCCAATCGAGCCGGCAGACCTGCTGCCGTTGGACGACCACCCGGGTCTTGGTGATGGTGGGCAGTTCCGGACGGACCAGTTCCGGGTGGAACAAAACGCCGTGCCGTTGGAGGAGTGCGCCCACTTCCCGGCCGGGGGCATCGTCCCCAACCAATCCGAACACTTCGGCGCGCACGCCCAGGGCGGCCAGGTTGAGCGCCGCGTTCGCCGCCCCGCCCGCCGTCGCCGATTCGCGCTGCACCTCGACTACCGGCACGGGGGCTTCCGGCGAAATCCGGCGGACACCCCCCCACAGATAGCGGTCCAGCATCACGTCGCCGACCACGAGGACGGAGACACGCTCCAAAAACGACAGATTCATGGGGAAGGGAAGCGGGAAGCGGAATGCGAGGAGCAGGGAGCAGGGGGCAGGGAGCAGGGGGCAGGGAGCACGGAGCAGGGAGCAGGGAGCAGGGAGCACGGAGCAGGGAGCAGGGAGCAGGGAGCACGGAGCAGGGAGCAGGGAGCACGGAGCAGGGAGCAGGGAGCACGGAGCTGGGAGCTGGGAGCACGGAGCTGGGAGCACGGAGCTGGGAGCACGGAGCAGGGAGCAGGGAGCGAGTGATCAGCCGCCGGGGTTGGGGCCGTAGTCCGGTAACCGCAGGGCAGGAGCCTTGATCGTGGCCGCAAGCATGTCAGGTGCGGGGCCAAGCAGGTCATTCCTGCGCGCCCGAGTCACGGGAGCGGCCGCAGGGAGGTTCGGTGTCGGCGCAGGTTCGTCACGGGCGGAAGGATTCCGGTCAGGTGCGGGCCCAGGAATCATCGGTGCGGGCACAAACGTGTCAGGCGCGCGCTCAGGGATGGCGGGGCGAACTGGGGAGCGGGGAGCGGGGAGCGGCGGGGCGGCGGGGCGGCGGGGCGGCGGGGTGGCGTTTTTTCCGCCCGAAATCCGGAATGAGCCCGGTTTTTCGGTGTTTCGGCGGTAGTGGTTCAACTTGCCTATTTGCTTGAATTTCTGCTTCTCAAGCGCCGCTTGAACTTAAAACATCGGAATCGCTAGCGGTAGTAGGCGAGCGGGTCGCAGACCACAAGCCGTTGTGCAAAAGTGGTAATCGCCTTGAGTGAGGTGAAACTGCGTTTCCGGCGCCCCGGCCGTTGGCCATTATGCCCAATAACCCCAAAGCCGTCGCCGAACGGTTCGAGACGGTTATCCAAGCGTGGGAGACGTTGCGTCCCACCAAAACGTTCGCCGGCCTGACCTTGGCGGCGTTCAAAGCCCAAATCCAGCCGTCGTTCGTCGCCCGCCAGCGATTGCTGGAACTGGAGTCCGAATCCACGGCGATCAAAGTGACCCGGGACCTCGCGGACCGGATCAGCAACGAGACTGCCCTGCTCGTCGTTCATGCCGTAAAGGGCGACCCGCTGGAGGGGGAAAACGGTGAGCTGTATGCCGCCATGGGTTACATCCGCAAAGCCGAACGGCGCAGCGGCCTGACCCGTCGCACGCAATCCAACCCACCGTCTCCCGCGACCAACGCACAGAACTGAGCTGAGCCTGTTCTCTGCCTGCAAGCGCCGGACTGTTCGCAGCAGTCCGGCGCCTTTTTTTGGGCACGCCCAACGACGACCCAGCGGGCAGGACGAACGGGGAAAACTTGGTTCCGTGAACCGCCCGTGGTGTCCCGCACCCGACGAAAAGGCTCAAGGCAAATTCTCGCCTTGGGGGCAAGTTGCAGGGAGCGGGGAGCGGGGAGCGGGCGAAGGGAAAGGGCAGGGAGCAGGGAGCAGAGCGGAAGGCGGAAAGGGACTGAGCGGCAAGCGCCAGTGGCAGACAGCGGGGAGTCGGGAAAGCGGTCGGGGAAGTCCGCCTTGGACTTCTGATCGTTCCGCGAGTAAGCCTCCACCGGTCCTTATGCCACGCGTGCTTGTCACCGGAATTGCCGGCTTCATCGGCTCCCATGTCGCCGACCACTGCCTGCGGTTGGGATTCGAGGTGGTCGGGGCCGACGATCTGAGCGGCGGATTCTGGCGCAACGTGCCCGCAGCGGCGCGGTTGGTGACCGGTGATGTTTCCGATCCGGCCTTTGTCGCCCAACTGTGGCGGGAGCACGGGCCGTTCGATTACGTCTATCATCTGGCCGCCTACGCCGCCGAAGGCCTTTCCCATCATATCCGGCGCTTCAATTACCGGCACAACCTGGGCGCCACGGCCAATCTCATCAACGAAGCCGTGTTGCACGGCACGCGCCACTTCGTGTTCACCTCGTCCATCGCGGTTTACGGTGCCGGCCAGGTGCCGTTGCGGGAGGACACCGTGCCCGTGCCGGAAGATCCCTATGGCATCGCCAAATACGCGGGTGAACTCGATCTGCGCGCCGCCCAACGGGTGTTTGGCCTGCCGTTCACCATCTTCCGGCCGCACAACGTCTATGGTGAGCGCCAAAACCTGTCCGACCCCTACCGCAATGTGATCGGCATCTTCTTCAATCGTTGCCGGACCGGGCAACCGCTCACGGTGTTCGGCGATGGACTGCAAACCCGCGCCTTTACCCATGTGGACGATGTGGCGCCGCTGATAGCCCGGGCACCGCTGGTGCCGGAGGCCAAAAACGAGACGTTCAATGTCGGGGCCGACCAACCGGTCCGGGTGCTGGATCTGGCCCGGGAAGTTGCCCAGGCCCTCGGACTTCCGGCCCGGATTGAACACCTGCCCGCGCGTCCGGAAGTGGTCCATGCGTTCGCCGATCATTCCAAGGTTCGCCGGGCATTCCAGCCACCGGCACCCATTGCCTTGCCGGACGGTTTGCGGCGGACGGCGGCGTGGTCGCAGACGCTGACTCCGGCACCCCCCCAACGGTTTTCCGCCATCGAAGTGTCCCACGGCCTGCCGCCCAGCTGGCGGTGAGGGGGAAGAGCAGGGAGCAGG
>CAIWAH010000243.1 GCA_903910585.1 uncultured Verrucomicrobiota bacterium
CTTGGCGTAGTAGAAGCTCCCCTTCGAGTCGGTGTGCAGATCGAGGACGAACTCGTGGTAGTTGGGCGTGACCACGGTGTCGTTGTTGAAGTTCTCGTAGAAGTCCGCCTCGCTGTCGTTGTTCAGGTCCTTGAGGCGCGTGATCTGGTCGCGGCCGGCGACGTAGATGTCGCCCTTGACGACCTTGAGCCCGAGCGGCTGGAACAGGCCCGTCGCGTAGCGCTTCCAGGTGAGCTTCTCCAGCTTGTCATCCAGGCCGGATACCAGCCACACGTCGCCGTGGAAGGTGCAGATCGCCGCGCGACCGTCGGGCAGGAAGTCGAAGCCGCCGAAGAACGTGCTGACGTTGTAGGGATTCGGGAAGGGCTCTGTGATCGTGTCCACCTGATACGGGCCGTCTTCGGTGCCGACCTTGCCCGTGGTCGTGATGTTCTCCGGCCAGTGGACGCCGCCGCCCTCGGTGAAGGGTTTCAGGTCGAGGGGCTTTTTCTGGCCCAGCGCGAAGAAGCCGCCGGGATTCGCCTCGCTGGAGAACGCGAGCCGGACGGAGTCGTTCTTGGCGAGCTTGCCGAACTTCACGACCAGTTTGCCCTCGGTCGTGGTTTCCAGGCGGGAACCCTTGGGCAGGCCGCTGCCGCCGACCGTGAGGCTGCGGCCGTCCTTGAACGTGACCGTCACCGGGCCGGCTTGGTCGCCGACGAAGTCCGCGGCCACGGAGCCCTGAATGCCGTCGGCGAGGAGCACGACGAGATCTTTCGCCGCCTTCTGGAACTGGAAGGTGCGGGCGAAGATCGGCTGGCCGCTGGCATTGACGAATCCGGGAAGTTCCAGCACCGGCGTCTCGCCGACCGTGTAGCTCAGCACCACGCGGTCGTCATACACGTAGAGGCCGGAGTAATGCGCCCATGCCTTGGGCAGCGGTCCCTGCGAACGCGTCCGCGGATCGCCCAGTGCGCCGCCCTTGTCGGCCCAGCCGGGTCCCAGCTTGGAATCGAACACCACGTTGGTGCCCTTCACGGACGGCGGCGGCGGCCATTCGATCTTCGTCAGCGTGTTGCCGAACTCGAGGAACTCGCCGGTCCAGGCGGTCGCGAGGCGCATGGTGTCGAGGTCATAGACGACGTAGCTGCGGCCCTCGTTGCCGAGCGTGATCGCGAGGCCCTTCATGGCCGCGGGCTCGGACTTGGAGCGCATGATGGTGCCAGACCAGAACGGCCCGCGCACCGGTTCGGCGCCGTGGGCCACGCCCAGCGAAACGGCGGCCAGGAGCGTTGCGGCCACCGGCAGCAGCGCCCGCAGACAGGAACGGACGGAGTGAGTCATGTTTTCAGTGAGATTGCGGTCGCAGCGTTCCGCAGAACGTCCGGCCGGGCAAGTGGACACTCGGATTCCGAAATGTGGTGGCGGGCGAGGAATCACTCGTCCTGAACGGCTCGCGGTGGGGGGGATTCTCCACGGTCGGCCGGCGCTGGTCGGAGCTTGCGCGCTGGATTCATGTTGCGAGGTCTCGGCAAAAGCCCTGTCGCGGTGCTCTGCGAGCGCCGGGACTACGCGGAATTTGC
>CAIWAH010000244.1 GCA_903910585.1 uncultured Verrucomicrobiota bacterium
GGCCCCAGCCCGAACAGGTGTCCGCCCACCTGCACGGGCGTGGACAGATTCAGCTTCAGGTCGCGGTTGAGCCACGCTTCGGTGGCTTGGAACGAACTTCCGTTGGCGGCGACTTTCACGGCCCGAAAGCCGGTCGAATGGCTGGCGAAGTAAACCGTGTCGTCGGCGACCAGCGGGGTCAGGACGTTGCGGTTGGCGTAGGTGCGAAACGGCACCCGCCAGAGCTCGTGTCCGTCTTCCGGCGCGACCGCCAGCAGGCCCTCGCAGGTCGCGCTGATGAAGTGCAGGCGTCCCGCGAGCGGCGCGAGGACGGGCGAGGAATAGGTCGTCAGGTCGGGCGCCGATTTCCACAGGAGCCGCCCGGTGAGCTTGTCGAAGGCGGCGAGCCCCGCCCCGTTGGTGCTGCCGACCTGCACCAGCACGCGGTCGTCGGTGACGATCGGCGACCCGCTGTTTCCGCGGCGGTTCGCGGCGCCGATGCCCCCGTTCTTTTCTTCCGACCATGTCGCCCCGTAGTCGCGGAAGTGAAAACGCCAGCGTGTGGAACCGTCCTTCAGGTTGAGGCAGCGAAACTCCCCGCGACACGTCTGAGTGAACGCCAGATCTCCGGCAATGACCGGCACGCAGCGCGGGCCGGGCTCGAACTCATCCGCATACGTGTCGCCGACGGGGACCGACCACAGGACTTTTCCGTTGGCGGCGTCGATCCAGTGGGCGGATTCCTGATTTCCGGATTCGGCGACCAGAAGCACGCGGCCACCTGCTACCACCGGGCCGGCGTAGCCGTGACCGACTGGCAGTTGCCACAGCTGTTGCGGTGCCGTGGCAAAACGTTCCGGGAGCTGTTCCGTGGTGTGGCCGTCGCGTTTGGGGCCGCGCCATTGGGGCCAATCCGCAGCCTGCACCGTCAGTGCGGTGAAGCTGACGGTGCAGGCGAGAAAAAGTGCGTTCAGGTGACGGGTGGGCATGGGGAACGAAACCATAGGCACTCCCGCCGGATCACCACTTACCGTCCACCAGCAGCGAGGTGATGTTGCGCGCCAGATCGTCGGCCGCGAGCGGAACCCCATGGCGCTCGGCACTGCCCTGGTCGTCGGAAGATTGGATCAGCGTCCGCCCGAACACCTGCCGGTCGAGAATCACTTCGCCGGAACCGCTGCGGATGGCCTTCACCTGGGCGGTGAGCCGGATTTCGTAATCGCGGACCTGGATGATGTCGTTCGGCTGGAAGCTGACCGGCCGGCGCTCGTAGCGGACCAGTTCGCCGGTCACCAGCACGTCGGCCTCACCCCGGCTGGCAAGCCGAAAGGTCCCTTCCTGCGCCAACTGACGGCGCAGCGATTGGGCGACCGGTTCGCTGAGGCGGGGTTCGATCGTGCGATTCGGGAACAGCTGGACCTGGACGCTCTGACTGCGGGCCTCCGAGCCGTTGGTGGGGCCCAGGCGATAGGCGCATCCGGCCACGATAACGGCGCCCAAGGCGGCCACGATCTGGGGAAATCGGCACTTCATGGAGCCTTCGCCGGCGCGGGTTCCTTGGCCTGGTCCGGCACGGCATTGGTGCCCTTGTTGGCCTCGCGCGAGGCCTTGATGGCGGCCTCGAAGTCCGCGATCCGCTTCTGCTGCTTTTCCGCGCGGGGTTTGAGTTCGTCGAGCTTCTGCCGGGCGACCTCGGCGTAAGGGGACTTCGGATCCTTGAGCAAGGACTCGTTGTAGTAAACGACGGCGCCCTGATAGCGCTTCTTGCGCTCGTAGAACTTGGCGGTCTCGAACGCGCCGCGGGCCTGTTCCGTCTTCATTTCGGAGATGATGGTCTGGGTGTCCGGCACCCGCTTGTCCTGCGGATAGAGCGCGCTGAAGTCCTGAAAGGTGCCGATGGCGTTGCCGGCGATGGACTGGTCATACTCGGCGCGCTTCGCCTGTTTGGTCCACGCCATGCCGGCCTTGTAGAGGGCGTCGGATGCGACGGCATCACGGTCGGAATATTTGTCCGCCGCGCTCTGGTAGGCTTTGACCGCCTTGGGGTAATCCTTCTGCTTTTCGCGGGCGGCGCCGACGTTCAGCAGCGACTTGGGGCCGGTTTCGTAGAAGGGGCCGTTGCGGTGCACGGAATCGAAGAGCTGCGAAGTCTTCTCCATCGAGGGGAAGAACGGGATGTAACCCCAGAGCTTGAACCATTGGCCGTTCAGGAAGCGGGTCGCGATGTCGAACTGCCGTTTGAGCACCTCGTCGTAGCTGGCGAGTTTGGGATAGTTGAACAGCGCCCGCTGGTATTCCTTGAAGGCCCGTTCGTCCATCTTGCGCTCCTCGTAGCAGCGGCCGGCAAGATATTGGGCTTCGCCGGCATAGTCCGAGAGCGGCCAGACCTTGACCACCCGGCGGGCGGCCTTGAGGGCGGTGCGGTATTGCTTCTGCTCGAACAACTCCTTGGCCACGGCCAGCTGTTCCTTCGCCCGGTTGCGGCGCCACTTGCCGCCGTCGCCGCCGACCGGCTCGTAGGTCCAGCCTTCGCCTGCCCGGTAAATGATGGGCGCGGGGCAGCGGACCGGCAGGGCCAGCACGCAGACCGACAGCAGGACAAGGCGCAAAAGCCAACGAATCATCGCGGGACAGCCTACCGGCCCGGGGTGGGGGCTAGTCAAGGAACCCGGAAGTTGGCCGGAGAAAGGGGGCGGTAAATTCATGCGGGAGAATTGGAGATTTTCGGCGTGCACGCACGGAACCTGCTTAATAGCGTTCCGCCATGCTCATCTGGTTGCTTGCCATCGTTCTGGTCGGCGGCTTTGCCGCGATTGGATTCCAAACCGGTGCGATTCGTTCGCTGGTTTCGCTCATCGGAGTGCTGATCGGCCTCGCGGTGGCCTCCGCGGTCGGCGGTGTGCTGACCCCGCTGGTGGCCAAGATGACGGCCAGCAATCCGATGTGGAATTACGGTCTGCCCGCGGCGATCGGTTTCCTCCTGGTCTGGCTGGTGTTTTTCGGCGCGGGCTTCGCGGCCCACAAGCCGGTGGAACTGCACTTCAAATACCGCGAGGATGACGTCACCCGCGACCAGTTCGAGAAGATGAACAAGGCGTTGGGCGTGTTCGTGGGCATGCTGGCGGGCGTCATCCTGTTTTTCGGCGCAGGCAAGCCGATCTATGCCAAGGGCTATTTGAGCTCCCAGCTCGCCAGCGAATCCGAAGTCGCTCCGGTCAAACTGGTCAGCCAGGCCCGCCTCGATATGGCCGCCTCCGGCTGGGATCGCGCGTTTGCGCCGCTGGACGCCACTCCGGCGAAGGAATACCAGATCGCGGACCTGCTCGGCTTCATCCACGAAAACCCGGCGGTCCGGATCCGCCTCCAAACATATCCGCCGTTCCTCGCTCTGAGCGAAAAGCCGGAGCTGACCGATATCTTGGGCGACTCGGAGTATCTCAAGCTGCTGGATGACAAGTCCGGCCTGACCGCCCTCCACAATCACCCGAAGACCCAGGCGGTGTTGGCGAGCGGCGAAATCACCCAGGAGTTGGCCAAGCTGGACCTGAAGGATTTCAAGACCTACCTGGAAATAGGCAAGAGCCCGTTGTTCGACGACGAGAAGATTTTGGGCCGCTGGCGGGCGGATGTCACCCCGTCCATCATCGATGCCCGCCGGAAGCGGACCAACCTCGCGCCGCCTGAACTGCGGAACATCCGCGCGGTGATCTCCACATTCCTCAAGAACGCCACCGCGGTGGCCTATCCGGATGGCCGGTTTGTGCTCACCGTCCCGGTGCCCGAGCTGCCCAAACCGCCGGCGGAAGGTGAGAACCAGGAGCAGGCGGCCGCGCCCGTTCAGGGGATGGATCCGTCACTGGCCCGCCGTTACGGGATTACCGCCCGGCCGGCCGCTCCGGTCGCGGCGGCGGCAGCCGCCGTGGCGGCAACCCCGACCGACCCGCTGTCGCTCGCCAAAAAATACTTTGCGGCCTTGGGCGGACAGGACGGCAAAGGTCTCGCCGCATTGACTGCTGAAGGCACATGGGTGCGGGCCGGCGGTCGCTATCAGATCACCTTGGAGCAGGGCGGGAAAAAGGAAGTGCGCGACAGCGGCATCAACGACATCGGCCGTTTGGAAATCCCGCTTCCGGAACTGAAGCTGACGCTGTTCTTCGTTCCTGCGCAGTGAGGGTCACGGAGACTTCCTCTCCCTTTCAAAACGAGAATGCCCGCCAATGGCGGGCATTTTTGTCTTCGGAGGTCTCCTGGTGAGACCAGTTCAACGGTGTCGGTTACTCCCGGAGATAGAAACGCATCTGCCGGTCGTTCCGGGACGGCACGGCGAAAATGTTCTCCGGTTTGGTGGCTTGGCCGGTGGTTGAGGTATCCGTGAACCCGGCAGGGACGATACCAAGCGAGCGATCGGGCATTGGCCCCCCAAACAGGGCCGGCGACGCGACCGCGGGTGACACGGCAGGCGCCACGGTTCCCCAAGGGCTTCCCGAGTCCATTTGGAGGGCGGCAAAGTGTTCGGGATCGGGCAGGTCATCTTCCCGGAGGTTCACCAACGTCACACCGATGATGCCGACGCCGGCCAACGCGGCCAAGTTGGCGACGGCCAGCAGTCGCTGCCAACCGAGGGAGGCGAGCTGCGCCTGCCACCATGGTTGGTTGGCCAAGGCTTCCTCACGCTGGATCCGCTGCAGCACCTGGCCTGAAAACCGGTCGAAATAACCCGGCGGGGGCACCTCGTAACGCTTCAGGGCCAGCAATCGGCGAATCTCTTCAAATTCTTCGGGAGACTGACTCATGGCTTATTTGCGAAAATCGGCGAGCCACGCCTGCAACTGCTGGCGGGCGTAGAAAAGTCGGGACCGCACCGTTCCGGGATTGCAGTCCATGATGCGGGCAATCTCATCGTGCGCCAGCCCTTGGATGTCGTGCAGGGTGACCACCGTCCTGTGCTCCTCTGACAGCCGCAGCATGGCGTCGTTCAAATGCTTCTGGAGTTCGGTGAGTCCGGCGTCGCGCCGGGGGGTGCGTTCCGAAACCAGCTGCACCAATTCCGCATCGTGTTCCGCCTGGGCGTCCAAGTCGTTGAGGCTCAGGTGCGGAGTTCGGTTTCTACGCTGCTTGAGGTGGTTGAGCGTGCCGTTGTAGGCGATCCGGTAAATCCAGGTGTAGAAGCTGGAGTCACCCTTGAAGTTCCGCAGTGCCTTCCACGCCTTCACGAAGGCTTCTTGGGAGAGGTCGTTGGCGTCCTCGTGATTGCCGGTCAAATGGTAGCAAAGCCCGTAAATCCGTTGCTGGTGCCTTTGGATCAGCAGTTCAAAGGCATCACAGTCCCCCGCCTGCGCTTTGGCAACGAGCGCACGGTCTCCCGGTTCCTCGACGGGAACCGCCCCGCGCAAGGGCAGGGAAGTGGACATGGACTCCATGAGGGCTGCGGTCACGGCCGGTCAGACACCGAGGGCGGCAGTTTGTTGAAACAAAAATCCCGTCAATGTTTTGAGCGCCTCGGTGGGAGGGCGAGCGGGCAGAAGGGACAGCGGGGCAATGGAATCGTTCAGAAGGCCGCCGATTACCCGAACGGATTCCGCCAAGGCGCCGTGCCGTTCCAGGCGGTCGCGAACTTGGGCGAAATGTCCGGCGTTCCACTGATCCAACCATCCCAGCATCTCCTGCCGATCCTCTCCGGAAGCCCGCTCCCAAAACGTCAGCAGGGGCAAGGTGACTTTGCCGGTGGCCAAGTCCGTGCCCAGGGATTTCCCGGCAACCCTCTCGACGCCATAGACATCAAGGCAATCGTCGTAAACCTGGTAGGCGGTGCCGAGCTTGAGCCCGTAGAGGCGCAAGGCGGCCTGTTGGTCCGGGGTCGCGCCGGCCAGAAGACCGCCCAGTTCGCAGGCCAGCGCAAACAGTTCCGCGGTCTTCATTTCGAGGACCTTGAAATACTCGTCCCGGGTGACGGTCCAGCGCCGGCGCCGGTGCGTTTGGAGGATCTCGCCGGTGCAAACCTGCAAGGTCGCCTGCGAAACCGCCCGACAAACGGCGGGTGTGGGAAAGCTCGCCGCCAACCGCAAGGCGTGGGCGAACAGGCAGTCGCCCAACAGGACCGAAACTTCGTTGCCCCATTGGGCGGCCAAGGTGGGTCGCCGGCGGCGAAGTTCGGCGCCGTCCATGATGTCGTCATGGACCAGCGTCGCGAGATGGACCATCTCGATCACCACCGCAACGGTGACCAGGTCGTCATTCAGTTCCCCCACGGTGCTGCCGGCCAGCGCGACCAAGGCGGGACGAAGCTGCTTGCCCTGATTGTCGAGCGCGTAGCGGGCGTATTCCGCGATTTCCGGGTCGAATTGGGCAATCTGCTCGTGCAGGCGCCGGGTGACCCGGTCAAGGAACGGATGCACCGGCGCGACAATGGTTTCCCAACTGGCGGACGGCGGAGACAACGGTGCGCCGCTGCGCCCGTTGTCGGTTCGGTTCGGAGTGATGACCGCCATCGCCGGGCAGACAGTAGGGACGGCACAAATGGGGGTCAACCAACGGCATACGCGTTTGCCGTCCCCTTTGGACAAGTGCGTCCGGGTTCCGTAGCCTTCGGGTCCGGAGCACCGTCCCGGTCGGCGGCTCCGTCTCCCGGATGAACTTGATCGCCCTCGGAATCAGCCATCGCACCGCCCCCGTGGCGGTCCGCGAACGCTTTTCCTTCGGCCCGGACGCGGCGGCGGACGCGGTTTCCCGGCTGCGTTCGTTGGGCTTGGCCAGCGAAGGGGTGCTGATCTCGACCTGCAACCGGACCGAACTGTTCGCGACCACGCCGCTGGAGTCCGGCACGGCGAATACCCGTTTGAAGGCGTTTTTCGGTGCGGCGCACGAAGGTCCCGACCCGGCCGGACATTGGCGCTTCCGCAGGGATGGGGCGGCGTTGGAGCAACTGTTTCGGGTGGCCGCCGGGATGGATTCGCAGGTGCTGGGCGAAACCGAGATTCTTGGGCAGCTCAAGCAGGCCTATGCCGGTGCCTTGGCTGCTGGGCATACCGGTCGGATGCTCAACCAGGCCTTCCAAAGCGCCTTCAATTTCGCCAAGCGGATCCGGACCGAAACTGGCATCCAGCGCGGCCAGACCAGCGTCGCCTCCGTGGCGGTGGAACTGGCGGAATCCATTCTCGGAGGTCTTGCCGGACGGGACGTGATGGTCATCGGCGCTGGTGATACGGGCGAAAAGACGGCCCGCGCCCTGCTCGGCCGGGGAGCCCGCAGTGTCATTGTCAGCAACCGCTCTTTCGACCGTGCGGAGGAACTGGCCCGGGAACTGGGCGGCCGCGCCATCCGCTTCGAAACGTGGGAGGCCGAATTCGACCGGGTCGACGTGGTCATCAGCAGCACGCGAGCGCCTCATTTCATCTTGGATCAAACCCGCCTGGCCCGGCTGTTGAGCGGTCGTGGGGCACGCCCGCTTCTCCTGGTTGATTTGGCCGTTCCCCGCGACATTGACCCTGCGGTTCGTGCGCTTCCGGGAGTTTTCCTCGCCGATTTGGACGATCTTGAAACCACGGCCGAACGGCATCGGCAGTCGCGCCGGGCCGAGTTGGTCCGTTGCGAAACCCTGATTCGTGAACGCGCCCGCGAGTGCCTGGCCCGAATCACCGGAGTGGTCCCCTTTGCGTCTTCCTGCCTGAATCCGATCAACTGATCCCGTTCTCCCGTGTCCCGTCCCATCATCATCTGCACCCGCGGTTCCGCCCTGGCGCTGGCCCAATCCAACACGGTTCTCGCTGATCTGCGGCGGGTGTGGCCGGCCCGGGAATTCGAGCTCAAGATCATCAAGACGACCGGGGACAAGCTGCAGGCGGCTTCGCTGGCCCAGCCGGGTCAATCGCTGCCGAAGGGGTTGTTCACCAAGGAACTGGAGAATTCGCTGCTTGCCCGCGAAGCGGACATCGCGGTTCACAGTCTCAAGGATTTGCCGACGGAACTGCCGGATGGCCTCACCTTGGCTGCAACTCCCCCGCGGGCCGATGTGCGGGATGTGCTCCTGTTCCGCGATGCTCGGTGCCAGGCTTTTGCCGAACGGATCGGCAAGGCCACGCCGGAGGGACGGTCTCCCTATTTTGGCCGGGCGGATGCCGGCCTCGCCGCGTTGCCCGCCAAGGCCATCGTGGCGACCAGCAGCACCCGCCGCGCCGCCCAGGTCCGGGCGGCGCGTCCCGACCTTCAGGTTGTCGAGATTCGCGGCAACGTAGACACGCGGTTGCGCAAGCTGGTGGAAACCGACGCGTTTGACGCCACGCTCCTGGCGGCGGCGGGCTTGGTTCGCCTGCAGTGCTTCATTGGCGGAAAAGGTGAACTCCGGCTCGACCCACGGCTGACCCGGGAACAGTTGGAAGGCTTCAAGGCACCGCCCGAAGGCGTGCTGGCGACCGTGTTGAAACCCGAACAAATGCTGCCGGCGGTGGGGCAGGGGGCGGTCGCCTTGGAAACCCGGGGTGACGACGAGGAGGTCAATTCCCTCGCGGCGGCTCTCAACCATCGCAACACCTTTGTCTCCGTCGTCGCGGAACGCGCCTTTTTGCGCGGCATGGGCGGTGGTTGCCAGAGCCCGGTGGCGGCGACCGCCCGCGTGCTGGGGCATCAGGTCGAGCTGCGTGCGGCCAGTTTTCGGGAAGCCTCGCCCCGGCGCGCGGAAGGCCGTCTTCCCGTGGCCCAGGCCGAACGTTTGGGCGAAAAGCTGGCGGCCGAGCTCAAATGACCGCACTCAAGGTGTTACGCTAGCCCGGAAAAACCTGTGGGCCGGAGCTTCGGATTCACCCGCGAGATTCATCTCCAAGTCGCCGCTGAACGGCGTCGCGACCCCGACCTCGGACCAGTCTGCGAGATTCGTGGACTGCAGGACCGTGGCGGACTTTCCCGGCGTCCCCTCAAGACGCAGCCGGACCTGCCCGTCGTCGACATCCGCCGTCAGTGCGAACGGCGCCGGTTCGTCCTGGACCACCAGATCCCAGGTCAAGCGGTCGCGGACAAGATTCCAGAACTTCCCCGGCGGCAATTCGGGCAGCGCGATGGAATCGAAGCGGCCATCGGTTCCTTGGTGCCGGAACAGCGGAAAAGTCGCTCCCGGCGGTGGAACGAAACCTTCTTCCAGTTCAACCCGGCAATCCCCGCCCGCAGCAAGCACACCGATGACCGTCAGCAGGGGATCGGAACTTTCCGGTTCCGACACGACGAGACGGAGTTCGCTGCCGGGTTCACCTTTAAACCGGTCCCGGATGAGCAGGCCTCCGACTGCCTGATCCAACAGCAGCGAACTGGCATTGGTTATTCCGCCGCGGATTTCGCCGGTCGCCTGCGCCATGGGTGATTTCAACGTGAATCCCGAACCGGCATCGATCGTTCCGCCCGCCAAGGCCAGCTCGCCGGCCTCGTGCCGCAACGCCCCGTCAACGCGCAGGGTTCTCCCCGCCGGAATGCGGAGTTCGCCGAGATTGGTGGTGACCAGCGCGCTGTTAGCGACCGTGAGATCACCCGTCAGTTGAAGGGTGCCTTCGTTGTGAAGATTCCCGGCCAAAGTGGTCGCGCCGCCGCCGGTGGTGCCGACGGTGAACCGCCCGCCCGGCTGGATCCAAAGACGTCCCGCCGTGGTCGCCAGTGCGACCCGGCCGCCGGAGAGGCTGCCCACTTCCAGATGGCCCGCGAGGGCGCCGTCGCCCTCCAGCGTCACCGCGGTGTCGCCCCCCAATCCCGATGCACTCAGCACGCGCAGATGCAGCGGGGAAGCCATCGGGCCCACAAAGCGCCCGCCTGGGCCGGCCATTTCCGCCGAAAACGCAAGCTCGGGACCTCCGACCGACACCGTGCTGCGCACCAGCAGTGGACGCCCAGTGATGCTCCCGCCGGTGAACTCGAAGCGGCCATCCCGCAGTTCGAGATTCCGTTCGCCGGCTCTCAGTTCGCCACCGGCTTGGCGGAAGACGCCTCCCTTGCCGGTGAACGTCGCGCGGGCACCGGTGCCGATCTCGAATTGGCCGCGGTTCTCGTGCACGGCTCCGGCGGCACCGAAGGATGTGACCGCGTCGAGCCGGATCAGGCCCTCGTTGTAAACGGATCCGCTGATGAAACGGGCACCGGAGACACCCACCTCGGTGCGGATCGCGCCGGTCGGAGAA
>CAIWAH010000245.1 GCA_903910585.1 uncultured Verrucomicrobiota bacterium
CCGGCTTGGGAATCAGCTTGAGCAGCACCTGGGTGATGACGCCGAGCGTGCCTTCGCTGCCGATGAACAGATCCTTCAGCGAATAGCCCGCGACGTCCTTCACGCACTTGTTGCCGGTGAACAGCACCTCGCCGTCCGACAGCACGACCTGCAGGCCCATCACATAGTTGCGGGTGATGCCGTATTTCAGCCCGCGCAGGCCGCCGGAGTTTTCCGCCACGTTGCCGCCGATGGTGCTGATCTTCATCGAACCGGGATCGGGCGGATAAAACAGCCCGACGGCCGCCGCGGCATCTGCGACCTGAAGGGTGGTGACGCCGGGCTCGACCAGCATCGTCAGGTTGGCCCGGTCCACCTCGAGGATGCGGTTCATCTTCACCGTGCAGAGCACGATGCAGCCGGGCGACGGCAGCGAACCGCCGCTCAGGCCGGTGCCGGAGCCGCGCGTGACCACAGCGGTCTTCGTGCGCTGGGCGATCTCCAGCACCGCCACGACATCGGCCGCGGACCGGGCGAACACAACGCAGCCGGGCATCTGGCTCAGCGCCGCCGTGCCGTCGAAGGAGTATGGAATCAGGTCTTCGAGACGAGTGAGGACCTGTTCCGCGCCCACCTTGGCGCGCAGTTCGGCGAGGATGTTTTCCGGCAACGGCATGACGGCGCGAGCCTCGCGAACCGCCGTCGGCACGGTCAAGCGGTGTCCCGCCGCAGTTTTCGCTCCCCACCGTTCCGGAACCGCAGTCTGCTTCCTCCATGCACCTTCCCCGTCGGCCCCTGGGCAATCGCCGCGAGTTTCTCCGCGCCGCCGCGGGCACTGCGCTCGCCGCCCGCCTTGCCGGGCCGGGATTTGCCCAGGTGCCCGGGGAACGGCCGCCGCGCTCACCGGAGGTCACCGTGCTCAATCCGCGCACGCGGGTTCCCGTCGGCCTCATCATTGATGACTCGACCTGCCTCGTGAACGTGAACCGCTTCGCCATGCCGCAGTTCAACGAGGCCTTTGCCGGCGCCGCGGCGACCTACCACAAACCGTGGCGCGAGTGGCCGGTGGAGATCCCCGATGCGTTCGTGCGCAAGTTCGGCGAGTGGTGCGCCGGCGCCGGCGTGAAGGGCAAATACAGCATCGTCCCCTTCCCCGCCTGCGTGGGCCGGCTCGACCGCGGCTTGCCCGGCTGGACCCGCGCCGAACTCCAGGCCTCCATCGCACTCGTCCGCGAGGTCATGCTACCGAACTGGGACATCCACCCCGAGATGGTCACGCACACCCGGGTCATTGACCTGAAGACCGGCCATCCGTTCCCCGAACTGTCGCCCAAGTTCATGGAAAACTGGGAGTGGACCACCGGTCGCAGCGCCGACGAACTGGCCGCCTACCAGGCCTTCGCGCTCGGCATCCTCAAGGAGATCGGCCTGCCCTGCGAAGGTGTCACCACGCCGGGCGGTTACGGCAACAAGGCCTTGCCGCAGCTCGCGCAGGCTTCGTTTGAATCCGTCCGCAGCGTCTTCGGCGCGGAGATTCCCCACTACTTCCGGCACCTGTTCGACCGGGGCGAGGAAAGCGTCGCTCCCCGCGTCGAGAACGTCAGCGGACTCGGCACCGCCGATCCTCGCTGTGTCGTCAGCATCATCGGCTGCACGGGCGACTGGACCGGCGGCTGGGACAACACGAATCCAGGCGGCGCCGACAAATTCATCACCGAGGATGGCCAGCGCGGCCGGATGGTGGACGTCATCCGGCGCGGCGAACCGGCCCTCATGCTCGCGCACTGGACCGGCATCTGGTTCAACGGCCACGAGGTCGGCTTCCAGATCTTCCAGGAAGTCGTGAAACGCCTGCACGCCCGCTTCGACCATCTGCACTGGATGAAACTCAGCGAAGTCGCCCGCTACTGGGCCGCCCGCGAACTCACCCGGATCGAATTCACCGGCGGCACCGTGCGGCTGCAGGCTCCTTACGCGTGTCCGGACTTCACCCTCCGCTGGCCGGCCGGCCCCAACGGCGCGCCCGTGCTGACCCAGCGAGACCTTCCCACCGCCCTGCGCGAGGTCAGCCAACCGCTCCAACTCACCGCCAACACCTGGCACCGCCACGGCCGCGACATCACCGCGTGCTTCGCCCTGCCCAAAGGCGAATCCACGCTCAACCTCGCCGGCTGAGTCCAACGTAGGGCGGGCTGCCAGCCTGCCCGACGTGGCCG
>CAIWAH010000246.1 GCA_903910585.1 uncultured Verrucomicrobiota bacterium
GGGCGTGCCCGAGGCCAGTTCCCGCCGGAAGACGTCGGCGAAGCCGTCGTTGACGCTGTTGGTCGTCAAATTGGCGGCGGTGCTCAGGAAGAACGAATGCCGTCCATCTGCGCTGAATACGGCCGCAGCCGAGTTGCCGCTGGCGGCCGCGGACAACGGGCTGGCCGGCAAACCGACTGAGACGCCCTGCACGACTTGCGCTGGCGTCGGGTATCCGAGCATGAATCCAAGGCCAGCCAGCAGGACCACCGACGGTATGCGGGAAGAGTTCATGAGGGGCAGAAAGCGGGGTCAGCGGAGTTGGGAGGCGTGCTGGCCAAGCCAGACGGCGTCGGGGTCGTTAGGGGCAGGGATGATGAGATTGACATACCTACCCGCCACCACCGGCTGAACGACTCGCGAGCCGGTCCAGCGGTGGAGTTCGACATGACCGTCGGCAAAGCCGAAATGGGCACCCCGATTATGGAAGGACGCGGGAATGTCGATGAGGCGCGCGGATTCCGGGCTCCGGGCTCCTGTGGGATCAGTGGCGAAGGAACTGTCATTGATGCTGCCCGGATGCTCCTCCGCGAACACGAAGGTGGCAGCAGGCGCGGAGAAATCCTGCAGGCGCTGATACGTGGGGAAACTGCCGCCCCAATCGGATCGGGCGGTTCCGACCTGGGCATTTATCGAGTAGGTGCGCACGCGGTGGCGCCAGCCGAGTTTTCGCTGGGCCGGGGAGACAAACCGGTCGCTGGGACACCGGAACACAGCCGGATCCTCGCCAACGTAGGGTCTGAAGCTTGGAGTCAGAACGCTGGCAACATTGGTGTAGACGGCGTTGGTCTCCCATCCCACGCCGTTTCCCCAGCCAAAGGGGCCGACTGCATAGCTGCTGCCCAGCAGGAAAATGTTGTCGTGTGCATGGGTCAGCCATGCGCTGGCAATATGACGATGGTTGTTATGGCAGCCCACGGCTTCCGTGGCCGTGCGCGTGGCGCTGCCGCTGGCAACCAGCATGAGAGCCAGCAGACCGAAACACGTGACCGAGCTGAGCAGGTCAACCCGCGCGAAACCATGGGTCAAAGGATTTGAGTTGGGTTTCATCAATTGGCTGCTTCAGGTCCGCGAAAGGTTCAGGGGCGCAGCTGGGAGACGCGTGCCGCGAGCCAGTTGAAGTCCTCCCCGTTGGTCGGAGCTTGGCTCAGGAAGGTGAATCGCACCGGGCGGACGAAGTTGGTCCCTCGCCAGCGGTGCAGTTCTGCGTGGCCATCGGCAAAGCTGAAGACCGCCCCACGATTGTGGAAGGACGCGGGCAGGTTGGAATCGTTATCCCGGCCGGCGCTGGGATCACCGCGGAACCATGTGTCGTCGATGCTGTCGGGATGTTCATCGGCGAAGACGAAGGTTCCGCCGGGCAATATAAGGTCGCTTTCCTTGAGGAATACCCGATAGCCGGGGACGAACGGTTGGAAGAGCGTCAGGCCGATGTAGTAGTTCATCGAGTAGCTGCGCACCCGGCTTCGCCAACCCCGGGCGCGTTGCGAGGGGCTTGCGAAACGATCTGACGGACACCGGAAAATCGACGTGTCGCTTCCGACAAACGGGGCAAAGACCGGGGTTTGGAGTTTAGCCGTATTGGTAGAATCGGGATCAGTCGACCAACGCTGAGCCCCCCAAGCCCATGAGCGGGAGTCCATGTTGTTCGACACCAACGTCGTGTTCTCAGCCGAGTAACTGAGCCACGCTTGGATCAGTTTCCGGGAATTGTTCTCGCAACCCACAGCTTCCGTGGCGGACCGGGTCGTGCTGGCGGCGGTGAACAGAAGCAGGGCGACCAGAAAGGACGAGGCGATCAAAACGGAAAACTCCACTCTGGTGAAACCACAATGCCGCTTCGGATCATTCGGTGTCTTCATGGAATCTCAATGAGATGGATCCAATGGCCTATCTGCGCTGCGATGCACGTTGACCCAGCCAAAGCAGGTCCACGTCGTTGGTCGCATTGCCGAAGCCGAAATTGAAACGGACCGGTTTCGCCACAGTGGATTTCTGCCACCGGTGGAACTTCACGTGGCCGTCCGCGAAATTGAAGCCTGCTGCCCGGTTATGAAAGGAGGCAGGGACATCCACAATTCCTGTTCCGTCCGGATACACGCCAAACCACGGGTCATTGATGCTGTCGGGGTGCTCGTCGGTGAAAATGAAGGTCTCGCTCGGCAGAAGGAAATCGCTTTGCCGGGTGAACACCCGGTAGCGGGAATCAAAGGGTAGTTGCCCGATTGGCCTGACGAAACCATTCATAGAATAACTGCGCACCCGGGTGCGCCAGCCAAGGCTTCGCTGGGCCGAGGAAACAAACCGGTCGGAAGGGCAACGAAACACCGCGGTATCGAAGCCGATGTAGGGAGCGAAGACCACGGTCTGGAGCTTGGCGGCGTTCGTGTTCACCGAAGAAGTGCCCCAATCCAGCCAACCGGTCGCCCACGCGTCTTGTCTCGTCGGATCAGCTGTCTGTGCCTCCCCGCCGCCCACGTTGCCGACAAGAAGCGGGTTGTCGGCAGCATGCCTGAGCCAAGCCTGACTCAACTGCTTGAGATTGTTCTGACAACCCGCGGCCTCCGTAGCGGTGCGGGTAGCGGAGCCCAAGCCACACATCACGCCGATAAGCAACGATGCCGTCGCCAGGAGTGCGCACAAGTCTGCCCGGGTGAATGCCCGGCAGTTTGTTTTCGTTTCGACGCCCAAGTGCATTTTTGGAAAGCCGCAGCAACCAATTTAGACACCTGAATTAATTTGTAAAATCAGCTCCGGTTAGACTTAGCAACTAACTAACCGTGGGTAGCCAATCCATCAGTCGGTTTTTGTCATGCTGCTGCTATGCATGACGGTGCCGTGAAGCCATCACGGTATTGCGGCAAATCAGGGCTGTGTGCCTGCGATGGAATGCACCTCGAAGTTGCCGCCGACGCGGTGCAGGGCATACCCCTGCTGGCGCAGCGCGGCATTGATGGCTCGCCAATTGCCGGCGCTTACGCTGACACCCGCGCTCGCCGGGATGGAGGGGGCTAGGGCTTGGTTCCCGCACCCGGGACGGCCCACGACGGGCCGGATGATCACGGGGCAGGGTGTCTGCCGGACCACCGTGCGCGCAGCCGGCGGCGCGCACGGTGCCGGGCGCACCGCCACTCTGCGGTTGCCCGGGCAGCCAGCGCGAGCCGTGGGCGGACCCGCCAGCAGGGAGAGGATCAGGGTGCTGGCCAACAGGAGTGAGGAGGGGAATTTCATATGTGGTTCAGTGTGGCATGTGTCGTTCGTCCCGCCGCCCGGCACCTTTGGTCGGGACCGGCGGACATCTCTTACTACGGGCTCCTGCCGCGAAGGTGACACCGTTCGCCCGGGAACTTTCGCGAGGATCAGGGCATCGGCGCGTCCCGTTCGCTTTACCCCGGGAAGTTTCCTGGGGCGAATCCGCGCGTTCCTGCGGGGTTGGTGCCGACGACTCCACAATTCCGGGGCAGGGGGCAAAGGCAATGGCGCCTCCCGAAGGGCACTTCGGAGTGCTATGCCGCCAACACCGCCCGCAGGTCCCGCAGCTCCGCCTCGACCTCGTCAGGCGACTGGACTGTGGCGGCAATCTCCTCGCGCAGTGACTGCTCCCACCGGTCCCGCAACCGCTCGATGGCTTTCTTGACGGCTGATTCGCTCATGCCGAGTTCGTGTGCCACATCAGCATACTTCGAGTCCGCGTCCTCCAGCATCGCCAGGGGCAGCAGGCGAAGCTGGTTGGAGCGATTCTCGGCCCGCAATTCGGTCTCGAGGCGGCGACGCACGGCGGCCAGGAGATCCAGTGCCCAGAGCCGGTCGAACGTCTCGTCGGGGCTCGCCATGGAACCGGCCGGGTCCAGAGTGCGCCCATCATCAAGCGGTTCATCGAGGGACACGACCACCCGCTCATCCCGCTTCTGGGCAAACCTCCGGTCAAAGTCCGACGCGAGGAAGTTCTGGAGCGACTTGAGCACAAACGAGCGAAAGCGGCCGCGCTTTTGGTCGGCCAGCTTGAGCCGTTCCTTTCGCAGCAGGTGGTAGAAAAAATCCTGCGTCAGGTCCCGGGCGGCATCTGGGGAATGCCCCCGGCGGCGAATGAAGGCATAGATCGGTTTCCAATACCGCTTGCAGATACGTTCCAACGCGTCGCGTTGGCGCACCGGATCGGTTCCAGATGCAATCGCCCGGAGGTCGGTCCACGCGGTCGCCTGGAACTCGGCGCCGATGGTGGTGGGAGCATTCCAAGGCATATCAGGTTCGCGCATGGCGGGCGAAAGCATGCGGTAGACACACCTGGGACGGAAGTGCGCTTCGCGTGGCTCGCCCCGACTTCAGCGCCGCAGTAGCCACAATAGCAGAATCAGGATGATGGCCCCCAATCCCGCGGTCCAACCCGGCGGGCGCCAGCGCTGAGTGGAGGCGTTCGGCAAGTTTGCGGGCTTGGCGGGTGAATCCCCCGGTCGCGTCGGTGGCGGGGGGGGCACAATCTGGGTCAGATCGGCCCGGATCGTCGCGGTGTTGGCGGTCAGCATTCCCTCCGGATGCGGTGGCAATGCGGATTTCGGCTGTCGCATGGCATGCGCCGCGGTCACGCTCGTGGCACCGCCGGAATCATCGTCCGTCGCGAACAGGACCCGGAGATCCACCGCGCCGAAGCGCACCCCTTGCCCGGCTCCCACCAAACATTGGGCCTCCACTCGGTGGCCGTCGACAAAGGTGCCATTGCGGGCACCGGGGTCCCGGACGACCACCTCGCCCAAACTGACCAGCAGTTCGGCGTGGCGGGCCGACACGGAAGGGTCCGGAATCACAATCGCATTGTCCGGTGCCCGGCCAACCGTCCATTCACCATCGGGCAGGCTCATCATCTCGCCAGCCCGAGGACCATTGAGAAAGGAGAGGGTGATCATGGATTCCACGGGTTGGCTGCGGCAGCGTTGGAATCCGGGGAGGCTTTCGCCGCATCGAGCCGATCCGGACTGAGGGAACCGTCCCGGGCCACGGCTGTGTCCTCCTCAATCTCAATCCAGCCGGACAGGCAAAGCAGCTGCCACCTGCGTCGATCCTTCGCCTCGGGACAATCCAGGCAAAAACCGGTGTTGTGGCGGAGTTCCGTGATGCCGAACGATTTGGTTACGGGCCACTCCTGGCCTTCCACGCGGGCGATCCGGCCTACCAAGGTATCCCCGGCAGCCACGGGCACACGCACCACCATGCCTGCCCGGACTTCGCCTCCGACCATGTCCCCGCCGAGGACGAAATACTCCCGGTCCTCATCGTCGTAACCGTGGGTCACATAAAATCTCGGCATAACCAATTCCTCTCCGGCGTGGCCGCCTTGATTGGCTCGGACCAGCACCACCAGCTTCTAAGGAGCCGCCGGAAAAAGGTGACCATGTATCCAACCTGTTGCCTGCCCATAGGCTGAGGAGACAAGCGGATCACGAAAAGGTTCTCCCGGCGTTTTCGTTTTGGTGTGAGGCAGGGAGGCGACGACAATTCGGACGGCGACTTGCGATTGCTCAGCCACGCCTTCTGCCGGACGCTGGAGGTCTGAGTGGACAAGAGAAAAACCCCGGACACGCAACGTGCCGGGGCTGAGTGAAGAGCTATTGGTGAAAGAACCCCATTTCCCGGAGCGACGAATGCCGGTGCGGGGTGACGATGACGTGATCGAGCACCTCGATCCGGAGCAACTGCCCGGCGCGAATCAGGTCGCGCGTGATGCGGATGTCCGCCTCGCTGGGCGTGGGGTCTCCCCCAGGGTGGTTGTGCATCACTACGACGGCGTGCGCGGCCGCCACGATGGCCGGCCGGAACACCTCTCGGGCATGGACCAAGACCTGGTCCAGCAAGCCAATGCCGACAACGTGGTGGCCCTTGACCCGCTTGCGGGTCGTGAGCAGCAGCACCACGAAGCATTCCTTCTCGGGATCGTAGTGCGGGGTGGGCAGGACGCACTGCCGCCAGTAGTCGGCGGCGTGCTGCGGGGTGTCGCAGGACCGGAGGTATTCCGGCGCGGGACATTCCCGCAGGGCGACCACCTTGTATTCGACCGGCTGAGCCGGCTTCAGCGGCGGTTTGACTTCCGCCTTGAACAGATCGAGTTGACGCATAGGACTCTCCTTGGGGATCGGGCAGCCTGTTGATCGCAGGTGCGGCCGGAGATGGACTCTCGCTGGCCGCGGCCCGGTCCCCCTTTGGGTTTCAACGCGGGGTTGAGGAAAGGGAGGGACGTCCACC
>CAIWAH010000247.1 GCA_903910585.1 uncultured Verrucomicrobiota bacterium
CACCTTCACCGGTGCCACCAGCACCGCCGGCCGCTTCAACTACACGCTGGCCTTCGCGGTGCCCGCCCCCGGCGCGGCAGCGCTCATCGGCCTGGCGGGACTGATCGCCCGCCGCCGAGCTCGAGACTGACCTTCGAGCCGGATCGATCACTGCAGACAAGGACCAGACCTCCCCGGCCATGCGCCGGGGAGGTTTCTTTTTGGGCCGAAATCGGTGTTCTTTCTTGCCCAAGGCCGGTTTGGGGTCAAATTCCGGTGTTGGCCCAATCCCGGCTGGGCCAAGTTCCCCGAAGGCCGGGCAGAGTGAGTTGGCAAAAGGGTTCCCCAGACACGTTCAAGACGGTCGGAGTGGCTGCAAAGGGCGCTGTGTCTTTGACACGCGATGGGGCTTGATGCCCCTGTCCATCCTGTTCGCACGGTTCCGGCCCCTTGGGCCGGTCGCCTCCCAGGGCGACGCCGTTCGCACCGCGCGGATCCGCGCACCACTTCAACTGATCTCGCACTGAAACGGTCCTGCACGGCACCGCCGAAGCTCGGCGGTCGCCCCCAGCGACCCGATCGCAGGCGCATGCCCAGATGGCCTGGCGATCCGCTCCGTTGCAAGGGAAAAGTCTCGCGGGCGAGAGTGGATCCACGAAGTGGACCGGCTGTCCCGTTGCCATGAAAGCAAGTTCGGCAAGGGGGCTCGAAACTGGAAAAAATTGCATTGCATTTCTTGACTTGATTCCGCTTCGTGACAGAGTGTTCGCATCGCGGTGCACGGCCAGGCACCACGACGACGGATCGACCGGCTGGCCGAACGGTGAGTGGACGAAGGGCGCTTCCTCGCGTGATCTGCGCGAGGGCCGGCGAATCCCAACCCCTTCCAACCCGCTCTCCGGTTCCAGAGTTCCCCCCGCGGCGCGTCGCCGCGACTTTGTTCCCCGTTCCTCACTCAAGAACTTCGTCTCCTCCAGGTGAACCCCGTGCGCATCGAGTGCAATCATTCGAATCGGATCGAGTGGCCGTTGGGAACCGGCCGTTCGCCGATGCATGGCGAGAACCTGAAGGGCGATCGGCGTCGATCCACGCATGGGCCACAGGGAACGGCCCAGGGGAACCGTGGATCCGCCGAACAGGGAGGGGTTCGGACCTCGTCCGGATCCCTCCCTTTCCAGACTTCCGTGCGCGTTCGGACCGTCGTGGACCCGAAGCGCACGTCGTCCTGTCTGCGGTTCTCCCAGGAGCCGAGAGTCTCCACCCGCAGCCTTGACACCTTCCGTGTCCTTTTCTTCCAGAGGAGTTCCTCGTGAACATGTTCGCCCCCGTCGCCGCTCTCGGCATCGCCGCCTCCGCCTTCGCCACCGTCACCCCCACCCCGCTGTTCGGTGACAGCTACATCGTGAAGGACGGCGCCGGCGCCAGCGCCCGCTTCTACTCGGTGCTCGACGTCTACATCAAGGGCAGCAGCCAGGCCGACATCATCAGCAGCACCTTCGGCGTGAGCGCGTACACCAGCGCCTACACCATGAACCAGGGCGACGCCTTCGTGCAGAGCAACGGCGACGGCACGAACAACAGCTGGAAGCCGGCCGCCGGCAC
>CAIWAH010000248.1 GCA_903910585.1 uncultured Verrucomicrobiota bacterium
CCCAGCAGGCCGGCCGCAAGGGTCCACCACGGAGCCTACGATCTTCCGCGGGCGACCCACTCGGGAGTGGCCTCGAACTCGAATCGCCAGCCTCGCTGCCCGATGTTGAGGGGCTCAACCACGCGGATCGGGCTGCCGGCCTTCCAGCGCGACCCGCCCATTTCAAACACCGGGCCGTCGGTCAGATCCGAGAGAAAGACGGCCAGGGCGTAGGGCAAATCGCGCCGATCCTCGTAAACTTCGGTGAAGAAATCATCTACTCGGGTGATGCCCTCGACGACCCCCCGAAAAGCCGTCCGCCGCCCCTCGACGGTCTCGATGCTCTGGTTTGGCGCGTAGACGGGAAGGATGGCGATCAGGCTTTTCCGTTCGGTCATCTCCTGACGCAGCTTGACCGGGAGGGTCAGCCGGGTTTGTCCCGTATCTCTGGCCGCCTCGATGTCGGCGACGGTCGGGCCGCCGGCCAGGTCATAGCCCAAGGCCGCCGAATTCCCCTCCAGTGGCTCCGCATAAAGGATGGGCCAGTGTTCCCGGCGTTCCGCCGCCCGGACCGGCGGTTGGCCGGGTCCACCATCGGAGATGAAGAAGTTCGTGGCCCCCTCGGCGCGGGCCTGTTCTTCAAACCGGCGGCGATCGGTGTCCGGCACGCGGGGAATCCATTCCAGCGCGGAAATGCTCCGGTTCTCGGCCAGCAGATCCTTCGCCGCCAATCGGAACTCGTCGCGGGTGATGCGTTCGCTGGAAGCGAACAGCAGTCGGAGTGAAAAGAGGGCCGATTCCTGACGGCTGACCACCGAGTAGATCAGCGAACGGTCCGCCTGAACGATGCGGGCGAAACGTTCCCGGAGGCACTGTTCTTCCGATTCCCGCACCTGGTGGACCGCCAATCCGGTGGCCACGAGACCGGCGATGGCCAAAACAATGGAGGGAACCGGCGAACTGCGTTCCTTGACTCGCTGGCGAAACAGCTCGCTGTCTCCGGATGTTTGGGAAGGGTCCACGGGCGAAACCGGTTGCTCATGAGGAAGGACCACAATCGCGGGGCGGTCAATCCGGCATTGCTGCGAATCAGCGTGCCACAGTGAACACGCTTTGCTTGGGTGCGGCCATGTCCACCGCCCCTTGCCGGAGTCTGGGTCCGCTTGCAACGATGATGCTTGGCGCCTTCGCCGGCGGCATGGGCTGGGGCATCCGCGGCCAATACGGGCACGAGACCGGCGCGATGATCGCCGGCCTGCTCCTCAGCCTCACGCTGGTGCTGGCGATATGTCCGGAGTTGCCGGGTTTGACCGCCCTGCGGGCCGTGGCCTGGGGAACGGTCGCCATCGGCTTCGGCGGCTCGATGACCTACGGGCAGACCGTGGGGCTGACCCATGATGCCGAGTTGGTCGGCAATTGGGCCGCCCTGCGATGGGGAATGCTCGGTCTCGCCCTCAAGGGTGGCCTTTGGATCGGCTTTGCGGGCCTGTTCTTGGGCTTTGGCCTGGGCGGAGTCCGGCATCGTTCCCGTGACCTCGCGCTCGCCCTCGGCGCTGCGTTGCTGCTGTGCACGGCGGGGATCTGGCTGCTCAACGAGCCGTTTGACCCCGCGCGAAAACTTCTTCCGCGGATCTACTTTTCCGACGACTGGCGCTGGGAGCCGGCCGCCTCCTTGAAGCCGCGGCGCGAAGTCTGGGGCGGCTTCCTGACGGCGTTGCTCACCCTGATCGGCTACGCCGCCTGGCGACGGGATCGGCTGGCGGTCAGGCTGGCGGGCTGGGGAGTGCTGGGCGGGGCAGTGGGGTTTCCATTGGGACAGTGCCTTCAGGCCGGCCATGCGTGGAACCGAGAGTTCTTCCGCACGGGTGTCTGGGCGGAATGGGACCAGGTCATCAACTGGTGGAATTTCATGGAGACGACCTTCGGCGCGGTCATGGGGGCCACCCTAGCCATCGGCCTGTGGCGCAACCGCGAACTGATTTCTTCCCCCCGGCTCCCTGAAGCGTCGCTGTCTCCGCGGATTGAATGGCCGCTTCTCGGGCTGCACGTGGTGCTGCTGACGTTGGTCGAGTTCAGCCCGGTGCGGTGGGTGGACCAGGTGTATGACTTTGGCTTGCTGCTCGGATTTCTGCCGGCGGTGCTGGTCGCCGAGGGAAGGTGGGCGCCCGTGCTGCTGGCGCTGCCGATCACCGCCCTGCCGATCTGCGGCAAGACGCTGGTCAACCTCGCCTACGAACAGGACCAGTTTTCGAAGAGCGCAGCGTGGTTGCTGCTGGTCACCGTGCCACTGGTCGGCCTCGCGGTGTTGGCGCGCTGGCTTCGCGGTCGGGCGGACACGGGCGAGTTGACGGCCCGGGCGGTTTTGTCGCCGACGCTGCTGGTGGCGGCGTGGCTGTATTTCGGGCTCAACTACGCCTTCTTCCGGTTTCCTTGGCCGTGGGCGAAGTGGACGGCGCGGACGCCGAATGCGCTGGTTTACATCGTGTGCCTGGCCGGCCTGACATGGCTGGCACTCAGGAAGCCGCGCGCCGAGCCGGCGCCGGCGGCGTGACCGGAAACGCGATCACCACTCGATCAGGGCGGCGCCCCAGGTGAGTCCTGCTCCGAAGACAACCAGCAGCACGAGGTCTCCGCGCCGAATCCGGCCGGCGGCGACCGCCCCGTCCAACGCGATGGCGACGCTGGCGGCGCTGGTGTTGCCGTAGCGGTCCACGTTGACGAAGAGCTGGTCTTCGCGGGCGTCGAGCCGTTCGGCGACGGCGGACATGATGCGCTGGTTGGCCTGATGCGGAATGATGCACTTCACGTCCGCGACGGTGACACCGCAGCGGCTCAACGCCTCGTTGGCGGCGGCGACCATCGCGTTGACCGCGTTCTTGAAGGTCTCCTTGCCGTCCATCCGCAGGAAGTGGAGCCGTTTGGAAACGCTGTCCGCCGTGGCGGGGCAGGCGCTGCCGCCGGCCGGAAGTTCCAGCAGACCGGCCTTGCCGCCATCGGATCCGAGACAGGTGGTCAGCAGGCCATGGGCATTGGGCCGATTTTGGAGCACCGCGGCACCGGCCCCGTCACCGAAGAGCACACAGGTGTTACGGTCGGTCCAGTCCACCACGGATGACATCTTCTCCGCACCGATCACCAGCACCGTGTTGTAGGTGTGCGAAGCGACGAAGTGGCTGGCGATGTCGAGCGCATAGACGAATCCGCTGCACGCCGCCTCGATGTCGAACGCCGCTGCCCGCGTGGCACCAAGCTTGTGCTGCACCAGGCAGGCGGTGCTGGGAAACGGCATGTCCGGCGTGATGGTGGCGACGATGATCAGGTCCACCTGGTCCGCCGTGATGCCGGCGCTGGCCAATGCCTTCCGCGCGGCGGCCACGGCCAGGTCGGAAGTGGCCTCGTCCGGTGCGGCGATCCGGCGTTCGCGAATGCCGGTGCGGGTGGTGATCCATTCGTCGGTCGTCTCGACCATCTTCTCAAGGTCCGCGTTGGCCAGCACCCGGTCCGGCACCTGCGAGCCGACCCCGGTGATCGACACGCTGCGAAGATGGGGACGGTTGGCGCGGGGATTCTTGAAATTAGCCATCGCGGACAGGGGTCAGGTGGAGGCGGAAGGGGAGGCCGGCACCGCCGTGGCTGCGGTGGCGCGGGCGATGTCCTGGACGATCGTGTCGTTCAGGTGGTTGTTCACGAGGCGCGAACACTGGCCAAGGGCGTGCTTCAGGGCGTTGCGGTTGGCCGAACCGTGGATCTTCACGACCGTGCCGTTGAGGCCGAGCAGCGGGGCGCCGCCGTAGATGTCGGGATTCATGCGCTGCCGCAGGCTGGTCAGGCCGCCTTTGGCCAGCAGGGCTCCGAGCATGCGCAGCGGATTGGCCTTCAGTTCCGCCTTCAGCATCACCCCGACCGTGCGGCCGAGGCCCTCCGCGGTCTTCAGCACGATGTTGCCGACAAACCCGTCGCAGACCACGACGTCCACGCCGTCATTGAACAGATCGTAGCCCTCACAATAGCCCATGCAGTTGAGCTCCGTCTGCCGGAGGGCGGCGACCGTGGCCCGGGTCAGATCGGTGCCCTTCGTTTCCTCGCTGCCGTTGCTGAGCACGCCGACGCGAGGGCGGGCTTGGCCAAACATGGCCCGGGCGTAGGCAGATCCCATCACGGCGAACTGCACCAAATCAGCAGGCGTGCATTCGGGGTTGGCCCCACCGTCCACCAGCACCCATGCCTGGGTTTTGGACGGGAGGATGCACGCGATGGTGGGCCGGGTAACGCCTTCCAACGTGCGCAGCCGGATGGTGGAGGCGGCGACGATGCCCCCGGTGTTGCCCGACGAGATCACCGCATCGGCGCGGCCATCCTTCACAAGCTCGACCGCCCGCAGGAGCGAGCAGTCCTTTTTCTTGCGCAGACCCTGGACCGGCTTGTCGTCCATGGTCAGCACTTCGCTGGCCTGCTGGAATTCGAGCCGGTGGTCGCGCAGCCCGATCTTCTGGGCCAGGGGCTTCAGTTCCGCCTCCGGGCCGACGGCGATGATGGCAGCGAGTTCCCGGTCGGCTTCGAGCCCGAGCTTGATGCCATGGAGCAATTCCTCGGGACCCTTGTCCCCGCCCATGACGTCAACGGCCAATCGCATAAAGCACGAAACGCCGGTCCCGCAGAACGGGACACGGCGCTTCCGTAAACCGCTTAGGCGGCCGACTTGACCGTGATGACCTGGCGGCCGTTGTAGTAACCGCACGACGGGCAGACCCGGTGGGGTTGCCGCGGCGAGGAGCACTGCGGACAGGCCTGGATCTTTGGCAGAGTCAGGACAGAGTTGTAGGCCCGGCGCATGCGTTGCCGGCTGGTTGACGGTTTACGTTTTGGGACGCCCATGTTTCGTTCTTGTTTACAGTTTCAACTGATCCAAAGCAGCCCAAGGAGACGGGCCTTCGCCCTCTGACGCCTCAAGACGCGAATCGCGGGTGGAAGCCTTTCGGGCCAGCCCGCGACACTCTGGTTTGCACAACGGATTCGTTGGCAGAGCGAGATAGATGTCTTCACGCAAAAAGGGCGTCAAGTCCCCAAAATCGCCATCGCGCACCATGGCATCCTCCCCGGAGAGCGGAGCGAGGGCGGAAAAGTCCTCAATTTCGAGCGGAAGCTTGAAGGCCTTGAGGCAGCGCCCGCACTGACAATCCAGCCTCGTGCGCAGGCTGCCCTGCAACAGGACGCCATCCGGCTGCAGGCTGGCTTCCAGCTCGTATTCCAGCGGTCGGCCGAACCTCATGAGCGGGTCCACGAGGTCGCCGGCGAACTCCTCCAACGGGAGTTCCCCGGACAGAAACTCGGATTCGTCCTTCTCGCCCAAGACCCGCAAATTGACCTTAACCGGCATGCCGGAACGGTGTGGGAAGGCGCCGGTCAGCGCAATGGCGGACCCATCAGCCGCCAACGGGGCTGATTCCGACCAATTGTATCCGGGGTTCCCCGGCGAGCCGGGAGGCGTCGAGATCCACTGTCAGCTCGGCCGACCAGTCATTGTGGCCGTCCGGATCCACAAGGATCTGGTGGACCACCCAGGACTTCCGGTCCTCGCTAACCTTGATCTGGGTGTGCTTCAGGCTACGCGCTTCGGGGTCCAGATTGATCCGTTGGTGGTCCTGATAATATGGCTCAATCGCGGTGCGCAGCTTGCCAGCGGTCCACGGCGCAGGCGATGCGGGAGACTCCGGTGCCGCTGCGCCATTCCAGTTTCCGCACTCGATGGCCGCCTGCTCAAAATCATCGTTCGCCAGCGCCCGCAGGAACGCGAACAACCGCGTCCGGATGGTGGCGGTGAAGGCCTTCGTGTCCCGGGTAATGTCCCGGGCGGCTTCTTCCGCACCCGGCGGTCGGACTTCCGGCGCGTCGGCGGTCGCCGGACGATAATCGGGATTCTTCAGCTTCTCCCATTCGTCGAGGAGACTGGAGTCCACCTGCCGCAGCATGGTGCGGAGATACTCCTCCATTTCCCGGACGGGACCGGTCTTCGCCGCCTCCGGCACGGTCTGGGACAGGACTTTGTAAACTCCGTTGAGGTGGCGCAGCAGGACGCCCTCGGCGCGCTGGAGTTCGTAAATCTTGAGATAGTCGGCAAACGAGCGGAACTGCTCGAACATCTCCCGCGCGATGGATTTCAGGCGGATGTTCTCGGTGCCCACCCACGGGTGCTTGTCGGACCAGGCGTTGAAGAGCGGGTAGAAGAACTCCGGCTTGGGCTTGGGATGCTCCAGCTTCTCCAGCTCGGCCATCCGGTCATCGTATTCCATGCCCTGCGCCTTGAGTTCGGCGACCTTCTCGCCCTTCAGCTTCCGCAACTGAGCGCGAAGGACGACATCCGGATCTTCGAGGATGCCTTCGATCAGCGAAATCAGGTCGAGCGCGTAGTCCGGCGCCTCGGGATCGAGCGCGGGAATGGAATCCAGCAGGAACAGCGACAGGGCCTGGTTGAGCGAGAAGTCTTCGGGCAGCGCGATGTTGACGCGGAGCTTGGAAGTGGGACGGGCAGCCTGCCCGTCTCGTAGCACGGGCAGCTTGCCCGCCGCGTCGTCTCTCGTTTCGGATTCAACACCCGCTGCGGGCTGGCAGCCCGCGTTACCCGACCGGCTGGCAGCAGGTCCTACTATCTCAATGATCCCCCGCTCCAGCAGTGACCGGAACAGCTCCCAGCCGCGCTTCAGGTGCGCCTTCTTCTGCTTCTCCGAATCATGGCAGGTCCGGATGATCTGCCGCATCGCCGCGCAGCCGTCGCCTGGTCGGCCCAGCACGCCGAGCAGCATCGCGTGGGTGACCTGAAACCGCGACGATAGCTTCTCCGGCGGCGCGTTCTGGAGTCGGTCGAAGGTCTTGTTGTCCCAGCCCACGAAGCCCTCCGGCGCACTGCGCTTCACCACCTTCTTGCCGGTCTGCTTGGACTTCTCGTCGAGCTTCAGGTTCTCGATGACGTGCTCGGGCGCCTGCGCGACAACCCAACCGACGTTGTCGTAGCCCTTGCGTCCGGCCCGGCCGGCAATTTGGTGGAAGTCCCGCGAGGTCAGCACCGCCACCTTGTCGCCGCCGTATTTGCTCAGGCGGGTGAACAGCACGGTGCGGATCGGCACGTTGATGCCGACGCCGAGTGAGTCCGTGCCGCAGATGACCTTGAGCAGTCCCCGCTGCGCGAGCTGTTCGACCAGAATGCGATACTTCGGCAGCAGCCCGGCGTGATGCAGCCCGATGCCGTGGCGCAGGAACTTCTTCAGCTCCGGCCCGTAGGGGCTGGTGAACTTGAACTGCTCAAGCGCGCTGGCGATGGCCGCCTTCTCGTCGCGCGTCGCCACGTTGATGCTGGTGAAGGACTGCGCGTTGTCCGCCGCCTCGTTCTGCGTGAAGTGGACGACATAGACCGGCCCCCGGCCGTCCGCGATGAGCTTTTCGAGCGTCTGCGCCAACGGCGTCTCGGCGTAGGAAAACTCCAGCGGCACGGGCCGGGTAGTGCCCTTGATGGTCGCACTCGGGCGGCCGTTCACCCGCGTCATCTCGCGTTCGAAGAACTCCGTCTCGCCCAGCGTCGCCGACATGAGCAGAAAGCGCGTCTGCGGCAGCGTGAGCAAGGGGACCTGCCAGGCCACGCCGCGCTCGCGGTCCGAGTAGTAGTGGAACTCGTCCATCACCACGTCGTGAACCTGCGCCCGCTCACCGTCGCGCAGGGCGATGTTCGCGAGGATCTCCGCGGTGCAACAGAGGATCGGCGCCTCGCGGTTCACCGTCGCGTCGCCGGTCGAGAGGCCGACGTTCTCCGGGCCGAACTCGCGGCAGAGCGCCAGCCACTTCTCGTTCACCAGCGCCTTGATCGGGCAGGTGTAAACCGAGCGGCGACCCTTCGCGAGCGACTGGAAATGCAGCGCCGACGCGACCAGGGATTTTCCGGAGCCGGTCGGCGTGTTGAGGATCACGTTCTTGTCTTCGAACAGTTCCAGGATCGCTTCCTCCTGCGCGGGATAGAGCGACAGCCCCTTGGCCGTGACGTAATCCAGAAAGCCACCAAGCAACGCATCGCTGCTGGTGGAGGAGGTCTTGAGGAGCTGATCGTAAAGCGTCACGCGGAGGGCCGAGGAACTAACCGTTTGCCAGCGGCAAAGGAAGCCCGGGTTGCGCATCGGCCCGGAATCGAAGGCCACTGGACGTCGTGGGCGAGCGGGCCGCAGCAAAGTGCTGCCGGCATCTTGCCGGCGGCGGCGGCACTGGCAGGCCACGGATTGAGACCGGTTGGCGGATCGGGCCGAAGGCATCTGGGCGCCAGCCCACGCCCGGCGCCGCTCACTTCGCCCCGACCGTGACCCGGGCGCGCACCGCCTCCAACGTTTTCGGTCCGATGCCGAGGACCTTTTCGAGGTCGTCCACCGCAGCGTAAGGCCGGCCGGCAACGATGCCGCGGGCGAGCTTTTCGTTGATGCGAGGCAACGTCATCAGTTCCTCCAACGAGGCGGTGTTGAGGTTCACCACGTTGGTCGCCGACAGCGCTCCGGATTCGCGGGAAACCGTCCGACCACACTGTTTGAATCCCAACAGGCCCACCAGCGCCGCGAAGGCCAGGGCAACGAGTTTGGTGACCAGTCGGGAAGTGATATTGCGAGCGACCCGGCGCCCCACGTCGTCCAGCGGATTGGAGGAACGAGCCATGGCCGTTTCGGCTCAGTCCAACCGGCGCAGCCAGATGTTCCGGTAGCGGACTGGGTTGCCGTGATCCTGCAGCAGGATCGGGCCTTTCGGCGTGACGCCGGAGAACTTCGCGGCGGTCGTCGCGTCGCCCTTCACGGGGACGTGGTCCTGCACGAGCACGCCGTTGTGCAGCACCGTGAACGATCCCGGAATGGTCTGGCCGTCCTTGGCAGTCGGCGGATGGAAAATGATGTCGTAGCTCTGCCATTCGCCAGGCGGCCGGCTGGCATTCACCAATGGGACCGCGTGACCGTAAAACGCGCCGGCCTGGCCGTTCGGATAGGTCGGATTGTTATAGGAATCGAGCACCTGGATCTCGTAACGCCCCTGGAGGTAGATGCCGCTGTTGCCACGGCCCTGCCCATCGCCCTTCACCTCGGCGGGGGCGGCCCATTCCACATGGAGCTGCACCGAGCCGAACTCCTCACGGGTCAGGATGCTGCCGCCGCGGACCTCGGCGTAACCGGATTCGACCTTCCACTTGGCCGCGGAACCATCGTCGGCCCGCCACGCCGAGAGATCCTTGCCATCGAACAGCACCACTGCATCGGCCGGCGGGGCGCCGTGATTGCCGGGCGTCACGACACGGGGCGCCTTGTCTTCGGCAAAGGCCCCGAGAGCAAAGAGACCGAGGGCGAAGCCGGCAGAACGAATCGGGGAAGTCATGAGCAAAGCGTGTCGCGTCGTCGTCGGGGACTCAAGCTGCGGATTGCGTCGGCCCAACTTGCTCTCGGCCTACGGCAGGCGGCCGGCTTGGCCTGGGCGCGGATCGCCGGCCGCCGCGCCCGTTTCATGCGATGGGCAATTCCGTGTCCGCGCGGCACAGACGGTCGTGCAACTCCTGGACCGCCAGCGCCTTAACGTGAGCGGTGCCGCCGCCCAGTTCGGTCAGGAAGTGGCAGGACCCATAGTCGGCCGACTTGGCCTGGTATTGCCTCACCCATGCTTCGCGGGCTGGCAAGGCGTAGGCAGCCAGCGGCCAGACGCCGGTTCGCGGGCGAATAGGGCCGACGCCGATGCGCCAGGGTTTGGGGCTGACCCGGGCGCGGAAGCACTGCTGACGTTCGCACATCCGGACATAGACGGGGTCACATCGTAGCGCCTCAAAGAAAGCAGCGACTTCAGGTTCGCCCGGAGCGAACGTCCGGTGCATCGCCAGCACCCGCAGGCCCGCAGGAGTTCGATACACGCGGAGCCGCCAAGTGGGATGGGAGGCCACGAATTCCGTGATCCGGCGCTGCGCCCGGCGGTCCAGGCCACCCCGCCTCCGTCGCCACCAGGGAAGCCCTTTGACCAACCACCAGGGAACCAGAACGCAGCCGCCGATCATTCCCGCAATACCCACCGCGACGGAGTCGGTCACGCGTGCGGCGATGATTGCGCCCGCCACCAGCGCCAGAATCAGGAGGCACCCATATTTCCCCTCGGCGCGGTCTTCAAAATCGATGTCCGCGAACAGCACATCCGGCGTGTTCAGGCAGAGGGCGCCGTAGCTGTTGCGGGTAATCACGCAGTCGCCTTGCTCGGCCACGATCTCCTCGCGGATGGGCACACCGTCCGCACCGTTGTAGGCTACCTTGGCCTCGAACCGGGCCAGCTTGGCCCCGCCGAGGATTTTCTGGAGCGCTTCGGCGACCCGTTCGTGGGCCATGCGCTCGGCGTCAGCAGGCGACGTGGCAGACCAGCCAAAGCGGCGCACCGTGATCTGCCGCCCCTTTTCACGATGCTGGGAACGGGCCTCGGCCCAGTGGCGGGGGATGTTCATCTGGATTTCGCTTGGAGGCAGCGACGCTCCACGGCGAACGCGATTGTCTCAAGCAGTCTCTGCCGTCACCGGCTGCCCGCCGTTTCGCCAGCCACGCCACAGTCCCAACCCGCTGGCCGCCGTCGCCGGCAGGTAACTTTCCAGAACCGCTTTCAACGACAGCGCCTGTTCGTGGGTCCAGCTCAAGCCCGTGCGGATGCCGCCTTCGAGCGCCTGCCAGTCCAGGTCCACCCAGCCGAGGGCGCGGAGGGCGGCCCCCATCGCGAGGAGGACGCCTGCCAGCAGCGCGGTCGCCTTGAGAGATTTCCGGAAGGCGAAGCTGAGCAGGAAACCGCCGGCGTATCCGGCACCCAATCGGAACGGCAAAGGCGCGCGTTGAGCCCCAAGGGTGGATTCCGCGGTCGTGGCCGGCGGGGCCGCCTCCGAATCTTTGGCGGCGGACCATTCCCGCTTCAGCCAAAGCGCGGCCCCCAGCAGGATCAGCAGCAGCGACCACCGGAGCGAACGCAGCCGGAACAGGGCGAGCCAGACGGCACGCCCTTGCCCGGCCGGACTGGCGAATCGCAAGAGAAGGGGATTCATGGCATCTGGACCAGGGCGAGGTAAACCATCGTGCGGCCTTCGTGCGACGAGTAGTAGCTGACCCACAGCACGCCCTCGTGCCAGACGAGCCCGGGGTAACTGCAATCGCCGCCGCTCGGCAGCTTGAGGAACTCGGTCAGCTTGCCGGCTTCGGCATCCAGCCAGCAGAGGGCGGTGCGGGCACCGCCATCGTAGAGGCGCACGGCCGCGACCAGACGGCCATCCGGCAGCCGGAGCAACTGCGGACCGCCAATGCGCACGCCGAGATCCTGCCACGTCCAGTCGCGGTAGGGCGGGCGGGCGCGGCCCAGTTTGCCGGTGCCCGGCTGGCCGTCCCGGCGGAGCAGGCACAGGCACGTTCCGTCGGGCAGAAAGGCGAGGCCGGATTCGTTGGGATTCGGTTCGGCGTAAAGCGTGGGCGCGAGCGTCTCGAAGGCCTTGCCGTCGCGGGTTGAGTAGAGCCGGACGAAGCGTTCGCCGCCGGTGTCGTAGCCGACGCCGAGGGCGGTTGGCCCGTTCCACGTCACGCGCCACAGCCAGACATCGGGATCGCCCACGGTCTGTTCAGCGGTCCAGTTCGTGCCCGTATCCGAGAACCAGACGAGGGAGCGGTGTTTCACCGGACCAGGTTGAGGGAGTGCCACGGCACCGTAGAGCATCAGCCGGCCATCGGGCGTCACGGTCGCATGCGGATCGCGCAGGTCGCCTTGGGGCGAGGTGAGCCGGGCGGCGGAGGTCCATTCGGTGCCGTCCGCGGAAGTGAGCACGCGGATGGCGCCATCGGGAGAAACATGCCCTTGGCCCTCGCGGAAAACGCACCACCAGCGGTCCCGCCAGCGGACGAGATCCGTGAAGGCATTGTGCGGCGCGGCGTCACCGATGCGTTGCACCGACAGCAGGCGCGGTTCGGCGGCAAAGGCCTGTCCAACCAGCAACAGGAAGACAATCCAACCCGGAAATCTCATGGCTGGCCGGGAACCTGCCAGCCCCGGCGCACGCTGGCCACATCCGGAGTAAACGGGAGCGAGCCCGGGGCAGCGGTGGCTTGACTGGTTTGGGGTTTGTCCGTAGCGCCAGCCCGTGAATCCGAAGTCCCGCCGCTTCTGGCTGCTGATGACCGTCCTCCTGGTGGTGGTGGCAGTGTGGGAGCGGAGGCCTTCGCCGGAGCCGACGTTGCTGACGGCCGGTCCCGGAGTCTCCCGGAATGATTCCGTGAGCCCTGGCCAGCGCCCGCCGGTGCCGAGGCCGGCCGCCGTGGTGAGCGCGACGAACGTGCCGGCCGTGGCTGTGGTCGGAGCGGTTCCCGGACGTCAGCGCGCCTTCCGTTTCGTTCTTTCCGGCGATGAACTGCAGCTGGAGGCCAGCACCGAATTGCAGGGTGATTTTCGACCGCTGCGCCGCGGTGCGATCTGGGCGCCGGGCCGAATCTGCTGCCGGTTGCTGGACGCCGAGCAGCGGGTTCTCGCCGAAGACACCGTGCCGGCGCCGGACTTCACCTGCACGGTGCTCGATGCCAGTTCCGGCAGCCCGGGGGAACCGGTGCCGGTGCGCTTTACCGCCGATGGTCCGATCACGTTTCAGGTCCGGCTGCCGGACGTGCCTACCGCGCGTGAATTGCGGGTTTACCGGCTCACCGGCTTCCAGGCGCCGGGTGCCGGCGCAGAACCGGCGGGGCGGCTGTTGGCTTCGCTCACGCTCCAGCCATGAGACCGTTCCTCTTCGTCATCCTGCTGCTGAACTGGGCCGCGCACCTGCTGGCCCAATCGCCGCAGCTCTTCACCGTCAGCGAAACCGGGGCGCGCTCCGCCCGCCTCAATGTCGTTTTTCTCTCCGAAGGCTACGCCGCGGCCGACCTGCCGAAGTTCGCCGGGCACGTGCAGGCCGTGGTGAACTTCCTGTTCGCCCGAGAGCCGTGGCTGCCCTACCGGAGCTACTGCAACGTGTATCGGATCGAGATCGCGTCGAACCAGAGCGGCTGTGACAACGGCGATGCCAGCGGCCCGGGCGGCCTGCGCGACACGTATTTCAGCACCGGCTTCAACAACCCCGGGGTGGTCCAGTTGCTGACCCTTTCCGGCTCGGGTTCGAGCCGGGCATTCACCCTGCTGAACCAGCTGGTGCCGGAATACGATGTGCCAATCGTGCTGGTGAACGACACGAAGTATGGCGGCTCCGGCGGGCCGCTGGCGGTGGCCTCGGTCAACGTTTCCAGCGCCGCCATCGTGGAGCATGAACTGGGACATTCGTTCGCCGGGCTCGCCGACGAATACGACCTGCAGTTCGCCGGCTTCAATCCGACCGAGATGCCCAACACCACCGCGCAGACCGACCGCAACCTGATCCGTTGGAAGCACTGGATCGCGGCAGCCACGCCGGTCCCCACTCCGGAGATGGCGGCCAACGACGCCGTGGTCGGCCTGTTCGAGGGCTCGATGTATCGCACCAATGGCTGGTATCGCCCGCACAACAATTCGCTGATGCGGAACCTCAACCGGCCCGTCGGCGCCGTGAACCGCGAGCAGTTCATCCTCAACTACTACAGGCGCATCAGCGTGGTGGACGGCTACGCCCCCGCCACCAACAGCCGGCCGGTGACCGGGCCGGAGCAACTCACCTTTGCTGTTAACCCCAAGAAGCCCGTGACCACGGAAGGCGTTGCGGTGGACTGGTGGGTGGACGGCGTGATCCAGGAAGGCGTCGCCGGGACGAACTGGGTCGTGAGCTCGGCGCTGCTCGGGAACGGTGCGCACACGGTGACCGCGCGGGTCCGCGACCTCACCGCTTACGTGCGCGCCGATCCCACGAAACTGCTCGAAGACTCGGTGACCTGGAGTTTCAGCCTGTCCGGCCAGGCGCCTGATTCGCTGGCGGCCTGGCGGGAGGCCTACGGTCCGGATGACGCCGCGCCCGCGGGCGACGGCGTGGCCAATCTGCTGAAGTATGCCCTCGGTCTTGATCCGGCAGTCGCCGCCACGCGCGAAGAGCTGCCGCGGTTTGAATGGCAGGGGGAATTCGCAGCGCTGCGCGTAACCCGCCAGTCCCGGCGCGCGGATGTGGAATACCTGGTCCAGTTCAGTTCCGACCTCGTGACGTGGACTTCCGGAGCCCCGGATTCGGTCACCGTCGAGGACAGTCCGACCGTCCTGCTGGTCCGCGAGGCAACCTCCTCCGGCGCCGCGGGCCGGCGATTTCTCCGGTTACAGGTTCGCCCGGTGGCCAACTGAACTGCTCCGGGTCAGGGCGCGGAACCGTCGTCTGCGAGCCGGAAGAACCGGGGAGCGGGAAGATCCGTGAGCGACGGCGACCAGTTGAACTGCGGGTCCGCAACCGTGCGGCTTTCCAGGCGGGTCCACAATTTGAAGTCCGCGCTGCTTTCCAGATGCACGGTGGTTTCGGGCACGGCTTCCGCGATGAAGCTCAGCGAGGCGTCGCCGTTCACCTGCACGCTGCCGCTCACGATGCGCGGGGGCCGTTCCAGGGCGAGCGTCAGCGTGAAACGGCCCGAGTTCGCTCCGTAAAGTCCGCCATCCAGCGCGATCTGATAGGTGGTTCCGGCGACGGCCTCGAACACGACGAGGCTCGACGGATCCGCAAAACTGTCGCCGCGGTTGTTGTTTCCCGCGACGCGGACCAGCCCGGCCAGATCGGCGCCGGTGAAGACGACGAGGCGCGTGTCGAACGTGATGTCCGCGGTGCTGAGGCGGACGCGTCCGTTGGTCGGCGCGGTCCACGTCCACCAGACGCTGGCTCCCGCCGGCGGTTCGAGCGGTTGGCCCAGTCCGTCCACGAATGCCAGGCGCGGCTCGCCGGCGGCGTATTCGTCGGTGGCATTGATGGTCGAGCCGGTGACGCGGGCGAAGAAGCCCGCGAGCTCGATGCGGTTGGCGAAGGTGTCATTCGGCGGCGGGTCACCCGGGAAGATGCCCAACTGGATGTCCCCGGACTGTCTGTAGTAGCCGTCCACTGCGATGAGGTAGCGGGTTCCGGCCGTGGCCTGAAACGTGACCTGGCTCGCGAAGACCCCGGGCTGCTCCGAGAAGTTGTCGTTCGCCTTCACCTCGGTGAGCGCGTCGAGCGCGTCGCCGGTGTAGATCGCGAGCAGCGTGTTGAAGCTGCTGCCGGCGGTGCTGATGGCGACGAAGCCGTTGGTCGGCGAGGTCCATTCCCACCAGACCGACTGGCCGGACGGAACACTGGCGTGGGCCGCGTCACTGCCTGCCTCCGCTGTGGCGTTGCGGTTGAAGCCGGTCGCGGTGACCGGGAAGCCCGTCAGGACCGTGCGTCGGGCGAAGTCATCGTTGGCCGGCTCCGAGAAGGCCAGGTTCAGCGTCACTTCGCCGGCGGCAGCGTCACGGGCGTCCACAGTGAGGCGATACGTCGTTCCGGCCGTGACCGGAAACTGCACCGCGCTGAACTCGTCCTCCGGCGTTCCGGCATGGCTGGCCACCGGTGTCAGCGCCGCCAGCGTGTTGCCGGTATAAGTGGCCAGGGCGGTCGCGAACGAGCTGCCACGCGTGTCGAGCTTCAGGCGTCCGCTGGCGGGTGCCGTCCAGGACCACCAGAGCGAGGCGCCCCCGTTGGCCCCGGCCGGCAGCGGTTCGCCGGCTTCGCGGGTGGCGCCGACGTTCCGGGTGCGGACCGTTCCGCGGAGGTGCGGGAGGACCTCGGCGGCCGCAAACGCGTCGTTCGCGGGAACGCCGAACGCTTCACCCAGATGCGTGACGACCGCATCGGAGATGCCGCCGCCGAACGCGGGCGCGAACGCATCCGGTGTCGTCGGAAAATACGGGGGCAACGCCGGCCGGTTGGCTTCGCCGACGATCCACGCGCCCCCGTTGCCATCGCCCACCAGGCCGCTGCCGTAGTCCTCCGTCTGGCCGCCGAGCAGGGCCAGCCACAGGAGGCGCGAGCCGTCGGCCGCGAGTTTCGCCGAGAGGAGGTTGGCGTTGTTGGGCGCGGTGGAGACGGCGTCCGGCCAGGCGCTCACGCCGGTGCTGGCCGCGAGGAGGATGTTTCCGGCCGGATCGAGATCGAGCCCGCCCACTTCCGTCGTCAGCGAGGTTCCGTCGATGAACTGGTCGCCCACGAAGTAATTGCCGGCATACATGCCCGTGGAGGCGAACTCAAACCCGCTCGAGCCGACGTAGGTGCAGAACGTCAGCGCGTCGAGGTCGGCCGCGAACTTCGCGACGAACAGGTCGTTCGCGCCCTGATACGTGCGCTGATAGGCGCCCGCGGTCGTGGGCAGATTCTCCGAATCGCTGTAGCCGAGCACCACGGGATTGCCCGCGGCATCCAGCCGGATGGCCGAGATCGAATCGGTGCCATCGCCCGACAGGAACGCGAGGGTCTCGATCACGCTGCCGTCCACGCTAAGGCGGGCGACGTAGGCGTTGGGGGAGATGCCGGCCGAAGCGCCATAGGCCCGGAGTGGCCCCGCCAGCTGCCCGGTGAAGCTCGCCGACGAACTCCGTCCCGCGACCCACACGCGGTGATTGGCATCCAGGGCGAGCGCCGCACCCGATTCCGAACGGGCACCACCCAGGTAGGTCGCGTAGCGGACGGACTGACCGTCGGGCGCGAGCGCGGCGACAAAGGCATCGTAACTGCCGCCCAATGTTGTTTGGGCCGCCCCGACCGTGGCGGGAAAGTTCGTCGAGCTGGTCCAGCCGGCGATGTAGGCGACCCCGGTTTCGTCCACGGCGATGCTGCGGCCGATCTCGAGGTCCCGGCCGCCCAGATAGGTTGCGTAGTCCACCGCGGTTCCCGCCGGGTTGACCTTCACGACAAACGCGTCGAACGCCCCGCCGAACTCCGGCTGCGCGGAGCTGTTGCCCGGCAAGGAGCCGCCCGTTTCGCCGGTCAGGTAGGTGCTGCCGTCCGTTCCCACCGCAAGCGCGCGGGCGGAGATGCCGCCGATGAAGGTCGTGTTCAAGCGCGTCCGGCCGTCGGGAGAGAACCGGGTAATGAAAGTGCCGTAACCGTTGGTCTGGGTGCCGATGATGTCGGTCGCCGGGAAGGTCGCGGAGCTGGTCTGCCCGAGGACGACGATGGTGCCGCCGGGGCCGCGCGCGACGGCGAGGCCGGCATCGGTCACATAGTCCGGGCCGCTGCCGCCGAAATAGGTCGAATGTAGGATGGCCGGGGCCGGCACCGGTTGGCCGGTCAGGCGCAGGATCACGAGCAGGAACAGGGGCAGCAGGCAGAGGGGTTTCATGGCGACGGCGGGCGGCCGTGCCGGGAGCGGGCCACGCGGCGGTTCCTTTCGCAACGGCAAAGGACGCGACCGGGCCGGAGTTTCCGCTTTGCAGCCCGGTGTGTCGGCGGGTTCCCTAGCCGCATGCAGATTCAGACCGGCATCATCACCATTTCCGACCGTGCTTCCCGGGGCGAATACGACGACCTCGGCGGGCCGGCGTTGAAGACCGCGGCCGAAGGTTACGGCTGGAAAGTGCTGGGCGAACGACTGGTGCCGGACGAGAAGCGGGACATCCAGCGCGCCGTCCGTGAACTCATCAACCACGGCTGCCAGCTGGTGCTGAGCACCGGCGGAACCGGCGTGGCCTTGCGGGATGTCACTCCGGAGGCCGTGCTCGAAATCGCGGTGCGGGAGATTCCCGGTTTCGGCGAAGCCATGCGCATGAAGTCACTCGCGATCACGCCCAATGCGATTCTGTCCCGGGGTCTGGCTGCCGTCGTGGACACGACCCTCGTGATCTGCCTGCCCGGGAAGCCGGCGGGCGCGGTGGAATGCCTGGGCTTTGTCGTGGGCGCCATCCCGCACGCGGTGAAGGTCCTCCAGAAGCTGCCGACGAGCTGCTAACGACTCTCGGCGATTGGGCGGCCCGCGGCGACCGCCTCGGCCGCGTCCACCGCCGCCCCGGTGACGGCTCGCCAGTCGAGTTCGCTGGCTACCCGCTGGCTGGCGCGAAGGCCCGCTTCGCGACGCTGCGCCAGCGGTGTGTCGAGCGCGGCGAGCAATTCGCGTCCGAACGATTCGCCGTCGAATTGGGCGAAACGCACCGCCGGTTCGCCTGCAAAATAGCGGCTCAGGTTTTCCAACGGTGTGCTGACCACCGGCAAGCCGCAGCCGAGGTATTCGACCGCCTTGGCCACAAAGGCACAGTGGGTGCCGTTGGATTCCTCGTAGGGCACGATGCCCACATCGGCACTTTGCAACTGCGCGGCGACTCCCGCGTAGGGCACGAAGCCCGGCAGTTCCAGCTTCACTGCTGGCACGGCGCTCCGCACTTCGGCGGCGAAGCGGCGCAGCGCCGGAGTTTCGCGGCCGACGAACCGGAACACCGTCTGCGGTCGGGCGCGGGCGACCTGGATCACGGCGGTGCGCGCGATCGCCCCGAGGTGATGCTGGTCAAAGGAGCCGTGCATCACGACCACGCTGGGCGAGTTGGCCGGCGCCACCTCAGCCGGCCGGAACTGCGACGAGTCGTAGCCATATTGGATCGGCCGGATGCGTTCGCGTGGAAAGCCGGTCGCGGCGAAGCGTTCCGCGAGCGGCGTGGACACCGTGAGCACGCCTTCGACGTCGTAGCGACGCGGCAGGCCGAGCTCGTAGCGCGTCAGGGCGCGGACGACGGGACGCGGCATGACCCAGTTGGGCCACGTCTCCATGAAGCCGGTGAGGTAATCGAGGAAGTTGAGCACCACGGGCACGCCCAGTTCCCGCCGGAGCTTGCCGGCGGCCACGGCCGAGATCGTGTGCTGCGCGAACAGCAGGTCGAAGGCAAAGGCTTCCCGCCGCCCGCGCTGGTCGGAGAGCAGCTTGCGCCGGACCTGGGCTGCGAGGGCGGAGGGGTAGAGCAAATACTTCAGGTTGCGCAGGCGCGTGTAGCGGCCCATCTCCCACTTGGTGAAGGGATGGATCGCCAGATGCATCCGGCCCGCGATGACGCCCGAATCGGGGAACTGCGGGCAGAACAGGTGGACCGAGTGACCGCGCCGGGCGAATTCCTCGACCAGGTAAACCGCCTCCGCCGAGCCGCCTCCGCTGGGAGGGAAGAACGGTTCGTGGGTGAGCAGGGCGATTCGCATGTGATGACAAGGGACAGGTCCGGCACCTCAAAAGCGAGACCTCATTGCCCGCGGGCGATGAATTCGCCGTTCACGGCAGGCCGCGGAGGAACTTCTCCAGGATGGCCGTGCCGCGTTCCAGACTGGCGGTGCTGATCCATTCGTCGCTGGTGTGGGCCTGCGCGATATCGCCGGGGCCGAAGACCACGCTGGGCGTCCCGCCTTCCGCCAGCGGGGCGGCGTCGCAGAAGTAGTGGACTCCGCGCGTGCGCGTCCGTCCCGCAGCCCGGCACAGTTGGCGGACGAGCGGAAGCCCGGGATCCGTTTCCAATGGATGGCAGGGGGAAAGCCGCAGGTTGTCGAAGGTCGCCTTCAGGCCCTTGGCCCGGAGCAGCCGGGTGATTTCGCGGCGGACGCCGGCCTCGGATTCGCCCGGGAGCGTGCGGCGATCAATCGAAATCACGCACTCGTTCGGCACGATGTTCGGCTGGGTGCCGCCGGCAATGGCACCGACGTTGATGGTGGGCGAGCCGAGCAGCGGATGGGAACGGCGGTTGAGTTCGGCGCGGTAATCGGTCTCCAGCGCATCCACCACCCGGGCCATCGCGTGGACGGCGTTGCGGCCGAGCTGCGGGGTGGCCCCGTGGGCGCTCCGGCCGGAGGTCTTGAGCTGCAGCCAGACGTCGCCCTTGTGCGCGGTGATGACTTCCAGCCGGGTGGGTTCGCCCACGATGGCCAGGTCGCCGCGTTCACCGTGGGCCGCGTAATGACGCGAACCGAGCTGGCCATTTTCCTCGTCCACCAGACCGAGGAAGAGGATTTCCGTTTCCGCCGGCCGCGGTCCCTTCGCCGCGACCGCCAGCACGGCCGAAAGCATGGCGGCGACGCAGCCCTTGGTGTCGCAGGCGCCCCGGCCGTAAAGGCGGCCGCCTTGGACGCGCGGATGGAGCAGGGTGTCGAGCGCGGGCAATCCCACCGTGTCCAGGTGGGGTGCCAGGAGGACGCGGTGACGCGCCGGGGCGGCCGGACTCAGGTGCAGGAGGACATTGCGGCGTCCGGGGGCGACGGCCTGGAACTCTGGTGCGAGGCCCGCCTTTTTTCCCAGGTCGGCGACGAACGCTGCGACTTGTGCTTCGCCGGCGCGCGGATCGCCGGCCGGCAGGAAAGCGGGGTTTACGCTGGGAATCGCGATGAGATCCAGCAGCCGTTGGACGGGAAGGGAGCGGGCAGCCACGCCGCGACGCTACGGTGTGGCGTGCCGGTTGGGAAGGCTGGCTGGATCAAGGTGCTGCCGGCATCCGGCCGGCAGGCTCCGTGAAGGGGTGTGGACTGCTCCGGATAAACGGTCGGTGCGGGCGTCTGCTCTGGCCAAGGACTGTGGTGTCCAACGTGGGCTTTCGCCCGGAGCCGACATCACTTGCTGCCGGGCTTGGTCGCGGGGATGGCGGCGAGGTCGGCCGGCAGGGCATCCGGCGCGAAGGTCTCCACGTTCAACGCGATCAGGCTGAACATGGGCACACCGAGATCCACGGTGCCGTTGGAACGGTCCACGACCATGGCGACTCCGGGCACCACCCCGCCCAGTTCGCGCACGATGGCAATGGTTTCAGCGACCCGGCCGCCCTTGGTGACAACGTCCTCGACCACGAGACAGCGTTCACCCGGGGCGAGCTTGAAGCCGCGGCGCAGGACGAGTTTGCCGTCCTCCTTTTCGGCGAAGATGAATCGCAGGCCCAACTGCCGGGCCACTTCCTGGCCGATGACCAGACCGCCCATCGCCGGAGAAATGACCGTGGTCGCGCCCAGCGAACGGACTTTCGCCGCCAGCGCCGCGCCGAACCGCTCGACGATCGGCATCTGCTGGAGCGCGAGGGCGCATTGGAAGAACTGCCGGCTGTGCAGGCCGCTGCGGAGCACGAAATGGCCCTCCAGCAGGGCGCCGGTGGAACGGAACAGGTCCAGAGCTTCTTGAGTCGTCACGGCGGGCAAGGTGCCGAGTTCGCCGGGGGACGAACAAGTCCCTTTCCCGGTTGCCCGACCGGGGCGGGCCGTTAGCGTCTCGGCCAGTCATGACCTCCCGCTCACTTCCCCGTCTGCTTGCCGGACTGGCGTTGCTTCCGTTCGCCCACGCGGAACCGCTGCCCGAATCCCTGCGCGAACCGGTGGCCGCCGTGCGGGCGGTCAGTGCGGAGGGGCGGGGCAACGTGGCCGCCGCCGCCGCCTGGCAAAAGCTCGCTGGCACGGACGCGAAGCACATTCCGGCCCTGCTGACCGCGATGGACGGCGCGAACGACTACGCCCTGAACTGGCTGCGGAGTGCGATCGAGACCATCGCCGACCGGCAGCGGGGAGCGCTCGCGGAGTCGGTGGCGGCGCTGGAACGGTTTCTCGGCGACACCGGGCACAGTCCGCGGGCCCGTCGCCTCGCGTTTGAACTGCTGACGCGGGCCGATGCTACCAAGGCGTCCGCGCTGTTGCCGGGTTTCCTGAACGATCCCGGCAACGAACTGCGGCGGGCCGCGGTGCAGCAGTTGGCCGATGCCGCGGCGGCGAAGGCCAAGGCCGGCGACAAGGCGGTGGCCGTGGGGGATTTCCAGAAGGCGCTCGCGGCGGCCCGGGAAGCCGATCAGATCGAGGGCATCGCGAAGCAGCTGACCGAGCTCGGCGAAAAGGTGGATCTGCAGAAAACCTTCGGCTGGGTGACTCGCTGGAAGGTCATCGGGCCGTTCGACAACACGGGCGGCGCCGGTTTCAACCAGGCGTTCGCGCCGGAGCAGGGGCTGGAATTCTCCGCCGAGACGGACGGGCTCAAGGGCAAGGTTTCGTGGCGCGATTTCGAGTCGAAGAGCGACTACGGATTGGTGGACTTCAACCAGCCGTTCACTTCGCTGAAGAGCGTGACCGGCTATGCGGCGGCCGAGTTCTGGTCGGATTCCGCCCGGCCGGTCGAGGTGCGGCTGGGGTGCAAGAACGGCTGGAAGGTCTGGCTGAACGGCAAGTTCCTGTTCGGCCGCGACGAATACCACCGGGGCGTCGAGATCGACCAATACCGATTGGCGGCGCAGCTCCAGCCGGGGCGCAACGTCATCCTCGTGAAGTGCCTCCAGAACGAGCAGACCGAGGACTGGACGAAGGAATGGGAATTCCAACTGCGGGTCACGGACGCGCAGGGCACGCCGATCGTCTCCACCAAGTGACGCCTCCACCTTCCGACACAACTTCCATGAACTCCTTCCCCTTCTTCCGAACTGCGGCCCGGAACCGCTGGCTGGCCGCCGCCGTGGTGTCCCTGGCCCTCACCGCGCAGGCCGACAATTGGACCCAGTGGCGTGGTCCGCTGGGCAACGGCGTGGCGCCCGACGTGAAGCTGCCGACCCAGCTCGATGCCCAGGCCATCGCGTGGGCCATTGATCTGCCCGGACGCGGCCTGTCGTCGCCGATCATCGTCGGCGAACGGGTCTTTCTCAGCGCCAGCAGCGGCGTGAAGCAGGACCGTCTCCATGTCCTGTGCTTCAACCTCGCCGACGGCTCGCTGCGCTGGGAACGGCAGTTCTGGGCGACCGGCCGCACCATGACCCACGAGAAGATCGGCGGGGCCGCCCCGACCCCTACGAGCGACGGCGAACGGATCTACGCTCTCTATTCGTCCAACGACTGCGTGGCGTTGGACCTCGACGGCAATCTGGTCTGGTTCCGCGGTTTGGGCCGGGATTATCCGAACGCCAGCAATTCGCTGGGCATGTCCTCCTCCCTGGTCGTCGCGGAAGGCGTGCTGGTGGCACAGGTGGAGAATGACAGCGAGTCGTTCACGGCCGGACTGGACGCCAAGACCGGCGAAAACCGCTGGAAACTCGACCGGCCGAAGAAGGCCAACTGGACATCGCCCTCGCTGCTGAAGGGCGCGGATGGCCGCTCACTGGTCGCGTTGCAATCCGCCAAAGGCCTGGCCGCGGTTGACGTTCGCACGGGCGCGGTGGTCTGGAACTACGGTGAGGGCGCCTCGACGGTTCCGTCCACGACCGTGGCCGACGGCAAACTTTACGTGCCGTCCAACGGTCTCACGGTGCTCGAACCGGGCGGCGAATCCCCGAAACAGCTCTGGCGTTCGCCGCAGCTCCGTCCGGGCACGTCGAGCCCGCTGGTGCTGGGCGGCAAGGTGTTCACCCTCAACGACGGCGGCATTCTGAGCTGCGGCGACGCGGCGGACGGCAAACGCCTGTGGCAGTTGCGGCTGAAGGGGCCGTTCAGCTCCACGCCGGTGGCCGCCGGTGGCTTCCTCTACTGCGTCAATGAGAAGGGTTTGCTCCAGGTGGTGGACCCATCTTTGACCGAAGGAGGGGTTGTCAGTGAGCTGGAACTCGGGCAGGAAGTGCTTGGAACTCCATCGGTCGCGGGCGGATCGCTCTTTGTCCGCAGTGACCGGAAACTCTGGCGAATCGGCCGGGCCAGCGCGCTCTGACGGGGGAAAACTCAGGACGCAACGGGTCCGGCCGGTCGCGATTCAGGCGATCGGGGGAATGCAGTGAAACTATCCGCCAGTGGGTCATCCACGTCGAACTACGGGGCGTCGCAGCCAGCCGCGGCGGTGCGTCCTCCGTCGTTGGCTTTGCTCTGCCTGCCCGCCCTGCTGGTCTTCGTGGCTGGGCTGGTGGCCACGCTGTTCGCCGTGCGGGAAGCGTCGGCTCGCCACCGGGCGGCGATGGATGTCGAACTCCAGCGGCAGGGCACCAACATCCTGAACAACTTCCACACCTTCACGGCGCACCGCGTCGTGTTTCTTGGGGGCGTGCGTGGACTCTTTTCGTCGCTGACCAATTTCACCCGCACCCAGTTCGAGGGCTACCTGGCCCATTCACGGGGCGATACCGAGGATCCCGCCGTGCTCGATCTGGGCTTCGCTCCCCGGATCCGCGCCGCCGAGTGGTCCGCCTTTCGTGAGCGGATGCTGGGGGAAGGCTTTCATCCGGCCAACTTCCCCGAACGGCCGCACGCATTGGACCGCGACGAGTGCTTCCCCACCGCCTACTTCACCGATCAGCGGTCCAAGTCGGTCGTGCCCTTGGGTTTTCTGCTGAATTCGGAATCCAACCGGCTGGCAGCCATCCGCGCCGCCTGTCGCAGCGGCGAAACCATCGCGACGGGCGGGCTGCGGATTTTTTCGGCCGACAATCAGCACGATGATTCCGGTCTGATCCTGTTTGCGCCGGTCTATGCGGTGCCCCCGCAGACCCTGTCTGATCCCGCGGCGCGCGAACTCGCCACGCGGGGTGTGGTGTTTGTGTCGTTGTCGGCCCGTGAGCTGTGGGGGCAGGCCCTGCAGGAATTCCCGGACGTGGCGATGCGGGTTTACGATGGCAGCGAACGGGACCCGGCCCGCCTCCTCTTTGATTCCGCCCGCCAGTTGCCGGCGGACGCGCCGCCCCACATCTGGTATACCATGACCGGTCTGGGGCGGGACTGGACCGTGGCGATCATTCCGCTGCCGTCCTTCGAGCGGCACTTCGCCTCGCCGAACCGGCGCTGGCTGCTGGCGGTCGGCCTGGTGCTCACGTTCGGCGTGTCCGCCACGATGCTGGTCCAGGCCCTCGGGCGGCACCGGAGCGCACGGGTGGCGGCCGAGTTGGCGGTATCCCAAGGACGCCTGAAGCGCCGGGAAGCCGCCCTGACGGCGCTGGCCAACCTGGGGCAGTTGCTCGTCGAGGGCCGGGCCCCGGCAGACTGGCTTACGGCGGCGCTGGAACGGTTGGCGACCTCCGCGTCGGCCGACCGTGTCAGCCTGTTGCGCCGGCCGGTTGCGCCGGCCGAGCCGGAGGTTGTTCGCCCGATGGCCACCTGGGAGGGGGCAGGGGAGCAATGCGAGCTCCGGTGGGGCGATTCCGGGGCGGTGGCTGGCGTCGTGGCAGGCTGGGTAAAGCAACTTGAACAGGACGGCTTCGTCGTGGTCCAGCGGGCTCAGTTCACGGGGGAGACGCCGGCATGGCTGGTTGATTCCCGTGCGCGCAGCCTGCTGGTGCTGCCGCTGTGGCAGGACTCGCGCGTTGCCGGCTGTTTCGTTTTCTGTGCCTGCCAGCGAGAGGTCGTCTGGGACACCAGCGAACTGGACCTCCTCCGTGGTGGCTGCCTGGCCGTCAGTCTGGCGCTCAAGCGCGCCGAAGCGGAGCTCCAGCAGGCGGAGGAAGCCCAACTGCTCGCCGTCACCATCGAGTCCGTCGCCGACGCCGTGCTGGTCACCGACCCCGCCGGACGCATCCGGCTCGCAAACGACGTGGCGCTGACCAGCCTCGGCCGTCGCTCCGGTGAAACCATCGGCCGCCCCCTCGCCGCCGTCCTGGAGCTGTGCGACCGCAACGGCAACCACTGCGTGGCCGACCTGATCCAACGCGCCCTCGGCCAGCGCCAGATCGAAGAACTGCCGGGCAACTACTCGTTGACCGCCGCCGGCGGGCGCACCCGGGCCGTGTCCGTTTCGCTGGCCCCGCTGCGCGACGCCGAACAGAAGGTCCACGGCGCCGTGCTGTGCCTGCGCGACCTCACCGAACGGCTCCGGCTGGCGGAGGAACAGCTCCGGGCCAGCAAACTGGAATCGCTTGGCCAACTGGCCGGCGGTTTGGCTCATGACTTCAACAACCTGCTCGCGGCCATGCTCGGCAACGTGTCGCTCGCCCGGCAGTTGGGGCATGACCCGCAGGAACTCGACGAATGTCTGACCCAGGCCGAGAAGGCGATCTGGCGGGCGCGCGGCCTGACCCAGCAGTTGCTGACGTTCTCCAAGGGCGGCGCCCCGGTGGCCCGGCCCTGCGACCTCCGGGTGCTGGCCCGCGAAGGGGCCGAAACCGCGGCGCACGGCACCAACGTCTTCGTCGAGGCGGACTTTCCCGACGACCTCGCGATCGCCGAGGTGGACGCGGGCCAGTTGACGCAGGTCTTCCAGAACCTCGCGCTGAACTCGGTGCAGGCGATGAACGGCCAGGGACGCATCCGCCTCACGGCCCGCAATGTGCCCGTGGGAGCGGCCGGCCGGCCGGCCTCGCTGCGCGGGGACGCCGTTTGCCTGACGCTCCGGGATCAGGGGCCCGGTCTGGGTGCGGCCGCCATGGAACATCTGTTCGAGCCCTACTTCACCACGCGCAAGGGCGCTTCCGGACTCGGGCTCGCGACGGCCTATCACATCGTGCGCCGCCACGGCGGGCTGCTGACCCTGGATTCCTCGCCCGGCGAAGGGGCTGCGTTCTCCGTCTGGCTGCCGGCGTCCGCCAAGGCCCCGGCCGTCGGTCCGGCCCGGCCGCTACCGGGCGGCGGTGCGCTGAAAGGTCGTCTGCTCATCATGGATGACGATCTGGCCGTGCAGCACATTGCCGTCCTGCTGGCCCGGCGCGCAGGTCTGGAGGTTGCGGCGGCCGGCCACGGCAGCGAGGCGATTGAACTGTATGGGCGGGCGATGACCGAAGGCCGGCCGTTTTCCGCCGTGATCCTGGACCTGACCATCGCCGGCGGCATGGGCGGCCTGGAAACCATCCGGCGCCTGCGGCAGCTCGATCCCAAGGTGGTGGCGGTCGTGAGCAGCGGCTATTCCAACGACCCGGTGCTGGCCAACTTCGAGGCCGAAGGCTTCCGCGCCATTCTCGAAAAGCCCTACAGCGCCGACCAGTTCCTCACCGTGCTCCGGCAGGTGATGTCGGCTTAGGCGTCCGGAACTTGGGCGAAACCGGCGGCCGGATTCCCGGTTTACAGGCTCGGACGGTCTTTTAGTTTGCCCGCCCTATGGCACTCCGACTTGGCGATCTCGCGCCCGATTTTTCCGCCCCCACCACCGAAGGCCCGATCCAGTTCCACCAGTGGCTCGGTGACAGCTGGGGCGTGCTCTTCTCCCATCCCGCGGACTACACCCCGGTCTGCACCACCGAGCTGGGCATGCTCGCAAAGCTCAAGGGCGAGTTCACGAAGCGCAATGTGAAGGTCGCGGCCATCAGCGTGGATCCGCTCGACGCGCACCACGGCTGGTCCCGGGACATCAACGAGACGCAGGGCTGCACGGTCAACTTCCCGATCATCGCCGACCCCGACCGCACCGTCGCGTCGCTCTACGACATGATCCACCCGAACGCCGACGACAAGTTCACCGTCCGCTCGGTGTTCATCATCGGTCCGGACAAGAAGGTGAAGCTCATCATTACCTATCCCGCCTCGACCGGCCGCAATTTTGCCGAACTGCTCCGCGTGCTCGACTCGCTCCAGCTCACGGCGAAGTTCCGCGTCGCCACGCCGGCCGACTGGAAGGACGGCGAAGACTGCATCATCACGCCCGCCGTGAAGGACGACGAGGCCGCCACGCTGTTCCCGAAGGGCATGCGCAAGGTGAAGCCGTATCTCCGCTACACCCCGCAGCCGAACCGCTGAATTGCGCGCAACGGGTGATGCGAGGAGCCGACCGGCTTCAGGGCGGCTGCTTCAGCCTCATCGTTCGCAGTCCAGACCGTGACCCGGCCCCGCTCGTCCGCGGGGCCGTTTTCATTTCGCCCGTCGCTGGATCTTCACCTCGACCTCGCCGAGATCATACGGGGCATCGGGACCGGTGGGGTCCGCGGCGGGAATGGTCACGGGGCGATAAAGGACGTGTCCTTGCCACAATGCGTTCTGTTCGCGCCAGGGATCGGTGCGGGGCGTTTCTTCGGGCAACGCGTTGAGCCAGAACTCGTAGTCGCCCGGCACCACGCCCTGAATGGTGAAACGGCCGTCGGCCGCAACTTCCACGTCGTGCCGTGCCCATTGCCGGAGCCAGGCCCCGCCTGCCTCCGACTGGTGCCAGGCGACCAGCCAAAGCTGGCGCGCTTCTTCAGTCAGGTCAGCGGGTGGCTGCGGGCCCGCGAGTTTGCGCGTGAAGGAAGCCATGGTGACCAACCGACCCCAATCGCCGGAGATCGGTTCAGACGGTTTGAGCTGTCCCACAACCGTTCGTCCCGCGGGGTCCGGTTGTCCCATGACGACGGTGGTCACCTGACCCGCCGTGACCGAGGCGACGGTCTGGTCCGTGAACAGCCGGCCCACACCGGGATTCTGGTAGAGCAGGAAGTTGCCGGTCGGCACGCCTTCGATCCGGAAAGCCCCCGCTGCATCCGTCTGCGCGGAGAAAGCCGCCGCATCCAGCGACACCGCACCGAGGTAGTGGGCATAGCTCTCATCCACCAGTATCACACTGCGACCGGACTGCGGTTGCCTATCGCGCAGCAACCGGCCTTCAACGGCGCCGAGCGGCGCCAGATGGACTTCCACCGATTTCGACTTGAGCACGGAGGCACGGCCAAACCCCCGCGGAGAAACCGCCGCCACCGTGTGCGGAACACGCACCACCGGAAACCGGAACCGGCCGCTGGCGTCCGCGTTGGTGACGAGGTTCTCGGTGCGGTTCATGAACCGGCCCTGGCCCAGGATCGCGGAATGCTCCAGACCGCAGAGCGCGACTTCGGCGCCCGCAGCGGGTGAGCCGTCCGGATTCAGCACGAGACCTTGCACGCCCGCTTTCGGGTCCAGGCGGCGCAGTCGGAAATCGCAGCGCGGTTCGCCGGCCGGTCCGGGCTGGGGATGGCCGATCTCCGGTTCGTAGCCTTCCGCCTCCAGGCGGACGACCGGGGCGCCCATTTCATCGAACGAAAGCCGGTATTGCCCCTCGGTGCCGTAGTGCAGTTCGCTACGGTCGAAATTGGGGTGCTCTCGTCCCTCGCCAGGAATGGCCTTGAAGCGCGCAATCGCTTGACCGGTTTGGGCGTCCACCACGCTGCCAGTCACCTCCAATTTCGGATGCAGTGTCACCGTCTGTTCAGTGCCGTCGGTGGCCAGTGAGAAACGCCGGTGATAACGGTAGCCCGGCGCGTAGGCGGTGAAGGTGAGCTCCCGTCCCGGCGGCGCGCTGCGCCACTCGACGCGGCCTTCCTCGTCTGACTTGCCGTCCCAGCCCAAGGAGCCCTGATCGAAGCCGTCCTCCAGCACCAGCGTGCCGCCCGTAATGGGTTCGGCGTTGGTGTTGACCAGTCGGGCACGCAAGGTCGCGCCCGGTTCCAAGGTGACCCGGGCGGCGTCGCCACCGGCCTCGGCCTCGAACCGCTTCGGAGCGAACCCGTCGGCGGTGGCTATGAGGGTGATTTCCCCGCGGGGCAACGAACTCACCGTGAACTGGCCCGTGGCGTCCGCCGTGGCCAGCGGCTCATGCCACGAACGGCTGATGCGGGCGCCGGGCACCGGTTCCCCGACGCCATTGACCACCTGGCCAAAGGCCACCGCGCCCGGCCGCATTACGGTGACCAGCTTCCGTGCCCGTAGCAGCCGGATAGTCTCTCGGCCGACCGCAGTTTCGTCGTTCAGGGACACCGACGTGCCGTCGTGCTTCACGCAGTCCGGATGCTCGAACTCGAAGGCGTAGTGCTCGCGGCTGGGCGGAATCGTTGCGCAAGTCCAGCGACCCTGAACATCCGTCACACCCAGCCGAAAGCGGCGCATGAAGCCGACGCGCTCGCGGTCTTGGTCGGGCTCCCGCCAGGATGTGTCTCCGACCCCATATGCCAGCCACACCGCGACTCCGGCGAGCGGCCGTAGCTGCTCGTCCACCACTTGGCCGCCGACCGTTTCGGCGCGGCCCAGCTTGAGCGTGTAGTTGTCGGGGCGGGGATGCTGCCAATCCGAGCGCCAGGTGAAGAAGCGGTTCTCGTGGCCGGGGAAATGGGCGCCGGCGTCGAGGCGTTGCAGGGCGCCGCGCGGCAGCGGGATCACGCAGACGCCGTTCGCATCGGTCTCGCGGTCTTCCGGGGTGATCCATTCGCCGTTCGAGACGAAGTTCAGCAACACCTTCGCGCCGGGAAGCGGTTGCCCGCTGTCGGCGGCGACCACCTGAAGGCGGAAGGTCTCCGTGCCGTTGAGCCGCGGCGACATGCCGGGCGTGGGGGCGGGAAGCGGTGCACTGGCCGAAGATGGTTTCTCCGCCGAGCTGACTGAAGCCATCGCCCGATCGCCTGGAGTGCCCGTTGGGTTCAGGCCCCAGCGCGGCCCCATCACCAACGCCGCCACCAGCGCCGCCGTGCCCACGCAGGCCGCGGCGAACTTCACCTTCGCCCAACGCCACGCCGCCACGGTCTGTTGCACGAGCCCGGCGGCCGCTCCGGCAGAGGCGACGCCGGCGGTGACGCCGTGCGTGATGCCGGCGGCCAGGCCGACGGGCGGTGCCGCGCTGAGCCGGTCGGTGAGCAGCCCGGCCAGCGCGAGCGCCGTCAGCGTGACGCCCTGGCTGGCGAGGGTGCCGCGGAGCTTTTCCACGGCGCGGTTCACCCGCTTCTTCGCCGCCTCTTCGCTCAGTCCCAGGGCCGCCCCGACTTCACGGTGATTGCGGCCTTCGGCGACGCGCAGCAGCAGCGCGTTGCGGTCGGTTTCAACCAGCCGGGCGAGGGCTTCGTCGAGTTCCGGGGCGAGGCGGTTCCAGTCGGGATCGGGGGCGTGGAGTTCGTTCATGGCGACGGCTTCCTGTTCGCGTCGCTGCCGCCGGAACTCGGCCCGCTGGGTGCGGGCGGCGACGAACCGGGTGGTGCGGAAGAGCCAGCCGGCCAACACCGACTTCGGACCGAACGAACCGGCCTTGCGGGCCAGCAGGAGGAACACCGCCTGCGCGACGTCGGCCGCGAGGGCGTCGTCGTTCACCTGCCGACGGGCGGCGGCGTGGACGAGCCCCAGATGGCGTTCGACGAGCTGGGCGAAGGCCGCCTCCGAGCCGGTGCGGGCGTAGTCGGCAAGCAGTTGATGGTCTTCCATGGCAGTGACGCGAATTCACCCGGGAATCCCCGCCGGAATCGGGAAACGGGACAACAATCTGGGCGGATCGGCGAGCCTTCAGCGGCCTTGTGGGCAATCAGTGTCTGAACGTTTCCCGTCCGCTCGTCCCCCACGTAGCCTGTGATGTTCCGCACGGTCATTGCGCCCTGGTCGCTGCCGGGCTGTTCGCGGCGCCGGCGGCGAGGCGGGCCCGGGCTTCGTTCAGATCCTGCACCACGCCGTTATACTTCTCGGCGAGGTCATTGAACCTGATGACGGCGGCGTTGCGGGCGGCGGCCAGTTCCCGGAGCTGGGCCGCGAATTCCTTCAGGCGTTCGTCGCGGGAGGTCACTGCACCGGCCCAGTTGGTCAAGCTGGCCTTGAGCTGGTCACGTTCGGTGGTGAGCTGGCGGACTTCCCGTTCGAGTGGCCGCAGTTTGGCTTCGGTTTCCTGGGCGAGGGCGGAGGCGTCCTGCAGGCGGGTGCGGAAGCCGTCGAGGTCGGCGGAAAGGCCGGCGATGGTCTTGGACTGTTCCTCCAGCCGGGCGGTCTGCTCATGCCGAATCCGGGTCAGCTCGGCGGCCTCGAGGTTGACCTGGCGATTGGCGCGCCACTGGACCACGCAGAGGCCGGCGAGCAGGAGCACGCCGAGGAGATTGAGCATGGGCAGGGCGCGGTTCATCGAAAGGGAGCCACAGATGCACACGGGTAAAATAATATGTTAGGCGTGGCCGAGGCCGGGTAGCCCTCACCCTGGCCCTCTCCCATCCGATGGGAGAGTTTCCACGAGCCGCGAAGGCTTGCGATTTGTGCCCCTGAACCGGAAGGGGACGCACCCCTCACCCCGTCCCTCTCCCCTCCGCGGCGGAGGGGAGAGGGTGCCCGCAGGGCGGGTGAGGGGTGGTCGGACGACCCGGGGTTCAGGGGTAGGGAGCAGGTAGCGGCACACTGCAACACCCGAGGCTCCCCTCTCCGAGGCGGCTTTGAGGCGGACGGACGGCGATCCCCGATCTGCGTCCATCTAGGTTCATCTGCGGTGAGCGAGTTCATGGCTGCTCCGCTACTTCGCGGATCTCGAAGGCGACCTTCTGGATGCCCGCGGAGCGCACGAGGTCGAGCACGCGGATCACGTCGCCGTGGCGGGCATCGCGGTCGCCGCTGATGAAGACACGCGGATCGGCGTTGGTCTTCTGCAAGGCGGTGAGCGCCAGCACGAGTTCGTGGTTTCCGAGCGGCTTCTGATCGAGGTAGGCGAGACCGGCCTTGTCCACCGAGAGGTTCACGAAGTCCTTCCGCGTGTCGGGCGTGGCCGTGGTCGCGGTGGGCAGGTTCACCTTCACGCTCTTGGGATTCACCAGGCTCAGGCTCACGAGCATGAAGGCCGCGAGCAGGAAGAACATGATGTCGATGAGCGGAACGATCTCGATGCGCGCCTCGTCGTGGGCGGGCGGCAGTTTGGAACCGAGCTTGACCGGCATGGGCGTCAGCGGTTGTGCGTGGAGCCGACGGCGCGGGCGCGGGCGAAGGCTTCGAGGTCGTGGCCGTGGTGCTTGGCGGATTCCACCAGCAGCTCGACGTGGTTGATCGTGCGTTCGAGCTGGGCGCGGAAGCGGTGCAGACGCCGGTTGAAATAGTTGTAGGGCAGCAGGCAGAGGATCGCGATGCCGAGTCCGCAGGCCGTGGCGATGAGCGCCTCGGCGATGCCGCCGCTGACCTTCGAGGCGGCCAGCTGGTCGTCCCCGACGAAGTTGAACGAGTGCACGATGCCGGTGACGGTGCCGAGCAGGCCGAGCAGCGGGGCGAGCGTGATCAGCGTGCCGAGCATCCACTGGCGGGCTTCGCAGCGCTCCAGTTCGTCGGAGGCCCGCAGTTGCATGGCGCCCAGGAGCGAACTGTGCGCGTGCTGCAATCCCTCATGGACCGTGCCGAGATGCGGATCGGTGGTGTCCGCGGTGAGCCGCAGGGCCTGCTCAAACTGGCCGCCGGCGATGGCCTCGAAGCAGCGGTTGAGCTCGCCGGCCCGCGACCGGCGGGTGAGCGACCACCACCAGAGCGACCGTTCGACCACGACGACGAGCGCCGCGAGCAGGGCGGCGAGGATCGGCCACATGATCGGGCCGCCCTTCACGAAGTAGTTCACGATGACGTTGGCAAACATGGGAGAAGCGGGGGAACCAAGGAGGGGAACGGTCATTTCCGGAGCGAGAAGTGGATGGCGACCTCGCACAGGCGCACGGCGCCGGGGCGGAACCGCCACAGTTCCCGCACGGTGCGGACCGCTTCTTCATTGAGCAGCGGCCACGAGCTGGGCTTGGTGGCGGTGGCGTCGAGCACGCGGCCGTTTTCGCCTACGGTGAAGCGCACCACGACGGTGCCTTCCTGGCCGGCATTGCGGGCCCGCACGGGATAACGCGGCGCCGGCTGCTTGCCTTCGCCCTGGCCGTAGGTGAGCGACTGCACACCGGTGGTGGATGTTGGCGCGGTGGATTCGGCGGGCGTCGTGGAACGGGAATGGCCGGCATCCGCCAACGGCACGACCCGCGTCGGGCCCTCCACCGGCAACGCGAAGGCCACGGCGGCACTGGGTTCCGCCACGGCGGCCAGGGCGGGCGCGGACGGAGCGGCGTGAATTGGCAGCAGGGGCGGTGGCGTGCTGGCGCCGGCAGGGGAAACGTCGGGCGGCAGCAAGGGATCGTTGGTCAGCTCCACGTGGAGCACCTCCGCCACCACCGGAGGAGGAATCTTGGCGGGCGCGACCGGCCGCGGATCGGTCCAGATAAGGCCGAGCGCACCGACGGTCAGGCAGCCAAGCCAGAGCACCAGCGTGGTGACCTGCACGGGTGACGTCTCGGGGACCAGGCGGCCGGGCGAGCCAATGACCGGCTGAACCGCCGTGTTGGCGACGGGAAAAGCGGCCGGGGAAAGGGCGCGGGCATTCATGATTCGGAAGGCAATGCGGCAGTGCTCGGAGCGGGGGCGGTAAGTGGCGCGACCGCGGAAGCGCGACGCGGAAAGAACCGGCGCCACGCGAGGGCGAAGCCGGTGTAAACCAGCACGAGGCCGCCCAGGCAGCCGAGCAACGCGAGCGTTTGCCCGGGCAGCCCGCCGGACTCGCCGGTGTGCAGGGTGCGATTCAACTGCCGTAGCGAACGGCGGGGCCCTTGGCGATTTCGACCTGTTCGAGGTTGAACACGTCGCGGCTGATCGCGCCCTGGTTGCGCACGCCGTCCACGAAGATGTTGTTTGAGGCGTCGAAGCCGCGCATGAAGAAGGAGTCGCCCGAGGCCACGTTGCCGCCCTCGCCCGCGGCGAAGGTGATGCCCGGCGTGTTGCGCAACACGTCGCTGAGCGTGAAGGCGCCCTGCTGGGTGAAGACCTCCTTGGGCACGGCCACCACCGTCTGCGGCGTGTCGAGGAGCGGCTGGGTGAACTTGGGCGACGAAAGCGTGTCCACCGTGAAGGCCGGTTCCGCGGTGTCGCGGACTGTGACGTCGGGCAGTTGCGCCGGCGCATTGGTGGCGCCGGCAGTGGCGGACTGGCCGTGGGCGGTGCCGGCTAGAATCAGGCCGGCCGCGCAGGCGGCGTGGAGCGGGCTGCGGGTGCCGGCGAAGTCGCGGAAGGGGTGAGGAGTGTCCATGACGAACCAGTCCGCACGTTGTAGCGGAGTTGGTCGGCGGTCCGCTCCCGGCGCGTTGACATTATTTGTCGGCGCGTTGTTGCCGGTGGATTGCGGCCATTGTCGGCGATTTGCCCCGCCGGGCAGGCGCGGAACTATCGCCCAGTCTCGACGTGATACGAGAAGGCGTCGGTCGTTTGCCGCGAACCCGCCTTCAGCGGGCGATTATCGGGATTGAACACGACCCATTCGACGACCCCTGGCTCGAATTCGAGGCGGAGGATGGTTGCCTCCAGATCGTCGCGCACAACCTGGATGCCGGAGGCGCCCGCGAGCCGTGCAAACTCCGCACTTCGGTCCACGCCCCGGGCTCCCGGGTTGTTCGACACCATCGGCAACTTGCGGGCTGCGTGCGGGTGGTAGATCTGGGTGGAGTGCAACCGGTCCCCTGCGTTTGGGGTGCCTTCCCACGAGTAGCGAACCTGTGCCGGACATGCCTCCGTGCGTGGGTCGTCGGCGGTGCGGTCCACGACGTGCAGCCGCCAGCCGGGCTGCGGGGCGAAGTAAACCAGGAGATCGGCCGGTGGAGTCTCCATGGCGATCTGACCGTTCGAGGCGACCGGGGCGCCGATGAAGGTGTTGGCCCAATGCGAGCCGATGAAGGGGCCGACATTCTGGGTGTTCCAGATGGCGGCGACCCGGGCAGGGAACCCTTCCTCAAACACCGCGGTTTCGCGCCGGGCGAGGAAACGGTTCTTCACCAGGACGTATTCCTGGATCACCCGGATGGGCAGGCCTTCCGGGTTCTGGGCTTCGACGCGGGCAAACGTGGCGTCCGCGGTATCGCGCAGGAACGGGACGCTGCTGGACATGTCCGGCATTTTCCCGTTCTGCCAGACTTCGTTGATGCGGTCGCGGTCGGGCAGGTAACGGATGCGGGCCTTGCCGGCGAGGTCGCTCACCCAGAGACGGTTCTCGGGCGAGTCACCCTTCGAGGTCACGATCTGGGTGAACGGGGCGCCCCAGCGGTTCATGCCCGCGATTCCGCCGACATTGTAAGGAAAGGTGGTGGGGGCCAACTCCACCAACACGAAGAGATCACCGGGATTCCAGCCGCTGCGGAGGACCAGCTTGTCCGGAAAGGTGCGGTCGGTGAAGACCCAGTTGCAGCAGAGGTTGGCCTTGTCCGGGTCGGGATCAAGGTCGGGGAGGAAACGTCCCACGATCGCCTTGTTCCGGTGCGGATAGCGGGCGGGTTCGCGCCGATGGGTGACGATGCCACCGGCAGGCGGTTCTGCGGGAGCGATCGCATCATCGGCCGAGAGCCAGGCCAGCGTGATGTAGGGCGCAGTTTCGAGGGATTTGAGGTAACCGTCCCGCAGCGTCGGTGCCTGCTGATACAGCAGGTAGTTCATCGCCTTGTGGGCGGCGAAGCGGTAGGTGCCGTTGCCGGTGGCCGCGGCGGCACGCTCGAGCACACCGACCCGCAGGGCCGCAGTGCTGTTCCAGCCGCCGTTGGGGCCGTAGGGATTGATGGCGCCGTCGGGTGTGATCTCGACCAGCAGCCGTTCCCAGATGCGCTGCATGTCCGGATCGTGGAAGTATCGGTCGTCACCGAGGAGTTGGTCGCCCGAAAAGGCATACGCGCGGACGCTGTCCTGGAAGTAACCCGTGTCGTTCTGGAGGATGTCCTTCACCCGCCAGAAATCCTGCCAGACCTGACCCGCGTATTGGGTCCAGTGTGCCGCCTCGGGGATGTCCGGATACCACTTTGCGGCCAATCCCTTGGCCAGCGCCTCGGGCATGGAGCGATGACACGGCCCGCGCCACTCGACGGGCTTCGAGCCCCAGACATGCAGATTGCGGCAATAGTAGAGGAAAAGTTCCCGGAACCAGGGCTCTTCGGCGGTCATCAGGCCTCCGGCCATGAGATGCTTCCGGTAGAGCGGCAGGTAGGACGGACCTTCCGCGAACTGTTCGACCCAGCCCTTGGCTTCCACCTCGGCCTCGAGCGCCCGGCGGTAGTCCCGGAGCATCTCCAAGCAGGCGTCACCCCACGGGCGATCGCCGGTCTGCACGAACTTCGCCAGCACTGGCAGCAGGTCCGTCAACCCGCTCAGTCCGCGTTTGGGCCGCTTCGCGTGATCGAGCAGACCGCTCTGCTCGATCCACGTCATGTATGTGGCTCGCGTCACCGGCGTCTTCGGGATCGGGTAATAGGCCGGGTTGTTCACGTCGGGCGCGCCCAGCCGGTAGCGTTCCACCGGCGGGGCGTAGAAGGCGGCCGAGCCGATCCGTTCGGGGGGAAGGGGAGGAGTCGAAGGCGTCTCTGCGGCAGTCACAACGAAGGCGGCGGAGAAACAGCCGAGGAATGCGACGGGCGTGCGGGTGAGCTTCATGGGGTGGGTGGGGCGTTTCGGATCGGAGGGCTACCTCGTCGAACGTTCATCGAGCGTCGGTCGCTCCGCCTGTATTCGGTTGTCCTGAAGCACAACGTCGCCCGCTTGCCGGCCGATGCGGATGCCGGTCTTCTGTCGGCCGCTGCCGGTGTCCTCGATGAGGTTGTGGCGGATGATCGTTCCCTGCGTGGCGCCGTCCACAAACAGGCCCCAACCTTCGTTGTCGCGGACGGTGTTGTTCTCGAAGGTGACGCGGTGCGCGGCCATGGGTTCGGTCTCGGCACGCCAATAGACGCCGCCCCGCCGGTTGCCGAGGATGGTGTTGTGGCGGACGAAATTGTCGCTGTCCTTGTGGCCGATGGACATGCCGTGGCCACCGTTGCCCTCAAGCCAGTTGCCCTCGGCCACGCCGCCCCGCACCCGCCAGCAAAAGAAGAAACCATCGTCGCCGTTGGCGATGGCGCGGCAGTGTTTGACCGTGGGCCGCTGTGAGCCGCTGCCGGGATGCAGCCCGAACCCGCCGCAGCGCTCCACGGTGCAATCGTCCACCGTGACGTCGTTGGACTGCTGGAAGCTGATGCCGTCCCCGTTGTAGTCGCGCACGAGGCATCCGGTGATGACACAGTGGTCGCCGCGATAGAGGAAGATGCCGGCCGTGCGGCAGCCATCCACCTGGGTGGGGTTCTCGGAACGGTTGCCGTCCACGGTGAGATTCTCCACGCGGGCATCCTGGAGGTGGTAACCGCTGATCACCGGAAAGACGGTGGCGGCGAATCCCCCGTCGGACATCAGGATGTCGGCGTTCATCGCGCGGGTGAGGGTGAGGTAATTGTCGCGCGCGTTGAGGATGGTGGCGCAGACGCCGTGAAAGTTGCGCTGCGTCTTGGAAGCGATGTAGATGCCGCGACCCACGATGAAGCCCTCCAAGTTCTGAACCGTGACGGCGGCCTCGCCGAAATCGCCGTCGGCCGCCAGGAGTGAACGGTGCTCGCGGTCTTTCCGGAGCACGGTCTTCTCGCCGGCCCCGCGCACCGTCACCCGGCTGCGAAGGTGCAGCGAGTCGCGCATGAGGTATTCGCCCGGGCCGATCTCGACCACGCCGCCACCGAGATTGCCGACGTAGTCCACGGCGGCCTGCAGGGCACGGTTGTCGTTGCCGATGAGGTCGGCATCGCGCAGGCCCACGGTGATGTGCACGGCGGGTTGGGCATGCAGTTCGTTTTCGGCATACTTTCGTCCAGCCTGATCGGCGAGGGCGGGCCCGAACGGAAGCAGGGCGGCGAGCAGAATCCGGGGAAACGTGCCTTTCATGGGACGGAGGTTTGAGTGGGAGGATATCGGGTTCAAGGCGTTCTTCGCGCGGCAGGACACGTTCGCGCTCGGCATCGGCAACGGCTACCAGTTTATGGCCGCACTCTCGCCTACCATTCCCGGCGCCAAGGCATGGCCGAAGTTCACACGCAACAAGGGCGAAGAATGTGAAGCGCGTGCATCGCACCGCGCGGTTTGTGGGTCACCACGGTCGCCCGGTGGAAACCTGTCCGCGCAACCCGAACGGCAGGCCCGGCGGCCGCTTCACCGTGCTGATGCCGCAACTCGAACTCATGATCCGCAACATACTGATACCATTTCCCAGAGATAACCGGTTTAAGCCGTGGGCGGTTTCCCCCGGAAACCACGGCGGGTTGCGGGGCAACCCGCCCACAGTGTTTGCCGGAAGGGAAGTCTTCGGAAAATGGTATGATGAGCTGGACCAGCGGCGACCGCGGACGCTGCCTGTCCGGGGATGCAGATGCTCGATAACGCGCACGCCTGGGCGGGGAAGTGGCCGGCAGGAGCATCTTCCACAGGTGACCCGATGGGCAGGCAACCCAAATGGAAAATTGGAGCTCGCCTGAGATGCCGTCGCCGGCCTATGATTTTGGAAGTGGTTGTCCCCTCTCCGATTCGTCCAACCGGCATGCCGGCATAGACCGATGTTCCCGCCATGACAGGCACCCTGCCCACGCCCGAATCAGGAAATCCGGAATTGTTTGGTGACAGCACACTCGGGGTTTTGGGTCTGGGCCTGCTCGGCGGAGCGCTGGCTCAGCGGGCGCTGAAGGCGGGCCTGACGGTAAGCGGATATGATCCCGATCCGACGTGTCGGGCCCGATTCTCCGAGGCGGGTGGTCAAGCCGCGGGTTCGGCCCGCGCGGTGGCCCGCTCCTCCCGGCGCATTCTGCTCGTTCTGCCCCACGACGGCGTGACCCGTGACGTGCTGGACGAAATCGCGGACGGATTGGCGCCCGGCACCCTCGTGCTGGATGCGACGACGGGCGATCCGGCCGCCACCGAAGCCTTTGCACAGGGCCTGGCCACTCGCGGGGTGACCTATCTCGACACGACCGTTTCCGGCAGCAGTGAGCAGGCGAGGCGGGGCGAGGCATTGCTGATGATCGGTGGGCCGGTGGCGGCATTCGAGTCCTGCCGGGACCTGCTGACAATACTGGCAGAGCGGGCCATCCACACTGGCCCCACCGGCAGCGCGGCGAAGTTCAAACTGGTCACCAACCTCGTTCTCGGCCTGAACCGGGCGGCACTCGCCGAGGGACTGGTCTTCGCCGGCACGCTGGGGCTCGATCCCGCCAAGACCCTGGAAACGCTTCGGTCCAGCGCCGCGGCTTCGCGCATCATGGATTCGAAGGGCGAAAAGATGCTCCGGGCGGACTTCGCCCCGCAGGCCCGGCTGTCGCAGCATCTGAAGGATGTCCGCCTCATGCTCGAATCCGCAGCCCACGCCGGCCAGCGGCTGCCGCTGAGCGAGGCCCATCGCGAATTGCTCGAACAGGCTGAACGGCTCGGTCTGGGGGCCCTGGACAACAGCGCGGTGATCCGGGCCATAGAAGCTGCGAAGGAACCTTCGGCCCCGGCATGAATCCCCCACCCCATTCCTCGCGCGCCCGGTATGCCGTGCTGTTCGCCGCCATCGGCGCGCTGCTGTTCGACGGAGTGGAGCTGGGCCTGATGCCGGTGGCTTCATTGTCCGTATCCCAGAGCCTGCTCGGCGACGCCTACACGCCGACGTTGGGGGGGGATTGGTTCGCGCGTTTCACCGCGGCGCTGATGCTGGGCGCGGCCATCGGGGGAATCTTTCTTGGGAGCATGGGGGATCGGATTGGTCGCACCCGCGCGCTCGGCGTAAGCGTTCTCTTTTACTCCGTGTTCGCCGGACTGGGCGCGTTTGTGAGGACACAGGAGCAAATGCTCGTGCTGCGATTCATGGTAGGCCTGGGCGTGGGCGGTGTCTGGCCGAATGCCGTTGCCCTGGCCGCGGAATGCTGGCCGGACAGGTCACGCCCCATCATCGCCGGGCTGATGGGCGCGGCTCTCAATGGCGGGATTCTCATGCTCTCGCAGATCGCCCGCACCTGGCACATCACGCCAGAGTCCTGGCGATGGATATTCCAGCTCGCCGCCGCGCCCGCGGTTCTTGGCCTGCTCGCGTTGACGGTGATTCCGGAATCGCCGCTGTGGCAGGCGTCCCGAAATGCGCGACGGACAGAAGAAAACTCTGGCTCCGCTGCCCAGAGGTCCGCTTCTGCGCTGCGCGAACTCCTCCGTCCGCCGCTGCTTCGCCTCATGCTCATCGGCATCCTGCTTGGTTCGATCCCAATGGTCGGCGCGTGGGCCGCGAGCAAGTGGATGATTCCATGGGCGGACAAAGTCGGCGGCTCGACCGCGCCCGGCTACAAGGCGATCACGCAAGGCTGGTGGGCATTGGGCGCGGTCCTGGGCAGTTTCACCGGCGCGCAAATCGCCGCCTGGCTCGGACGCCGCCGCGCCTATGCGATCATGAGTGCTGGCGCCGCGGCACTGACGGCGCTGATGTTTCTCGGCACCGCACCGTTGCAGGCGTCCTTCCTGCCGAGCGTCTTTGCCCAGGGTTTCGTCACAACGCTCTTCTTCGGTTGGCTGCCGTTGTATTTGCCGGAGTTGTTCCCCACCCGCGTGCGCGCGGCGGGCAGCGGCATCGCCTATAACGTCGGCCGTTTCGCAACCGCGCTGGGCGTGTTCGCGGCGGGCGGACTGTTCGCAGCCATGGGCGGATCCTATCCGAAGGTGGGCGCAACGTGCGGACTCATCTACTTGCTCGGCCTCGTCGTCATCTGGTGGGCGCCCGACACCACCGACAAAAAGCTGGACGCATGATCCGATCCCCGAAAGTTCCAAACTCAGAACAAAAGAGTCTGCGCGTCGCGGCAGTGCAGATGATCTTCGCCGACTCCAGCGCCGGCAATCTGGAGAAGATCGAGCACGCCGCCACCAAGGCTGCGGCGGCCAGGGCCGACGCCGTGCTTTTTCCGGAATGCGCCACCACCGGCTACGCGTGTGACTTCGGCGCGCTGAAGCCCGTTGCGCTTCGTCAAACCCTCCGCTCCGTCGCGGCGGTTGCCGCCAGGCTCCGGGTCAACCTGCTGGTCGGCAGCCCGATCTTCGCTGGACGAAAACTCTACAATGCGCTGGTCGTCTTCGACCGCTGCGGGCGGCTCGTCCACGCCTACGCCAAGTGCCAGCTCGTGGAGGCGGACCGCCGGTGGTTCACACCGGGCAACGGTCTCTCTCTGTTCTCGCTCGATGGCGTTCCCGCGACGGCCGTCATCTGCCACGAGCGACGCTATCCCGAACTCGTGCGGCTGCCCGTCATGGCCGGTGCGCAGATCGCGTTCCATCCGAATGCCGGGATGGATGCCCTGCCTGTGTCACGCGCCAAGCGCCGTGGCCGGGACGGCATCCCCGTGCGGGCCTTCGAGAACGCCGTTTACTACGTGTTCGCGAACTCCGTTGGCCCACAGGGCGACGGCAAGTGGTCCGCCGGGGATTCGAAGATCGTCGCGCCGGACGGGTCATTTCTGCAACTGGCCGACAACCGCCGCGAAGGTGTGCTCGTGGAGAGCCTGGATCTGTCGAGGGCCACGCGGAAGTATGCTTTGGACAGCTTGAGGCACCCCCGCTTCCTCGCAAGCCACTGGCGACGAATGATCCCGGAAATGCGGCGGCGTGTCCGCGAGACCGATCTGATGTTCCAGCGATGGTTCGACTCCACCGGCAATGCCCCCGTTGCCTGACCCCGGATCTCCGCCATGAAACCCGAGCCGTTCAACCGCCGCCGTTTTCTCGCCACTGCGGGAGCCGGCTCCGCATTGGTCGGGTTGCCGATCGTGGCTGCCGAGTCCCGGCTCACCCGAGGCATTGTGGACTGCCAGAGTCATCTCTTCCTCCCCGAGGTGCTGGACATGATGCGCGGGCGCAAGGCCGATCCGCTCGTCTATGCCCAGGGAGGCGTTACCTTCCTCAAGATGGGGGACTGGTTGCGCAAGGTGCCCCCGGCCTACGTCAGCGTGGAGGCCAAGCTTGCTGCGATGGACGCCAGCGGGATCGAGATCACCCTGCTCAGCACCAACGATCCGGGGCCGGAATGGTTTGGGGACGAGGGCCCTGCGGTGGCACAGGTCATCCACGATTCGCTCGCGGGTGTGATCGCCAAACACCCCATGCGCTTCCGAGGGCTTTGCACGCTGCCGTTGCAGAACGAGAAGGCCGCCGCAGCAGAACTGGATCGCTGCGTGAAGAGGCTCGGCTTCCGGGGCATCCTGCTCTACACGAACCTTGCCGGTGCCTGGTGCGACGAGCCGCAGTTTCACTGGCTCTACGCCCGCGCGGAGGAGTTGGACGTGCCCATCCTGTTGCATCCGGCCATGCCGATGACGACGGGGCAGGTGAAGGGCTACGAGCTGACCAGCACGTTGGGGAACATGTTCGAGAACACCATCGCGCTGGCCCGCATCATTGCCGGCGGTTTGCTCGACCGGCACCCGAAGCTCAAGCTGGTCTGCCCCCATCTCGGGGGCACGCTGCCCTATATCTGCGGTCGCATGGACCACCAGCTCGCCGTGCTCAAGCGCGGCCCGCAGAACCTTCAGCGCAAGCCCAGCGAGTATCTGCGATCCATCTACATGGACATCGTCTCGCCGCTGCCCGAGGCGATGCGATTCGCCCTCGATTTCAGCGGCGCGGATCGGCTGCTCTTCTCCAGCGACCATCCCTGGGTGCAGCCGAAGGAGATTCTCGATCCCTTCCGTAGCCTAAACCTCCCCGCCGCCACCGAGGCGAAGGTCCTCCGCGGCAATGCCCGGCAACTGTTCCGGCTATGAAACCAACACTTGGACTCCTCACCAGACTGCTGGCTCCACTGGCTTTCGGTTCCCAACTGGCGACCGGGGCGATGGTGGATCCTGACGCCGACCGCGACGCCTTGCCCGCCGTGCCGCCGGGGTTCGCGGTCTCGTTCTTCGCCCGTGAGCCGATGGTGCGGAATCCTTGCTCCATCGCGTTCGATCCGCGCGGACGGATGTTCGTCAGTCACGGGCCGCAGTATCGCAATCCCCAGCCCGAAACGCCGCCGGACAGCATCGTGATTCTCGATGACCGCAATGGCGATGGCGCGGCGGATGCCGTGCGGACCTTTGCCACCGGCTTCAATTGCATTCAGGGCCTTGCGTGGCACGGGAAGGATCTGTGGGTCGCCAATGCGCCGGACCTCACGGTCGTGCGCGACACCGACGGCGACGATGTGGCGGATGAATACATCCGCGTCTTCACCGACCTCGGCAACATCGAGCACGGGCTGCACGGGTTGAATTGGGCGCCTGACGGCCGGCTCTACATGAACAAGGGCAACAGCAAGGGGTTGGTGATCCGCGATTGGAAAAAGGACGAGCCGGACCGCGTGGCGCCGCGGCCTTTCCGCGAGTTGTGGGGTGTGCCCGGGCCGAAGGACGCTCCGGATTTTCCCGCACCGAAAAGGTTCACCCGCGCGACCTACAAGTCCGCCTATCACGATCCCGAGGACGACTGGGGCCGGTCCGGCGGCATCCTGCGCTGCGAGGACATGGGTCGGAATCTCGAGATCGTGGCGCGCGGGCTGCGGAATCCGTATGGCCTCGGCTTTGACGCGGGCTTCAACTGGCTGGGCGTGGATCAGGACCAGAACGATGGCGACCGCATCGTCATGCCGTTCTTCAGCGCGGAGTTTGGGTGGTCGCACGCCTGGAGCCCCCACTGGACGGGGGAAGATCACCTGCCCACGGTGCCCATCAGCGGTCCGGTGTGGCTCGGGAGCGGGACGGGTGTGCTCTTCGCCGATGCGCCGAACTGGCCGGCGAAGTTTCGCGGCGTGTGGCTCATCAACGACTGGCTTTTCAAAGCGACGCGCGTTTACCGGCCCTCGTGGCAGGGGGCGCTCATGCTGCCGGAGGGCGGGATTTGGGAGGACTTCATCGTCGGTGAAAAGGCACTCTTCCGTCCGGTGGACATGGCGTTCGGGCCGGATGGCGCGCTGTATGTCATCGGCTGGAGCAGCGGCTACGGCGTGGAGCGTGACAAGGACGGCAACATGACCAACGAAGGCCGCGTCTTCCGCGTGCTGCCGAAGGGGGCGACGAAGCTTCCGGCGCCGGCCACGGAGAACATCCCGGAGCTCAAGAACGCGGCACTCATCGCTGAATTCGCCAGCATGCTGCCCGTGCGGCGAATTGATGCGCAGGATGAACTCGTCCGGCGCGGCGCGGCGGCGGCGAGCGATCTGATGGCCGCTCTGAAAGCACCCGGCCTGCCGCCTGCGGGAGAAACGTGGATCGTGTGGACGCTGGCGCGCATCGGTGGGAACGAAGGCCTTCTGCAAAGCTTCGCGACCGATGTCGCCGCGCCGCTCAACCGCCGCATCCAGTCTGTGCGGGCGCTGGGTTTTGTGAAAGCCGCCGCGTTGCCGGAAGTGCTGCCCGCGTTGCTGGCATCGCCGGAGCCACGGCTGCGCTTCGCCGCCATTCAGGCCGCGCATCAGGCCGGCGCCAAGGCCGCCTTCGCCATTCTCACGAACCACGCCGCCACGGAAAACGAGCGCATTTGCACCTACGCCACCTGGCGGGCGCTGCGAGACCTCGGCGGCGAAATGGCGCTACGGTCGTTGCTGGCGGATGCGCGTGGTCCGGTGCGGACGGCAGCGCTTCTGGGACTGCTGGATCTCGGCGCGATGAAACCCGACGCGTTGAATCCTCTGGCCAACGACCCTGACCAGAACGTCTCCGCCGTCGCCCGGCTTGGACTGGGACTTGGTGTCATGTCGCAGCGGGGCGAGGTGTTCAAAGGGGGAGCCTCGGGCAGGGCGAACGAAACCGCCGTGGCGGATCGGCTTTCGCCCATCGCCTCGCGCATCGAAGCGGAGAGCAAGCGGCGCCACGCGAGCGGCTCGCTGGAGAAAAACCAGCCCAGCTACACGGATCGGCGCTACGTTTTCACCCAGGTGCCGCAGTCGCTCGCCGGGGCGGAAATCATCCGCACGTCCAACGAGGATGAGGGTTCCCGCGGCAACGCGTTCCTGACCTTTGACCTTGCCCTCGCCTCCACCGTTTATGTCGCCCACGACGTGCGGGTGAAACAGCGCCCGGAATGGCTGACGGCCTTCGCCGACGCCAATCTCACCGTGACGACGACCGACACGCAGTTTCGTCTGTGGTCGAAAGAGTTCCCTCCCGGCAAAGTGACCCTCGGCGGCAACATCGCCGCGCAGGAAGGATCGAAGGCCAGCTACTTCGTCGTCATCCAGCCCAAGCCGCTGCCCCCGCAGCCCGCGCCCGCCACCGCGGAGGCCGCGCTGGCCGCCCTTGCGCATGCGGACGCCCGGCGCGGCGAGGCGTTGTTCTTCAATCTGGCCGGCTGTGCCAACTGCCACCGCACCGGCCATCGCGGCATCAACTTCGGGCCCGACCTCAGCAATCTCGGCGCCCGCATGGAGCCGAAGTATGTCGTGCAATCCATCCTGGAGCCCAACGCGGTCATCACCGAGGGATTCTCCACCCACTCGATCGATGCCGAGGGCGAAAACTACACGGGCGTGCTGCTTTCGGCCGGACGCACCGTGCGGCTCGGTGTGGCCGGTGGACAGGTCGTCGAGATTCCCGAGGACAAAATCACGAAGCACGAAACGCTGCCCACGTCCCCGATGCCGTCGATGGGGGAGGTGCTGGCTGCTCAGGACGTGGCCGACATCAGTGCGTGGCTTCTGGGGTTGGGGAAAAAAAGCGCGAGCGCCAGCGAGCCACGCGAAGCCGCGGCGCCTCCGGACGCACCACGCGTCGAGTCCGCGGCCGCGGGCGTGTCGCCGATCGTTTGGCCGAAGGGCGACGGGTTCCGTTTCACCGAAAGCGCGGACCGACTCGCCATTGCGCATTCCGGCCAGCCCGTGGCCGAGTTCGTCTTTCGCGATGAGAAGATCTTCCGGCCCTACTTCGCCAACGTCCACGCGCCCGGGGGTGTGAAGGCGACAAGGAATCATCCGCCGGTGGCGGGCGCCGATGCCACCGATCACGAGTCCATGCATCCCGGGATCTGGCTCGCTTTCGGTGACATCAGCGGCGCGGATTTCTGGCGGAACAAGGGGCACATGGAGCACGTTCGGTTCACCGAACCACCCGCGGTCCGGGACGGTCGCCTCACCTTTGCCACCGAGTGCCGCCTGCGCACCGCCGAGGGACGGAGTCTTTGTTCGCTCACCAATCGCTTCACGCTCGCGGCGCGGACCAACGCCTGGCTGCTGGTGTGGGACGCAACGTTTCGTTCCGACGACGGCGATTTCACCTTCGGCGATCAGGAGGAGATGGGTTTCGGAGCGCGCGTCGCAACGGCCATCACGGAGAAGAACGGCGGCGTGATCAAGAGCAGCACCGGACAAAAGACGGCGAAAGCCACCTGGGGCCAGCCCGCCGAGTGGTGTGATTATTCCGGGACCGTGAACGGCAGGCCCATCGGCATCACGCTCTGGTCGGACCCGAAGAACTTCCGTCCGAGTTGGTGGCACAACCGCGACTACGGCGTCTTTGTCGCCAATCCCTTCGGTCGCGCCGCCATGAAGCAGGGGGACAAGAGCACCGTGAAGGTGAAGCGTGGGGAGGGGGTTCGCCTGCGTTTTGCAGCCGCAGTGCATGCCGGAGAAGGCTTCATTCCCTCCTCGGCCTACCGCGATTTCATTCAGGGGCCCTGACGGAATGGCAGTATTCCAGACGGCCCGGCCGGCGGAATCGCCCAGTCACGGGGACGGGCGGTTGGTGCGGACCCGGTCCCTGACCCGCGGCAGCCGGGCGTAAGGGTCCAGCACCCACCACGAATTGCCGTCGCGCTGCTGTTGAACAACGGGCATCGGGTCGCCATTGATCACTGCCGACACCTTGGGCGCGCGGGTATGGATCAGGATGTCGCTGGGGTAGGTGGCCAGACCCTGCCAAACCTGTGCACGCCAGTCAGCGGCACTCCAGAAGGGACGAAAGCCGGCGTCAATGTCCAGCGTCAGCGTTCCGCTGGGATCCAGACTGGCCACGAGTTTTCCGAAGGGGAACCGCTCGCTTTCGATCCGGGCGATCGGGGTGTCGAGCGCGAGGGGAAGCTGGGCATGCGGCTGGGGTTGGTAGGCAACATAGGTCTTGGAAGGGGCGGCCGACAGCAGCCACGCGGTTTCGCCCGGCTTGGTTTTCAGGCGGGCGTCGCGCGTGCGGAGTTCGCCCTCGCCGACGGCGAACGGAACCAGTTCGGTCTGATACTGGCACACCTCCTTGGCGGGATGCCGGCGTTGGGGATCGCGCCAGGCCGCCTCGATCTCGGCGGTCTTTTGCCGGCAGTGGGCGACGATCTCGCGGTTGACAGCCGTGACTTCGTCCGGTTCGCCCATCACCAATCGTTCGAACTGGGTCAGCCGGGGCTGATCCAGTCTGCCTTGGCTGCTCTGGTAAATGATGCCGCGCATCCGGTGGCGCAACGCTTCTTGGCCGGCGGCGACCGTGCCGTCATCGAAACGGTCGAACGGTTCCCGGATCATTTCCCGGATATCCGGATAGGGCGGGCGGGCCGCCGGCGGATCGGCAGCGGGAGATGACAAGATTCCCCACGCCAGTGCCGGCAGCAGGACGGTAAGCCGAGTTGATGCGCGCCTCATGCAACTTGTGACGGGCGGCCTCCGGAGCATAAACCGAACGACGGAGCTCCATCTAGCCGGGACATCCCATTTCACGCGGGCCAACGGTTTCAGATCCGCTGTTGGGAAAGCGCCGGACCGGTTGTCGGGCGGTTCGGGGAAGAGCTCCGATTGGTTTGGTGTTCGCCCCAGCCCGCGGCATGTCGATCCGGCTGAAACATCAATACCGACAGTGAATGACCTCGTGGATGTCGGTCACCGTCACCTCCACCCGATTGCCCCGCTTCTTGAGCTGGGTGGTCCGGTTCCACGCTTTCGCGGCTTTCAGGCCGTCGCGAAGTTCGATGCGGGCTCGGAACATCGGGGCATCTTCGATGAGACCCGGCAGCACGTAGGGGCGCTCCTTGACCGGCGTGGTCTGCGGGGTGGCGTTGTAGGCGATGAAGTGAATGCGCAGTGTCCGCGTTGTCGGATCATCGGTCACCACCGCTTCGACATTGGCCGGTGCGGTGATGCGGACGCGGGGTTTCGGATGCAAGAACCGGACCGCGTTGGCGAAGAGTGTTCGGGTCTCAACGAGGTGATGTTCGCCGGCCGTGGCGGCATCGGGCGAACCGGCGAACGTGAGCACCGTGCCTTTGCCGACCGAGTTAACGAGCGCCGCCGGCCCCACGACCGTGCGGGCGCTGAGCGGCCAGTCAGTATTGTAGCCGGTTGGGTTCGCGAGGGCAGCGCGGTGGGAATCGAGCAATTCGCCGACCGCCGTGCCGGTGGTGGGCTCGTAAACGGTGGCGGGGCCGCGCACGAGGAAGGGAACATGCTCAAACTGATCAGGGGCCGCCCCGATCCGATGGTGATGATCCAGGCGCGAACCGAGAGCCATGCCGTTCGGGCTGGCGTCGAGACGCACCCAGTTGTCCGTCCCTTCCAGCCGCTGCTTCATCCGGGCTCCGATGAGGCCTTCCAGCGTCGAAGCCGGCAGCGGCCGGCCCATCCGGTCGAATTGCCCGCTCTGGCCCGTGACGATCAGCTTGCCGCCGTCCTCGATATAACGCCGGAACAGGTCCACCTCGCGTTCCGTGAGGATGCCGACGTTGGGCAGGACGACGACCGGGAACTGCTGCAGGCCTTCCAGGGTCACGTTTTCGTCGAACAGGAAGCCGAACCCGAGATGTTCATAGACGCAGGCTTTGTGCGCGCCCTGCACGCTTTGGAACCACGCCGCCGGTTTGTCGCGGCCGAGCCAGTCGCGGCTGCGGGCGCTGAAGTAGAGGCCGACCTCCCGCACGGGCACCTGACCGAACTCCTTCCGCTTGTTCCGCGCCTCACCGAGCAGGGCGCCGATCCGGTCGTAGGCCACGGGGTCGAGCCAGCCGTCGTAGGCCGTCTTGTCGATCATCGTGACGAAGGCTCCATGCGCGAGCAGCGTGAACAGCTCCCAGCGCATGTCGTTCAGCGGGCGGGTGGTCTGGTCGTGATACATGCGCACGCCGCGTTGCACGGCGACCTGGAAGGGCTTGCCCGGGGTGGCGGCGCGATACCATTCCGCGTTGAAGCTGGCTGACAGCGCGCCAAAGGCCCAGAGCCCTGCTTCGCCCGTGACGAAATCGCCGTTGCCGGCGTGCCTTACGGGCGTCTGGCCCACTTCCCAGGAGAAGGGCGGATTGCCGTGGTAGTTGAAATCCACCGTGGCGCGCGGAGCGAGGCGGCGGACGTGGTCGGTCAGCAGTTTCTCGAAGCGGTCGCTCGTGGCGTAACGGAACTGCATCATCCGGTCCCAGTCCTCGTCGCCCCAGTTCACTCCTTTGGGCAGGGGCCGCCCGTGTTCAGCCTGGAACCGCTGCTGGCAATGGTCGCACCAGCAGCCATGCGGCGGACCGAACCCCTGGTCCACCATGTCGAGATGAAACCCGGCGATGCCGTAACCCAGCATCTCGGTCAGCAGGGCGGTGACCGCATTGGTGTAGGGCGAATTGAAGCAGACGAGATGATCCACGGGCTTGCCGTCGGCTTGGCGCATCTTCCATTCCGGATGCTGGCGCAGCTCGTGGGCCGGATACTGGAGCTGGCAGTAGGCGATGATGGGCAAGGAATGTTTGCGGGCCTCGTCCATCGCTTCACGCAGCACATCGCGGTCGCCCAAGCCAGCCGGCTTCGGCACCAACTTCGAGTCGTGGAAGGTGAATTCGCCGTCGCGCACCCACAGCACGAGATATTCCGCTTTGGCGGCCACACAGCGGCGGACGACCTCCGCGCCGTTGAAGTTGCGGGCGTAGTCGGGCGCGTGCTGACCACCGGCGAACTGCGCGCCGGTCGGCCCGACCTCCATGCCGACCAAAGCCCGAGTGAACCACGGCGCCTCGGCGGACCGAAGTGTGTCAGCGGGAATGGCGATCAGCCATAGCAACACCCACAGCAACCGGGCAGCGTTGACGGAGGCGGTCCGGGTGCGGGCAGGGGAGCAATCGGGAAACGTGTTCATGCGGTGTTCGTTCACGAGGGAAGGGGCACTACCGTTTCTTTGCGGCCAGCAGCTCTCGCAACGCCGCCAGATCCGCGGGCTGTTGGCCCGGATCGAAGCCCAGCGCGTTTTCGGCGCGGAGGAGTTCCTGCCGTCGGGCCTCAAGGCGCGCCCGTTCACCGGCGGCCGCCGCCACGACATATATTGCAACGCGGCTGGCCTGGTCGCGGACGGTCACGCTGCCCGCCGCCACGGAATGATCCACGGAAGCCACCCCGTCGGCATCCACGCGGAACAACTCGGCGGGAGCCTGGAGGTAGGCGGGAAGCGGAAAGCGGAATTCGCATGGACGCGGCGGCCCGAACTTGAAGACGCGCTCCTGCGGATCAGGCTGGTAGGCCAGATCCAGCGCGAACAGGAGCGCGCCGCGCGGCCCGGCCACCACGTCCAGATCCCAGTCCGGTTTGCCGGCGCGCAGCACGCGTTCGTGGCTGGTGGCGTCCCCTTCGAGGTAATAATCGTCGAGCATCCGGATTTCGCGGCCCACGCGGGTCAGCGGCTCAATCAGGTCCGGAAAGGTCACCAGGGAGCGCAGGCTGAGGTTGAACCAGTAGAGCGACGTGATGCGGCTCGCGAGGGCGTGATACGCCTGCTGCCGCAATTCGTCCGGCGTGGGCGAGCCCCGCTTCCGGCCGCCGTAGCCGTTCCAATCGTGATGCGGGCCCTGGGACCAATAGGCCACCGGCCGGGGCCGGTTGAGTTCGCGCAGGGAGCGGGACATCTCGCCGATGGTTTCTAGCGGGGCGCCCCAGCGGATTCGTTGACCGTCCCAGCGGTCATACTGGCTCCACGCGTCGGGCGACGGCGCGGTGACACGGTAGGCGTCGTAGTGCGGGTAGTCGGAGATGCCGGCGTAGAAGCGCCACAGCCGTTCCTCGCTGTGGGTGACCGAGGTCGGCAGGCGGGTGGCGGCATAGGGGGCGAATGCGTTCCAGCATGCCTGCGGCGACACGGGTTTGCCGCCGCCGTATTGCGGTTCGCCGAGGAACTCGACGGCGTGAATCCGGGGCAGCACTGCGTCCGTGTCGTATTGCTCGAACGGTTGCAGCCGGTTCATGTATTTGAGCGGATAACGCGCATAAAGCGGCGAATCCGAATAGCCCGGCACATGCTGGTGCATGCCCGCATTGACGTGCATCCGGGCGAGCGTTTGCAGGTAGCGTTCCGCGTGCAGGGAGTTCCCGGAGCCCAGGCCTTCCGCCACCCAGCCGCCGCTGATGTCGAAACTCTCGCGCTTGATCCGCTGGTGGGCCCACACCGTGACCGCTGTTCCGCTGACGTCGGTGAACCGAACCTCAATCGCCGCATAGGTCAGCGGCAATGGCCCGGTGGCCACGCGTGCACCGCCGCGATCGTTTGCCGGAATCACGCCGCTGGCGGGGAAGCGTTCGAGGCGATTGCTGATCCATTGCTGGGGCAGGAGTGCGCGCCAGGTGGCGTTGTTCTCCGGTAGCCAGAGACGGCAAGCCGCAACGCGCAGCGGACCTGAGGTGCGGTTGACCACGTGGAAGATCAGGGAATCAGGTTGAACGCCGGTGCCCGCGCCGAGAAACGTGACGGCCGAGAGCCACGCGGCAGGGGCATCAATCCGCACCGGAATCCGGCCGGTGGAACTCGCCTCGGGCAGGTCGAGGGTCAGCTCCGCCTGGGTGTTGGTGCCCCAGTTCGCCCGTTTGCCGTTCCAGCTCCAGACCGTCATGGCTCCGGGCGGCAGGCGCAGCGTGTGGTTCGTCCAGGCGCTGGGAAGGTCATGCCAGGCCCATTCGTCCGCCTGAAGCAACTCCTCGGGCGTCCGCCCCCGCGCTCGAATGTCGGCTGAGGGCGGGAGAACCAAAGTTTCCTCCGACGCATTGCGCAGGAATACTTCCACTCGCGCACCCAGGCTGAAGTCGGGTTCTTTGCGATACTTCATCTCCGTTGACTGGATATGCGGCACCACCTGGACGCCGTCCAACGACAGCGAAGCGGCGTCAGTGCTCATGGCTATCAGGGACCCCAGAGCAGCGCAAAGGGGAACTACCCGCCGTGAGCACGGCGTCCGCAGAAGATAACGGAGATGGAGCTTCGGGAGGGAGGTTGCCTGGGAGGGTTGGGAGGTCATGGATTGAAAAGGATCGGTGTCATTGGGGAGACCAGCGCAGGGTAGCGACCGACTTAGCACCCAGCACGGTGGATACGGTTTGGCCGCGCCACGCGATGGCAAGAGCGGCCGGCTTGCCCTGCGGATTGGCCGCGACCAGCACCAGACTGCCGTCCGGGTTCTGGAAGGCCACATTGGCGGGTCCGCCACGGGGTGCAGTCGCGGCAATGCGCCGCGCGCCGCGCTGGATGAACTTCATGAACTGGCCGTAGAGGTAGTAGTCCGCGCGGTATTCGGTCGCGAGCGTGTCGCGGTGGAGGACAATGATGGTGGGATCGCAATCGTGAAAGCCCGAGACGTTGGGCTTTCCTTGATGATCGATCATGGTGACCCAGGCGTTGTAGCTGCGCGCCCAGTTGCGGAAATAGGAGATAATCTCGGCGGCGCCTTGGGCGCCGTAAACGGAGCCTTCGGTGAAGTAGATGGGTTTGTCCGGAAACTCGCGATGCAGTCTGGACATGGCTTCGGGCCGGCCTTCGTAAAGATGAAAGGCGCTGCCGTCCACGAACCGGGCCGCCTGCGGATCGCGCAGGATCGTCGCGGGAAACCCCGGGTGGTTGAAGTTGTGGTCGAACACCCAGATCGCCGTGGTGATCCCGCGCGCGCGGAACAACGGACCGAGATGATCGCGAATGAAGTCCCGCTGCTCCGTCGCGGTCCAGAGGCAGCTCGGATACGGCTCGGGGCCGAACTCGGGTTCGTTCTGCACTGTCAGGGCGTGAATCTCGATGCCCTCGCGCCGGTAGGCCTCGATGAAGCGGACGAGGTATTCGGCGAAATAGGGGTAACACTCGCGGCGAAGCCGGCCACCGCCATAGCGGCCGTTGGTCTTCATCCACGGCGGAGGCGTCCAGGGTGAGGCGAAAAAGCGGAGTTGGGGATTGATCCGCTGGGCGGCCTTGATGACGGGCAGGACATACTCCCGGTCGCGCTCGATCGAAAAATGTTCCAAGCGTGGATCCTCCTGTCCGGCCGGAAGGTCGTTGTAGGTGTAGAACGGGCCGGGCGCGAAATCCGAGGTGCCGATGCACAGGCGCATGAGGTTCATGCCGATGCCGCGTTCCGGATGGACGAGGCTTTCGATTACCCGTTCCCGACCGGACTCCGGCAGGAGGCTGACGTTGTAACAAGTGCTTTGTTCCAGCGAGCTGCCCAAGCCCAGCACCGTCTGATAGGCGGCGGCGTCATTCACCTTGATGACGTGCCGTCCCCGAACAATGCCCGGCTGAAACTGCATGTTAGGCTGCGGCGATAGCCGGGCCTGGCCGTCCTCCGACGAGAGCCACCATTGGACCGAGGGGCCAGGACGTGGCGCCGGGCCGAAGGCTTCCTCAGACTTGGCGATAGGTGTTCTCGTTGAATCATCCGATGACGCCCATGGAGCCGCACACCCGGAGCACCAAAGGCCGAAGCCAACTATGAGCACGGCGTTCAGCCAACCGGCGACGTGCGGAAAGGATCGGCGGAGCAAATAGAGGTGGAAGGACGGAAGTTTCGCGGCGTGGTTCATGGTTGTGATCGCGTTGATCGATTCTCAATCGGTTCTCGTGTGCGCTCCTGTGGACGACCGGTGGAAGTGCGACCGCGGAGAATCATTTCGCCCACGATGGCGTTGGGCACCCAGCACAGCCAGGCGACGGTGCGGTAGGCGTCATGGAAAGAGGCACCGGCGGCCATCAGCGTGGGCAGCCTCAGCCGCAGGGTCACGGCGGCAAAAGTGAGGGCAAAGTTTCTGATCATCCAATCGCGGTGCGCCGCCACGTCCCCCCGACGAATGGCGCTCAGGGCTATCCACGCGCTGGCCACCCAGCACAGGCCAAGCAGGAAAAAGCCTGTGCGGGACGAGAGGCCGCCTTCCGCGCCCGTGGCTGAAAACAGGCCTACGCCTCCGCCAATGAACACGCCTGCAAAATAGACATAGCCCAGTCGCCGATGCGCCAGCGGGGAACGCTGGCGCAAACGCACAGAAAACTGTAACGGTCCCACTGCCAGCGCCACCAAGGCTGCACCGGCATGGATCAGCAACGCCGTGCGGTATAGCCCGGGGCTTTTCAGCTTCAGCAACGGGACCGTGTCCGGTGCCACAAAGTAGCGCAGGGAGATCAATGCGATAACAACCGAGAGCAGAGTGATTAGAACGGAGGTGGACTTCTTCATTTCGGAGGTCGGCGGAGCTGGTTCACCCGATTGCCAATCCGAAGTTAACGCCGTTGAGGTCGGGACGGTTACCAGAAACCTTTTCAAACTTCCGGCGACGGATGCCGGTCAACCCCGGTGGCTGAAGGGAGGTCAGCCGCTTCCACCAGGCGGCGGAAACGCGGAAAAGCAAAAACGGCGGCCCGAAGGCCGCCGTTGCGAAATCAGCTGGGAACGCGCTCAGAGCGCTTCGCCGACCTGGAAACGCAGGAAGCGGCGGACCGTGATGGTGTCGCCCAACGCCTTGCCGACGGACGCGACGTGCGCCTCGACCTTCAGGTCCGGATTCTTGACGAAGCCCTGTTCGAGCAGGCAGTTCGTCTCGAAATACTTGTTCAGCTTGCCCTTGAGGATGCCTTCCATCGCCGCGGCCGGCTTGCCCTTGAGGGCGTCCGACTGGGCTGCGATCTCGCGTTCCTTGTCGATGACGGCCTGCGGAACTTCGCTGCGTCCGACCGCGACCGGGCTCGCGGCCGCGATCTGCAGGGTCACGTCGCGGAGGAGCTGCTTGAAGTCGTCGTGGGCGACGGTCTCGTCCTTGGTGGCGCCGATCTCGACGAGCACACCGACCTTGCCGCCGGTGTGGATGTAGGCCGCGACGGCGCCGACGCCGGCGACTTCGAGACGCTGGGAACGGCGGACTTGGATGTTTTCGCCGATCTTGGCGACGGCCGCGACGCGGTCCGCCTCGAGGTCGGCACCGGGCGAGCTCGCGACCTTGGCGGCGAGTTCGGCGACGAAGGCCTTGAAGCCGTCGTTGCGGGCGACGAAGTCGGTTTCGCAGTTCACCTCGATGAGGGCGCCAACTTTGCCGCCATTGACGACGGCCTGGCCGATCAGGCCTTCGTTGGCGGCGCGGTCGGCCTTCTTGACGGCCGCGGCCGCGCCCTGCTTGCGGAGCAGGTCAACGGCGCCGTTCAGGTCGCCCTGGGTTTCATCAAGGGCCTTCTTGCAGGCCATGAGCCCAGCGCCGGTCATGGCGCGGAGCTGGCCGACGAGTGCGGGAGTGATTTCAGCCATGGTATTCGCGAATGGATGGAAAATGGGTTCGCCGCGGTGTTGCCCGCGGCGAATCGGTTCAGGCGGCCGGGGCCGGAGCGGCTTCGGCGGCGGGGGCCGGCGCCGGGGCGGCGGCTTCCTCGGGGGCGTTGATCCGGCGGGACTTGCGGGAATCGGCCTCGGCCTTGCCCTGATTGATCGCCTCGACCACGGCCTGCAGCAGCAACCGGATCGAGCGGATGGCGTCGTCGTTGCCGACGATCGGATAGTTCACGAGATCGGGATCGCTGTTCGTGTCCACGATGGCCACGACGGGGATCTTGAGGCGGCGGG
>CAIWAH010000249.1 GCA_903910585.1 uncultured Verrucomicrobiota bacterium
CGCCTTGGCCACATTGGCGGGATTCTTCGATCCGAGGGACTTTGACAAAATGTCGCGGACACCTGCTGCCTCAACCACAGCCCTTACGGTCTTACCGCAAATCAGACCAGTCCCGGGAGCCGCAGGCTTCAGGAGAATCTTGGCGCCATCGAACTCCGAAAGTACCTCGTGGGGGATTGTCGAGTTCGAGAGCGAAACGGACTCCAAGTGACTCTTCGCCTTTTCACCCCCCTTTTTGATGGCATCGCTTACCTCGCCACCCTTCCCCAACCCAATCCCAACTTTTCCAGCCCGATCTCCAACCACAATCAAGGCACTGAAGCTGAAACGACGACCGCCTTTGACCACTTTGGATGACCGATTTATGAATACCGTCCTCTCTGACAAACCGTCGGACTTGTCATCCGAGGACTCCCGGGAATCTCGACGACGGCCGCCGGGTCGACCACCCCGGCCTTCTCCCCGGCCACCGCGCTGGAATGAGCGTTGTTCTACCGGAGGTGCCGGCTGGCCCTCTGCTGGCTTTGAAATATTTGCTTCGTCAGACACGTTCTACCTCAAGTGTTAAAAGATTAATCCGCTGTTTCTTGCAGCATCCGCCAAGGCGCGAACCTTTCCGTGGTATCTTGCTCCACCACGGTCGAATACCACCTTCGATATTCCTACAGCTTTCGCCGCATTGGCGGCCATCTGGCCGACGACCACCGCAGCGGCAGCGTTTGCCTTGCGTTGTGCGGACTCCAATGAGAGGGAATTTGCATGCGCAACGGTCTTCCCCTCCAAATCGTCCACGAACTGAACGTAGATGTTTCGACCGGAAAACTTTACACTCATCCGGGGCGTCTGCCGGCTGCCGACCACCTTCTGCCTTACCCGACGGTGCCGGGCGTTGGCCAACTTCTTGCTTCTCTGCGGTGTCATAGAGTCGACCCTTATTGCACAGTCTTTCCTTCCTTGCGTTTGACCTTCTCGTCGCTGTATCTGACCCCCTTACCCTTATACGGTTCCGGGGGATAATACGATCTCAATTCGGCAGCAACCATTCCAACCAGTTGCCGGTCAGGTCCCTCAATCAGGATTTTTGTCCCCTCCTCAACCTTTACTTTGATTCCGGCAGGAATTGGGTAATTGATTGGATGACTGAACCCCAAATTCATGATCACCGTCTCACCCGAAACAGAGGCTTTGAACCCCACGCCTTGGATTTCGAGCCTTTTTGAAAATCCTGTGCTGAGCCCGACAACCATGTTGTTGAGGAGTGACCTCGCCAGTCCATGCATCGCTTTGGACCGGCTCGAGTCATCGGCCCTAGCCACCAACAAGGTGTTTCCGCTCAGCGAAGCAGTCGTATTGGCGGGAAGCCCGAGCTTCAACCGCCCCTTTGGACCCTCACCACTGACTTCCATCCCGGCGATCGAGAGCTTAACGCCGGATGGGACCGTAATCGGCTGTTTTCCAACTCGTGACATAAAATCTAATCACCAAACAGAACAGACAATTTCGCCCCCCAGATTGGCCTTCTGGGCGCTCACACCGCTCATCACCCCTTTGGGGGTCGAAATCACGGTGACACCCATTCCACCTAGAACCTTTGGAATCTCCGATGCTGCGGAGTAGCGTCTCAGGCCTGGTTTGCTCACCTGACGAATCTCCGTGATGGCGCTTCCCTTGCCAGCATATTTCAGGTGAATCGTGAGCTTCTTAATCTTTTCACCGGACACCTCGTATGATGAAACGTAACCCTCCGACTTAAGAACGGCGACGACAGCCTCTTTTAGTTTGGAATGAAACAGGCACACCTTGGGATGAAACGCCGCGGCACCATTCCTGATGGTGACAACCAAATCTGCTACTGGATCGTGCATATGTTTGCTATACTGCTGCCGACCTACCAACTGGCCTTGATTACGCCGGGAATTAGCCCTGCCATTGCCGCCTCCCTGAAAGTCAATCGGGATACACCATACTTCCGGAGGAAACCGCGCCTACGCCCGCTTAGGAGACACCGGTTTACCAATCGGACCGAGCTTGAATTCCTGGGCAATTTCGCCAGTGAAGCGTAGTCACCCTTCGCCTTAAGTTCGGCGCGTTTCGCCGCGAATTTGGCGACGAGTTCAGACCTGCGCTTGTTGCGTTCCAGCCAAGCTTTCTTTGCCATAAGATTATTACTTCGAGAACGGCATTCCGAGGGCCTTAAGCAGCGCCAAGGCCCCTTTGTTTTCCCTAGCCGACGTTACGATGGTAACATCCAAACCCTGCTGGCGCTTAACCTTGTCGAGTTCAATCTCCGGGAATATTGACTGATCCGGAAACCCAATCGAGTATGCTCCGCGCCCGTCGAATTTGCGCGGCGAGATCCCGCGGAAGTCCCGAATGCGGGGAAGCGAACAGGTAATGAGGCGGTCAAGGAACTCATACATCCGGTCTTTCCGGAGCGTAACCTTGCAACCAACGGGCATCCCCTTTCGCAGCTTGAAATTGGCGATGCTCTGCTTGGCCTTTGTAATCACCGGCTTCTGTCCGGCAATTGCCGCCAATTCCTTGACCGCTTCCTCAATCGCACCCTTTTCAGCGTCAGAGCGGACGCCCATGTTCAAGGTGATCTTCAGCACCCGAGGCACTTGATGTTTATTGGAACAACCAAGTTCCGCCGCCAACGAGGGAGCAACTTCGTCTTTGTATTTCTGGTAAAGTCTAGGCTTCATCGGATTTCACTACTATTAGTTGCCGGCCCTTCGCCGATCATATTCGGAAGCTTTCATCACATTGGAAATGTGAATCGGTCCTTCCAGCCACAACAGTGCGCCATTTGGGTTCTCTTGGTTCTTACGGACATGGTGCAACTGGGGTTTTACAAGTCGGAACCGGTCCAACTCGTGTGCCGTCGCCCCCTTTTCCCGCAACGCCTTGGAGCCATCATCTTCACCTTTGGCCCTAGAATCGATGCCCTCGACGTAGACGAGCAATTTTTTTCGATTCACCCTTGTAATCTTGCACCTGCGACCTCGGGCACCGCCGGAGATCACCACTACTTCGTCACCTGTCTTGACGTGAAATGACTTTTGCTCTGGCTGTATCTTCATAGAACTTCGGGTGCCAGTGAAATGATTTTCATGAACTTCTTTTCCCGCAGCTCGCGTGCGACCGGACCAAAGATCCGGGTGCCTTTCGGATTGTTCTCCTTGTCAATTATCACGCACGCATTGCGGTCGAACCTCAGCAATGAGCCATCCGCACGTCGAATTGGCCTCTTGGTCCTGACGATTACAGCCGACTGAACCTCCCCCTTCTTGACGGTTCCGTCAGGAGCGGCTTCCTTGATGTGAACCTTGATTACGTCTCCTACCGCGGCATACCGCTGGTTCCGCCCGATCACACCAATCGCCCAAGCCAACTTGGCCCCGGTGTTGTCGGCGACATCCAAACTAGACCTTATCTGAAGCATATAAGTATTCTGTTCAGTTCTCCGACTTCCGATTTTCCATCACCTTGACCAACGTCCATCGTTTTAGCTTGGAGAGCGGTCGGGACTGCCGGATCAACACCAAATCCCCCTCAGCAGCGGCGCCGCTTTCGTCGTGGGCATAGAATTTCTTCGACCGCGTCACAACCTTTTTCAGTTGCGGATGCCGATAGCGACGTTCAACCTGAACGACCAACGTCTTTTCCATCCGGTCGGATACTACACGCCCGACCCTTTCCGGCATGTTTTCAGAGCAGCTCACAGAAGTTCCCATATCCTTAGTTTTTTGCCGAAGTCTTGCCATGGAGCTGTGACCGGCGCGTCTCGCAGCGGGCGATGTTCTTTTTGATTTCCCCGATGACGTGTGTCTTCTCCAACCGTGAGGTGGATTTCTGAAGGCGGGCGTCGAACAGCTGCCGGCGCAGCTCATTGGCCTTCAAAGCCAACTCAGAATCCGAAAGCTCGCTGATTTGTTTGTTAAATTCTGCCGCCATATCAAACTGTTATGCTAATTTGTGCCTCACCACGAAACGGGTCCGGATACACAGTTTGCTGGCGGCCAATCGCATGGCCTCCTTGGCAACCGCTTCGCTGACCCCATCTACTTCAAAGAGAATGTTTGCCGGACGGATCACAGCGACCCACGATTCAACGCCACCTTTGCCAGTACCCATTCGGACTTCCAACGGCTTTTTCGTAAAACTCTTGTCCGGAAAGATCCGAATCCACACCTTGCCACGCCGCTTCATGTAGCGGGTGATGGCCACACGGGCCGCCTCAATCTGCTTCGTGTCGAGCCAGCATCGCTCCAGAGCCTGCAGCCCATATTCGCCGAACGCAACCGCCTGGCCACGGGTGGCCAACCCACAGCGGCTTCCGCGTTGCATTTTGCGATACTTGACCCGTGACGGCATTAACATATTAAAGCCTTATTAGGAATTGACGGTTTCCTGCACCTTGGAAGCCACCGGTTCACTCCTCTTGAGTTCACCTTTACAAATCCAGCATTTCACACCCAGTTTGCCGTAGACCGTCTTCGCTTCCGCAAAGCCATAGTCAAGATTTGCCCGGAGAGTGTGGAGTGGAACCCTTCCCTGGTGGTAAATTTCGACCCTCGCGAGCTCGGCGCCGCCCAATCGCCCAGCACAGCGGATTTTGATTCCATCAACTCCGAAATCCATTGCGGTTTGGACGGACTTCTTCATAGCCCTGCGAAACGAGATCCGACGCTCCAACTGCAAGGCTACGTTCTCTGCAACCAGTTGAGCGTCAGTTTCCGCCTGCTTGATTTCTTGAATGTCAACGTAGATTTCCTTGCCAGTGAGGCGGGAAAGGTCCTCCTTAATCTTGTCAATCTCAGCACCCTTACGGCCAATCACAACCCCTGGACGGGCAGTGAAAATGGTCACCCGGCATCGGCTAGCCGCCCGTTCAATGTTAATCCTTGGAACCGATGCCCCTTCTAATTTCTTTTGAAGTGTCTGCCGAATGAGGCGGTCCTCCTTCAGCAGCTTAGCGAAATCTTTCTTGCCTGAAAACCACTTCGATCGCCAGTCCTTGGTCAACGGGATGCGGAGGCCGATCGGATTTGTTTTTTGCCCCATAAGGAAGAATCTAGATTAGTTGGCGGGAGCAGACGACAGGATGATCCGGATGTGGCAGCTGCGCTTAAGAATCGGGCCAGCCGACCCGCGGGCTTTGGGAACGAAACGCTTGATGCTGCCCGCGGTCTCCGCAGCGGCGCGCTCGACAATCAGGGTGTCGCCCTTCAAACCATGATTGTTTTCCGCATTGGCAATCGCCGACCTCAATGTCTGCGCAACCGCCTTCGCCGATTTTCTCGGAATGAACTGCAATATGTTAAGGGCCTCCACCGCATTTAGCCCCTGAATCTGCCTCACCACTTCGCGAACTTTTTGTGGTGACATCCTGAACCGGCGCTTGATCGCTTGAACCTTCATTTGATCCTACTTGGCTTCAGCCTTGGCAGTGTGGGCGCCATGCTTTTTGAACGTGCGGGTGAAAGAAAACTCCCCAAGCTTGTGACCAACCATGTTTTCGGTCACGAAAACGGCGTTGAAGACTTTCCCGTTGTGCACATTGAAGGTCAACCCGACGAAGTCCGGGGTAATGGTTGAACGGCGGGACCAAGTCTTGATCGGCTGCTTGTTTTTCGCAGCCTTCAGTCGCTCGATTTTTTCCAGCAAACTCGGATCCACGAATGGACCCTTCTTGAGTGATCGACCCATATTTTACTTCGCTTTTAGCGGTTTTCCGTTCCGGCGAACCACGATGAACTTGTCAGAAAGTTTATGCCGTTTGCGGGTCTTCTGCCCCTTGGCCAGCTTACCCCATGGCGACATCAGATGCTGGCGACCGCCACCACCCTTCGATTTCCCCTGGCCGCCACCATTTGGGTGGTCCACCGGGTTTCGAGCCATACCGCGAGTGAGGGGACGTATTCCCATCCAACGCGCACGCCCAGCCTTTCCAAGGACCAAGTTTTCCCACTGCGCGTTACCCACCTTGCCGATTGTCGCCAAGCAATTCGCATGAACCTTCCGGATTTCTCCGGATGGCAAGCGCAACTGCGCATAGCCACCATCGACCGCCATCAAAGTCGCAAACCCACCTGCAGAGCGGACCATTTGAGCGCCCCGCCCCGGAATCATTTCGATGCAATGAACATCAGTCCCAACCGGCACCCGGTTCAGCGGAAGTGCATTCCCAACCGACGGTGAAGCATCTTTCCCGGAGCAGATTTGAACCCCAACAGACAAGCCTTCCGGAGCGACGATGTAGGCTTTCTCACCGCAGGAATATTCAATCAGCGCGATACGGGCGCTCCTATTGGGATCGTATTCGATTGCAACCACCCTGGCTGCATCTGCACGCTTCCTAAGCCAGTCAATCTGCCGGATTCGGCGGGCATGACCACCACCACGAGCACGCACCGTCACTCGGCCGTGGTTGTTGCGGCCGCCGGTTCCGCGCTTACGATACGTCAGCGACTTTTCGGGCCGACTCTTGGTGATGTCGGAAAAATCCTGAACAGTCGCGTATCGTTGCGAAGGTGTTAACGGCCTGAACGTCTTCACGGTTAATGTTGTTGCCTACGTGCTTCTTCCGCGTCGCCAATTCATTGATCGAAACTGATTCTGACCACCGGCAAAACGGAGCGCGGAGAATGGTGGTGCTCACTCCTTCGTGCAATAACTTTTTGACACTTTTTGAGGCGGCCTCCGAAGTCGGGCGAAGTTTCTATGCGGATGGCCTCTGAGGGGCCTTGGCCGCACGATTCGCCCCGCCCTAGCGCTTGGCTCGGCGTATCTGGAAACCATCCGCCCTGAGGTGATTGTCGACATCCGCAACTCCACACCGGTGTTTTGGGGAATCGGCCCCAAAATTCAGCTTGGCCGCGGTTTCGGAAGCGGCGGCCCGCCGCGAGTCGCTGGATTGTTTTGACAATGACGCCATATGAGTGTTGACAGCCGTTACTCGATGTGTGTGCCCTGCCGTAATCACACCACGCAACGTCACCAATTCGTCTCCGAGACGGACTTGCAAACCGTGGTTGAGGATATTGCCTCGAGCTGTGAATTGAACGCTCCCGGAGTGTCCCAAGAGGCAATTCACGTGCTGAATCCCGGACGACTACGCTCGCGAGTCTGTTTCTCCGGTTGCGAAACATTCGGTTGTCTCGAAAAGAGATCCCCCATGCTGGTGGCTGCGTTAAGAGTCCGCTGGCGCACCGGTGGCAGGCCCGCTCGATTTTGCGTTTCCGATCAGGAGGACTGGCGGCAGTTCTCGCAGCCGGTCCTGCACCTCGCAAAACCGATTAATGGGGCCACGGACGTTGAAATCGTGGCCCCCACGGAAATACAGGTCCTTCTCGGGCGTCAGCACACTCCAACTGGAGGGAAGTCCCACGATGGTTCACGGGGCAAATTGGCCGCAGTTGGAATTGGGGCATCTGCGGATCAGAGCTTAATTCTGTTCACGGCCTGACGAGGACCGCGAACAATGGCGTTCAGTGGAGTTGACGCCAACCGGGCCAGAACGGGTCCCTCCGGCCGTTCCGCGCGTTGGCGATGCATCCTCGGGTCAGCTCTGCCTCAATTGCAGGACCCGGAATTCGAACCCGTCCACGTTGAGTTTGTGACGGGCCAATTCGACCGGAGGCTGAAAGCCCAGAACACGCCTCCTGAAAGCGAAAACGCCCGCCGATGGGCGGGCGCGAACCTCTCAGAAATGGCTCTCAACTGTTCAGGCGCCGAAATTGCCGATCGCTTCGACCGGACATCCTTCCATGGCTTCCTTGCACTGAGCTTCTTCTTCGGGAGTTTCCGGCTGCTTTTTCACGTAGCTGTAGCCGCCATCTTCCCAGCGAGTAAAATTGTTGGGAGCGGTCTCGCGGCACAGGTCGCAATCAATGCACTGGTTATCGACAAAAAACTTGCCGGTGACGTTCTGTTCGTAGCGATTGGCGATGTCGGCCATAGAATTTTCAGTGGTTAAAGATGACGCCGGTTTTATGGCGCGTGACCGAGACAGCCGGCAAGACTCATTTTGGCCGAAACCGTTGGGAGCAGCACCGTTTCGTGCAGCGCACACGCGGCCGAACGGCCGCTGCAAAATTCAGTCAGCAACAGGGCGAAGATCGACGATTTCGCCCGGGCGGGCAGTGACTTCCGGAGGCAGACTGACCAGCACTGGCAGGCCGTATTCCAAGACATTTGGTGTCGATTTTCCCGGTAACAGCTCAGGGAGAATCGGCTCCATCTGCGACCCGATTGCCACGACACGCCCCTGGCCGAACGTTCGGTTCAATGAACGGGAGCGAACCTCCACCACGGTATTGGTCGTCGGCTCTTCGTTCAGGGGCTGCCTCAGGAAAGCCACGACCCTATCTCCCCGCAACGCACTGATCGTAACAATCGGTTCGCCAGCGAGGACGTTCTCGCCGCCCCGCCGGTGAACCACCGAAACTACGCCGTCAATCGGCGCCAGAAGGGCCACCGGAGCCAGCCGGGCCTCCAGCATCTTGAGCTCCTGCTCCTGAACCGCCACCGCCGAGCGGAGAGCTTGGGGAATGTCTTCGTTCAGTTTGATTTCGTCAGGCGCCAGCTGCCCCATCGTGGCCTCGATTTCCTGGACGAGCTTTTCCCGTTCGCTCGTCTCCGCCAACGCTGCCGCGTAGTTCGCTTCCGCCAATTGAAGGTCGGCGACGCTGCCGAACGGAGTCGCGGGAGCCCCTCCGATGCTAACCCCGTCAATGGCCTTCTTTGCCCGCACAACTTCCGCCTCAAGTTGGTTTAACCGGGCACGCTGGGACGCCAATTCCACCTTTTGGTCCAGCCAGTCCAGCTTCAGCTGGGTGAAGTTCACCCGGTTGTTCTGTTGGCGGACCCGGGCATCCACGCCTTCCCGAAGAAACATCATTCGCGCCCGCGTCAGTGAAACCTGAGCATCAACGAGCTCGGCATCGGCCGCCAGAACGCGGGCCAGCACGTCCCCAGCCGCCACCTGCTGGAGGTGCCCCACGGCCAACTCCGCCAAGCGTCCGGGCTGCGAACTGGATACCACGGACCTCACGGTCTCGACCTCACCCACCCAGTTCGAGGGCGCCACATAGCTCTGCCAAGTCACCACCGTGCCCGACAGCACCGCAGCAAAAGCGATGGCGGGCAGAAAGCGGACCCGAAACTCCCGGAATGCGGTTCCAGGCGGACTGGGGATGCGGGGAAGCCTTTCCTGATTGTCCATGGATCAAACCTCTGATTCTTCCTCAGCCTTGATGCTAGTAACGCGACTGACACCCGGGAACGACTTCAGTTCGGAAATGAGCTCGTCAATCCTGCCGGAATCACGCAACAGAAGCCGATAGCTCAGGTCGGTGCCCTCCGCCCCCGCGGCTGAGCGTTGGCTGGCGACCTGCGAAGTTCGCGCGTGACGATCGAGCAATTGGAGCAGATCCCGCAGCTCCGGCAGCGGCCTGCCCCAGTGCAGATTGAGAATCAGGTCAAATCGGTGCCGGCTCCCGAATTGGGTCCAAAACAGATAAAGCATCAGGAGCGAAAACAACGCTGTCCCCACCACCGCCGTGCTGTATTTCTTTGTCCCACAGGCCATTCCCATGGTGATTGAAGCAAGGATGTAGGTGGTATCGAGGGTATCGCGGAGAATGTTCCGGAAACGGACGATCGCGAACACAGCCATCAGGCCAAAGGCTATCAGCAAGTTGTTCGCCATCACCATCATGACCACGGCCACGATGACGCAGAGGACGATCAGCGAGTTGACGAAGGAGCGCGAATAGCTGAGCCCGTTGTGGCAGGCCATATAGACCCACGCCACGACGTGGCCGCAGAGGAAGGCGAGCATCAGGCCCAGAAGCATTCCCCGGAGATCATCCGGAGCCGTGCCAAAATCGCCTCTTAGTATCCAGTTTCCCATCGCCGATTGCGGGTTATGCCGCCTTTGAAAGCAAGTTGTCGAGTCTGGCCATGCGTTCCGCCTTGCGCTCCGACGCTCCCCCGAAGCCTCCGCCCATCAACGCTTCAGCGCCTCCCGGATAGAACGCCAACTCGCCCTTCCGCGCGATGCCGTCGGCGTATTTTGACGCCGAGCCTTGGCGGAGATTGAAAATCCGGACCATCTCCTTGAACCAGTCGGGGAAACGGCCGGTAAACTTGAGTTCGAGGATGACCAATCGGCCGAAGACGCAATAGGGATCGTCCATCTGCTCGCTGAATCGGGCGACGAATTCCGGCGAAATGTAAACGTTCCGGTCCATCGTGACCCGGACGGAGTTGTCCGTGGGGCTGATCCACGCCTCCCGGTCATAGCGGACGTGCGCGATCGGCATCGCCCGGTCGTGCATCATGAGTTCGACAAATCGTTGGATCGCAACCAATTGGCGTCCATCGCCGGAGACCATTTCCGAAGGCCCAGGCAAGTGTCCGGCCAGCACCGCCTCCACCGCTGCCCGCTTTACTCCGCCTCGTTGTTTCAGGATGGCCTCGTTCATCCGGCGCTTGATCTCGAAATAGACCGGGGCAGACGGATTGTCCTCGTAGAAGCGGAGCCGCAGTTTGTAGCGGTTCTTGTTTCCATTGATGGTGCCCCAGTAGATCGCCAGCTGGCTGGAATCCAGATACAAGTTGTGGATGGTGTAGGACAGGTCATCCCGCTTCGCCCCATACTCATCCAGTTCGAGATACGAGCGGACAAACTCCCGCACTGCCAAGGCCAGCTCCTCTGGGATCACGTATTTCAGCTCCCAACGCTGAAGCTGCATTTTGTCGTCAGCCATGTCGTTATCGAGATTTGCGGGCCGCAATGAAGCCTGCCGAACCCGTCACGTAAAGTTCACCTTTTCGCCACTTTGCTCCGCTTGACCGTTCCGCGGTGCCAGAAGGTGGTAGCGAAACCAAGCAGTCTTGGTGCCACAGCTTCCTGCAACGCCGAAAATTTTTGCGGTCCCAACGTAAGCCGGTGATGGCTTCGAAGGTCCGATTTGTAACGCCCGCGTAAATCCGGGCCGCGTTAGAAACTCCGAATGTTTTGACCGTTGAGCCGTCATTCGCGAGCGTTCCTGCCGAAAATATCCGCCATGAAACTCCAACTACTTGCCACCTCTTTGGTCGTCTTCGGAGCCGCCGCGTATGCCGCCGACGTGGATGTGTCCAAACTCCCTCCCGCCGCATCCCAAGCTGGCGTAACCTTCGACAAGGATATCAAGCCGATCTTCGAGAAGTCCTGCTTCAAGTGCCACGGACCGGAGAAGAAAAAGGGGGATCTGCGCGTGGACAGCCTGGAAGCCACCCTCAAGGGCGGCGAGAACGGCCCCAACGTGGTCAAGGGCAACAGTGCCAAAAGCACCTTGGTTCATTCCGTCGCCCGCCTGACCGAAGACGAGGCCATGCCTCCCGAAGGCAAGGGCGAACCGCTGACCAAGGAGCAGATCGGGTTGGTTCGCGCCTGGATTGATCAGGGAGCCAAATAGAGTTCACCGCAAACACTTCGATAGTTCCAACCCGTGGAGCCTCCGGCGGCATCACGGGTTGTTCATTTAACGGAAGCAGATCTTTCGGACTGCATCGTCAAAACCGGCCGCGCCGGCGGTGATCTTGATTTCCACCCGCATGAAGTAGATCGGCAGGTCCCGGCGATCGAGCTTCGGAAAGCGAACGGCATCCTTCTGGGTCGTCAGGAGCATTTCGGCGCCCCGTTTCTTGCCGCGATTGATGGCATCCAGCACTTCCTGTTGTGTAAACCGGTGATGGTCGGCAAAGCGCCGGGCCAAAACAATTTGGGCACCGATCTCAGTCAGTTTCGCCTCAAAACTCTCCGGCTGGGCGATGCCGCTCAGGCTCGCCACCTTCCGGCCTCGCAGCAATTCCAAGCCGTGGGTTTCCCCCGTGAAGACATCCTCGAAATAAAGCGGATGATGCTGGCATTCAACGATTTCAGCCTTCCGATTCAGGCGCACAAGGCGATCCCGCAAGCGGTCAATCTCCTGACTGCGCGCCTCCGACGTCCGGTCCACTTTGGTGAGGAAAATCACGCTCGCCCTAGCCACGTGGCTGGGAGGCTCCCGCAAAGTTCCCCGGGGAAGAAGGTGCTCGTTGCCGAAGGGCTGCTGGGCATCCACCAGCACCACGTCGGTCCGGCGGCCAGCCAATTTCCAATATTGGAAGCCATCGTCGAGCAGGAGGGTGTCACAACCGAAATGCTCGACTGCATATCTCCCGGCTTTGACCCGGTCCTTGTCCACCAGCACCACCACATCCTTGAGGTTGCTGGCGAGCATGTAGGGCTCGTCACCCGCCGTTTCGGAATCCAACAGCAGCGAGCGGCCATCACTGACCACCCGGGGTGGGGTGGTGTCTTCCCGCAACAGGAACTTGTCCGCCAGCCGTTGGCCGAGCGGTTTCGGTCGCGACCGGTATCCGCGCGAAAGGATGGCCACCTTTCGGCCCGCATCCTGAAGCGCCCGGGCAAACTTCTCGACGACCGGAGTCTTGCCGGTTCCCCCGACAGTCAGGTTGCCGACTGCGATTACCTGAACTCCGAGCGTGGCATCACGAAGGATGCGGACATTGTAAAGGAACCGGCGCAGCTTCACCGCACCGGCAAATACCTTCGACAGGCAGAGCAGGAGGAACCGCACCAGCGCAGCCTTGCGGCCGGGCCGGTGCTGGAAGATCACGTCGAGGAGCCAAGTTTCGGCCCGCTCGGAGAATTGCTGCCACCATTCGCGCACGGGGGGCAACGGTGCGGCAGGGACCCCGCCTTTAGGAAGCCGGGAAGTCGCTCAGCCAGGCACCAAATCTCAGGCCGCCTGGTATTGGCTCAATTCTCGGAAGCCAATCATCCGTCGCGTGCGGGTGTCCCACAGGCGTAACCGGAGCGTCTTCAGGGAGCTCCAGAGGGTGATCGGCTGGACGTTTTGGAACTCAGGGCAGGACAGATAAGCCTTCTCCAGATTGTAGTTCGGGATGCGCGAGTTCAGGTGGTGAATGTGGTGAAAGCCAATGTTGCCGGAAAACCACTGCAGGATCCGGGGCAACTTGTAGAACGAGCTGCCGGCCAAGGCGGCCTCGGTATGGCTCCACGTCGCATCCTTTTCCCAATACACATCCTCAAACTGATGCTGGACGTAGAACATCCACAGACCGGCAAAGCCGCCCACCAGCAGGATGATCGACTGAATGATCAGGTAATCGCGCCAGCCGAAGATCTGGCTCATGCCGAAGGCCATCAGCGCCACCGCCACCGACATCAGGTGAACTTCCCGGCGTTCACGCGGTTTTGCTTTGGCGGCCGGCACCCGATGCCAGATGACGAACAGAAAAAGCGGCCCCAAGCCGAACAGAATGAACGGATTACGGGCCAAGCGATAGCACAGCTTCCGCCCGGGCGTCGCCGCGAGATACTCGTCCACCGTCATGGTCCAGATGTCGCCGATGCCGCGCGCATCCAGGTTGCCGGAAGTGGCGTGGTGCACGGAATGTTCCCACCGCCAGTGGTGGTAGGGCGTGAACGTCAGCAGACCGGTGATGAAGCCCACCACCGTGTTGGCCTTCTTGGAAACAAGGAACGATCCGTGACCGCAATCGTGGAAGATGATGAAGATCCGGACCAAGAACAGGCCGTTCAGCATCGCCAGCGGCACCGTCAGCCACCACGAGATGTTCCGGGTGAAATACGTCGCCAACCAAATCAGGGCGAACGAACCGACCGTGTTGAAAATCTGCCAAACCGCCGTCGGAACCGAGGCTTTCTCAAACGGGGCCGCCAGCGCGCGAAACCGTTGATTCTCGTTTGCTTCCTTCGAAGCCGGACTAACCGCTGAAATTGTCATACTTTGAATTGAATCTGCCGCCACCGGGCAACGAGGACCGATAGCGCACAAAGACAGTTTACTCGCTTCGTCTCCAAGAAACACCATACTTCTTTGCCAAATTGAGAACTCTATTTGGTGAAATCCCCGAGGTCCCGCTTGAACCGGCGGCTCCACGTCCGACCTTGGCGCAATGAAAGGACCAAAATCAGCCCTCGCCCTCCTGTTGGCCGGACTGTGGGCCGGTTGCGCCCCGCACTACGTCAACCTGACTCCTGCTTCGGCGCCGCGATCTGTCACTCAGGACTATCCTTTCGAGGTGGAATGGCAAACCCGTCGCACCGGCGCCAATAACGCGGAGGTCCGGGCCTACGTCGTGATTGATCAGCAGTTTTACCCCTTGCAACGGGTGCCCCAAACCGAAAACCGCTTCGAGGGCCGGGTCCCCATTGCGGCCGATCGACACACCATACTGTATCGTTACCGGTTCGATTATCTTTACCCAAGCCTGCCCGGAAAGGTGGCCAGCAGCGACTGGTCACCGGAGTATCGGCTGACGCTGCCGCCTCAATGAACGGTGCCGGGCTCCCGAAACGGTATTGGCGCCGCGGTGCCGTTGTTGGCGCCCCGCCGGTAACCCAAAAGATCAAGGGTCACATGTCCGTAGCCGATCGCTTGGAGGCGGGAGGCAACGGATTGGCGCATATTCGGGTCCAGCATTCGATCCACCTCGCGGGCACCCAGCTCGATCCGTGCCAACGCACCCGCCGCCGATTCGTGATGCCGGACGCGCACGTCAAAAAGCCCGAGTGAGCGCAGGTGGAGCTCCGCGGCTTCAATCATCGCCAGCTTTTCCGGCGTGACCCGTTCGCCGGGCGGCACCCGGGAACTGAGGCACGCCATCTGGGGTTTGTCCGCCGTCGGCAGCCCCAGGCGCCCACTTAGTTCCCGAATCTCGGCCTTGGTCAGTCCCGCCTCCTTGAGAGGCGCGCGCACCGCAAACTCGGTCGCCGCTTGCGCCCCCGGCCGATGGTCACCCACATCGGAGGCGTTTTCCCCGTAAGCCAGCACCGCGAATCCCTCGGCCCGTGCGAGCGGAGTCAGCTCGGTAAACAAGGCATGTTTGCAGAAGTAGCAACGGTTCAGCGGATTGGCCAGATACCGGTCATCGCTGAACTCTGCCGTGCGGACCACCCGGACCGGAAATCCAAATCGTTCGCCCAAGGCCAGCGCCTCCGCCAGCTCCTGCCGCGGCAGGCTGGGGGAATCGGCAATCGCGGCCAGCGCACTCGCCCCGAGGACGTCGTGGGCCACCTTGGCCAAGAAGACCGAATCCACCCCGCCGGAGTAGGCCACCACGCAGGAGCCGTAGCTCCGCAGCAACTCGCGCAAGTGACTGAACTTGGCTTCGGTCATGGCTGCAAAGATGAAGGGCGGGACCGCGGTGTCCACCGCCGGCCCCGCCCCTTTTCAAATCGCCCAATTGTCAGGCCGTCAAAGACGCCACGTCGGCGGCGGCGATGGCATCAATGCGGATGCGGCGCTGATGGGTGCCCTCGCCGATCGAAACCTCGGCCCCTGCCGATTTTCCGAGGAGTGCCTGGCCCACCGGCGAGAGGTAGCTGATGACGTTGCGCTCGTCGTTCCCGTCCCACGCACCGAGGATGTGGAGGGTCTCGGACTGATTGGTGCCCAAGTCGGTGAATGACACCGAGGTGCCTGCGTTGACGGTGTCGGTGCTGACGTTGGCAAAATCGGTGCCGCGGGCGCGCGCCTGCTGCAGCTCGAGCTCGTGCTTCCGGCGGTTCAGGATCTTCTGCTGTTCCTTGGCAAACTTGTATTCCGCGTTCTCGCGCAGGTCGCCGTAGCTGCGGGCCAAGGCGATGTCCTTGATGTTCGCGGGAATCTTGATGTTACAGAGCTCGTCGTATTCCGCCTTGCGCCGCTCGATGCTCTTCCAGCTCGTCTGGATGGTCTTGTCCTCGCGGCCGTGATCGCTGGTCCCGGTGATCATGTCCTGGATGGCCGGATAGGCCTTCACGATCCGGGCCAGCAGGGAACGCTTGTCCATGTCATCGAAGCTCGGGCTCAACTGGAGCGACCGGGTCAGGTCGCGCACCACCTCGATGTCGGCCGACTCAATGAGTTCCGGCAGCAATTCGAGGTCTTCGAGCACGTAGTCGCGCAGCCGGTTGCTCTTCTTTTCGAGGAACTGGTCGCGTTCGATCGCCGTCAGCATGGCGCGGAAAACTTCCGGCCCCAGAATGTCCGCGAAGTAGTCGGTGCGTTCCTTGCCCAGCCAGAGAAGCAGCTCGCTGCTTGCCGAATGCTGGCTGACCAGACGTTGCACGGTGTCCTTGAGCAGCTGACCGCGCTTCTCCGTGAGGAGCAGCCGGGCGCATTCACCCACCAGTTTTGCCTGCAGCTGCTCGTTGAGCATCAGCACGATCTGGGCGGCCCAGTCCGGCATGGCGTCGCGGAACGACTCGAGCGCGCGGCGATGCTTGGCCGCCGGCAGCTCCTCGAAGATGCCCTTCACTTTCGCCGTGCGGGTCCAGATGTCGCGGGAGGTCAGCTCGCCCTCGACCGAACCAAGGCTGGCCAGCTGGCGAAGTTCGTCGCGGACGAAAATCCCTTCGAGCGCTTCCGATTCGCGGGTCGCGGCGTGGCTGGTGATGTCGGCGTTCAGCTGCTGGATGATCTCCGGAATGGCCTCGCGTTTGGAAAAGTCCTCAAAGCTCTTGATGATCTCGGAAACGACCGCCACCCGCGCCTTCAGGCCCTTGGCCGCGCGGAATTCGCCCAGCAGGCGATCGCCCAGCTCGGTCTGCTCCGACTGGTAAATGATCGGATCCGTCTTCTTCGCGGGAATCTGGAAATGCCCGTCTTTCTTCATCTCCGCCCGGGCCACTTCCCACCACTTCTTCCAATCGCTGGGAATGACGTCCTTCAGCGTTTCCTGGATGTTGGTGACCGTTGCCCGACCGCCATTGCTGTCGAGGACCAGCTTGACCACGTCGAGGTGGTGGAGCGCCGCCATTTGCTGCAATCCCTTCAGGTCCGTGGCCTTGCGGGCCAGGATGTGGTCCTTGCTGATGGCCTTGAGGGTTTCCGCGGCGAACGCGAGGTCCATGCCGTGCCCGGCCTTCGTCTGGAAATCAATCAGCAGCCGTCCGGCGATGCCGTCCAGGGTCTTCACTTTACCAAATCCCCAGCTCTTGTGCTGGCAGAAACCGGCTTCGAGCAAGGCGGTCAGCGCCCCCACGTGGCGGGCTTGGATCTTTCCGGCGGCGACCAACTGCTCCATTTCCTCTTTCATACGTTCAAAAAGATGACTGCGAATTGAATGGCGGGCAGTATGCGGACTTCATGGTTTCCGCACCACGACAAATTGCAGTGCGCCTCCTGCGCGACGCCGACTCCCCGGGCGACTTCATCGAGCACAGGCTCGAACGCGACCGCTTCGTCCAGGACCTCCGCCCGGAGGACCGAAGGCTCGTTCAGGAGCTGGTTTTCGGGGTGATCCGCTGGAAAGGCACTCTCGACTGGATGATCGCGGCCCGCACTGAAGGCCGCCCGCAAAAGCCCCTCGCCCAGACGATTCTCCGCCTCGGCTTTTATCAGCTTTTTTGGCTCGACCGGGTGCCGGCCTACGCGGTCATCAACGATGCCGTCGAACTGGCCAAGCGGTTTGGCGGCGAGGGCCTCAGCAAGTTCACGAACGCGGTCCTGCGCGGCGCCAGCCGTGATCGCGAGCAGATCGGCAAGCAGTTCGAGGAACTCCAGCAACGCGATCCGGCCACCGCCTGGTCGCATCCCCACTGGCTCGTCGAACGGTGGATCGGCCAGTTCGGTGAACCCGCCACCCGGGCGCTGCTCGACTGGAACAACACCCCGCCAGACACCTTCGCGCGCCTCGCGCCCCGCCGCCTCGCCGCCGAAAAGGTGTTCGAACTCTGGCAGGACGAAGGGGTCCGCTCCGAACCGCTCAGCCGCGACTGGATTCCCGAAGGCCTCATGTATTCGCTCCCGTCGCATCCGCCGCTGGCCGGCCTGCGCTCGTTCACCCGGGGCGGCTTCTACGTTCAGGACCCGAGCACGCTGCTGGCGGTCCAACACCTCGACCCGCAGCCCGGCGAAACGGTGCTCGACCTGTGCGCGGCTCCCGGCGGCAAAACCACCTATATTGCCCAGCGCATGGAAAACCAGGGCACCATCATCGCCCACGACCCCTCGCTGGAGCGGCTCCGGCTGGTCCAGGAGAACGCCTCGCGGCTCGGCTGCTCCATCATCACCGCGACCAACGTGGCCCCCAGCCTGCTGCGGGAAAAAGGCCGCTACGACCGCGTGTTGGTCGATGCTCCCTGCTCCAACACCGGTGTGTTCCGGCGGCGCCTGGAAGCCCGTTGGCGGCTACAGCCGGACGAAATTACCCGGCTCGCCGACCAGCAGCTCCAGCTGCTGGAAGGGGCGTCCCAACTGCTCAAGCCGGCCGGCCGCCTCGTGTATTCGACGTGCAGTCTTGAGCCCGAGGAAAATGCCGCCGTGATCGGCCGGTTCCTGGAGAGTCATCCCCAGTTCCAGTGCCGCGCGGATCGCCAGCTGGCGCCGTTCCGCGACGGCGTGGATGGCGCCTTCGTCGCCGTTCTGGAGCGCGAGTGATTCAGCCGGCCGGCCGCACGCACCGCGGCCGGCCGTTGTCCTGCCACCAGATTTCGGCCAGCCCATGGGAAAAGCGGGTTTCCCACGGCAGATGGTAGGCACCGGCATCGAACCACATCAACACATCGCCCGGCCGGATGGCCCGGGGCAATGGCTTGCGGGCAAGTTGGTCGAACGCCATGCAGGTCGGGCCGTGCACCGCCGTGAGCGTTTCCGGACCGGCCGTCTCCCGCAGCGGCCGGAGTTCGTGCTGTTCCCAGACCGAAACCAGCGCGTTCAACGTCCGGCCGCCATCGCAGATGAGCTGCCGAAGCCCACGCCGTTCCTTCACATCGAGAACTTGGACCGCCAGCACGCCCGAACCCGCGCTGACAAATCGGCCGTTCTCCAGCCAGACCTGCTCCACCGACGGCAGCCGCTTCAGCGCCTGCCGGACCGCCAATGCGAGGGAGCGGACGGAAATGCCCGCATCCAGACGTTTGCCCGCCCGGCTCAGCACATGCGCCGGCGGAAGTCCGCCCCCGATGTCCAAGTGCTTCGGCGTCAGTCCGGCCTCGGCGGCAAAGGCCGCCACGTCGTTCAGGGCCCGGGCGTAACAGTCCGGCGCGGCCACGTTGGTGCGCAGATGAAAATGCAGCGTCTCCACCGGCAGGCCCGCCCGCCGGAGCACACGCACGGCGGACCGTGCCTCGTCCGGCGTGAACCCAAACTGGGTGGGAAACGCGGGCGTCTCCGGGTCAAATTCCTCGGTGGTGCACAGGCGCAGGCCAACCCGCCAGCGGTCCCGGCAGGCCAGCGACAGCAGTTCGCGAAGTTCCCGGGCGGAATCGAAGTTCACCCGCAACCCGGGCTCCGAATGACGCGCCAGCCAGCGGTGTTTCGCCGGCCCGTTCACCAGCAGCGTTTCCACGTCAAATCCGGCCGCCTTGGCCAGCTTCAGTTCCGCTTCGCTGACCACTTCGGCCGGCCGCCCCTGAGCCCGCCACCAACGGAGCAATTCCGGCAGGGGCTGCGTTTTCGTGGAAAGCCAGTGCACGGCCGGCCGGCCGAAGGATTCCGCTTCCAGCCGTTGCAGGGCCGCCGCCACCGGCTGCGGGCTGAACAGGTAGAACGGCGTTTGTGCGCCCGCCTTCAGGGCCGCACGCACGCCGGCGGACCAGAACCGGATCGTCTCCGGCGGATGCCCGAAGGCCGAATCCGCCTTTCGGACGATGCGTTCCCGCCGGGCTTTCCGCGGATTCGCCCCACCGGCGGGATTCAATCGAACACCTCCACTGGCAGTCCGGTTCGCTCCCGAATGGCGTCCGCAATCGCCTTGAGCTCCGCCGCGGTCAGCTTGGTCGCCCAGGGTTCCGGCGTCGGCCTCGCAATCGTGTAGGCATGGACCTCACGGATCCGGCCGCCGGCTTGGACGATCTCGTTCAGGCGATCGCAGTAGGCGTTGAGTTCGGCCGCGGGCATCGGTTCGCCGTGGACCCGCAAAAAGAGGCTCTGGATGACGATCGGATGCGATTGGGCCGTCTCGCGCAGGTTCGCCAGGATTCGCTCGAAGCGGACCGCGGAGCGGTTCACGAGCCGGTAGTAGGGCTCGGTGCCGGCGTCCAGCTTGCACCAGAATTCGCCCTTCCGCGCGGACATGAGCTCCAGTCCGCGTTTCACGGTTCCCTTGTCGAGGCCGGCGGAGTCGGTGATGAGCACCAGTTTCGCGTCGTCCAAGCCGAGTTCGTCCATCACTCCGGTCACCGCCTGCACGCACGCGTCGAAGTTCGGCACCATCGTCGGCTCCCCGTCGCCGCTGAACGCGATGTCCCGCACGACGCGCGTCAGCTCGGGCACCTGGTCGAACTTCGGCTGCGTCGCCAACCCGCCGTCCTGCGCATAGCGGATCAGCCAGGACAGTTCCGCCCGCAGTTGGTCCAGATGGACCGATTCCGCGCGTCCCGGCGTGCGGCGGTCCACTTCGCAATAGACGCAATCGAAGTTGCAGCGCTTGTCCGGGTTGAGGTTCACGCCGATTGAAAGCCCCCGCGAACGGCGCGAGATCACCGGATACACGTAGATCAGGTCCTGGAAGACCCGCGTGTGATCCTGGACCACGGCCCACGAACTCTGGATGGGAACGGACGCGTTCGGCACACCCGCAGACTAGGCCGCACAGAACGCGATGCAATGCGGCGCCCGGCCGCCCAAAACGACCGCCCAAAAGTTTTCTGAAACTTTCCCCTGCCCTGCCGCGTAACACCTGCCGTGACAACGATGATGAACGCGAAACTGAATGTGCTGCCGCAGATGATGGACACGGTGCCCGCCCCCCGCACCACGACCGCCGGCCTCCTGGCAACACCCCGGGAACTCGGCGCCAAGATCCGGGTCCGCCGCTCCGCCCCCACGCCGGTCCCCGCACCCTCCGAAAGCCTCTGGCGCGTGACGATGGCCGAAACCCGCGATGCCGTGGCCGAACGCGCGCTCACCTGGTCGCTGATGGCCGCTGGCCTGGCCGCCCTCGGCTGGCTCGCCTACTCCGGCATCCAGTTCCTGCTCGCCTGGGAAGGACTGGTTTCATGGGTCCGCGCCGCGATGGTGTGAAATCCGCAACGGCCGTGAACCGGTCGCAGCTCCGGGCGGGTGAACGCAGTGCGTCACCCGCCCGTTTTCATTCTTCGGGCATTCGTCGGCCGGGCGAAAAGCGGCAATCGCCTCCGCCCTCAGATCCGTAGCGGCCGTCCGTCTCCGTCCACATGCCCGTGGCAGTTGCCGACCGCGTTTTCCGCATCCCGCCCTTCCAGAAACAGGCGCGCCTTCTCGAACGAATGCTTGTGGAGGTAGTGAAGCAGCCGCGGATCGGTTCCAGGCGGCAGCTCGGCGGTCAGCCGGCCCAGTTCAGCCAGCACCGGCACGATGCTCGGCTTCGGATTCGCCGTGGCCATCGCCGCCACCGTCTCCTCCAGGCAAACCAACTGTCCGTGAATGCGTTGTTCCAGCGCCGTCATGGGGAGACGGTTAGGCTACCAACCTGCCGAAGCCAAGCCGACTCCCGCTTCCCCCACGGTATGCGCCCGAGCAATCCGCTCCGCCGCCCGGCGCATTGACTCGCCACCGGCAACTCCCGGATGGTTGCCCGCATGATTCCCGCCCGGATAGCCCTGCCCCTCTCCGTCCTGCTGGCCGCCACGACCTTTGCCGCCCCGCCGAAACTCCCGGGTGTCGGCGCGGCCATGCAGGAGATGGTCGCGAAAAACGAAGTCGCCGGCGCGGTCACGCTCGTCGCCACAAAGAACAAGGTCCTGCACCTCGAGACCACCGGCCTCGCCGATGTCGCCGCCCAGAAGCCCATGCGGGCCGACACCGTCTTCTGGATCGCCTCGATGACCAAGCCGGTCACCGCCACCGCCGTCCTCATGCTCCAGGATGAGGGCAAGCTCAACGTCCACGATCCCGTCGCGAAGTATCTGCCCGAATTCGCGAACCTGAAGACGCCCTCCGGCCAGCCCGCCAACCTCACCCTCGTCCAAATCCTCACGCATACCTCCGGCCTCGGCGAAGCCAGCGGCCCGGCCGCGCGCGACGCCAAAACCCTCGCCGACCTCGTCCCCCTCTGGCTCGCCGCGCCAATGCAGTTTGAGCCCGGTTCGAAGTGGAGTTACTGCCAGAGCGGCATCAATGCCGCCGGCCGCATCGTCGAGGTGGTCAGCGGGATGACCTTCGACGCCTTCCTTCAGAAACGCCTGTTCCGGCCCCTGGGCATGAAGAGCACCACGTTCTACCTCGGCGACGCCGAACGTGCCCGGCTGGTGACCGCCTACGCCAAGAACAAGGACACTGGCGCGCTCGAAGCCGTGCCGCCGCGTCCGGAATTCGGCCCGCGCGACCGCCCGCCGCAGGGCAACGGCGGACTCTACTCCACCGCCGAGGACTACGGCCGCTTCTGCCAGATGCTGCTCGGCGGCGGGAAGTTCAAGGGTCGCCGCTACCTGAGCGCCGAAGCGTTAAAGCTCCTCTCCATGCCGCAAACGCCCGACGCGATGCCCGTGGGCTTTTTCCAGAACGCCACCTACGGCCAGCGCGGCCTGAACTACGGCTGGGGCCTCGGCACCTGCGTCCTCAAGACGCCGCACGAAGGCGTGCCCGCGATGCTGTCCCCCGGCACGTTAGGCCACGGCGGCGCCTGGGGCACGCAGGCATGGATCGACCCCGTGAAGGGCGTCGCCTACGTGCTGATGGTCCAGCGCTCCAACTTCCCCAACAGCGACGCCAGCGACGTCCGCCGCGCCTTCCAGCAGGCGGCGGTGGAGGCGTTGTGTCGCCGGTGAGACGCGGGGAGCAACTCGCCAGCCGCCCTTTGTAGTCGCGGCGTTGGATGCTGGGGTTCACAAAAGGCTCACGGTGCCTCCGGAACCGATCAACCAGTTGGTTCTATTCCCGAATGACTCGAAAATAGAGGCGGCTTGAATCCATGCGGAACGGCCCGAGCCAACGGGTTTCAGTGGCGGAAAACTGCCGCTGGATCAGAAACCGCCAACTGCCTAAATCCTCGGTCGATTCGACGCGCAGGGACTCACCAGAGGCACCCGCAACTGGAAGGAAAAGCAATTGGCCAAAATAGTCTGCCATGATCACCGGCCGTTGAAACTGTCCGAGTGGCAGGTCGGGTATGAACTCCAAATCGATCGATCCACCTACGCCAACTCCATTCAGGAAGATTGCCTGAAGCTGGATGGGAACGCGGCGGCGTGCCCGAAAGATGCCGGCTTGCAGGCGTTGATACACATCTAACTCCACCGCTTCCTTCGCCGGCTGCAACGAACCTAGACTCTCCCCTTCCCATGCTCGCCACAAAATCTGAGTCGTCCGAGAGTTAGGCTGGCCGACCGCGCCAGACCGAAAGACGGACTTTGGATTCCAAACTGCGAGCGTGCCATCATCCGGAGGAAACCAACTCCACCATCGCGTTGCCGGCGTAACCGGAGACGGCATTGGTGGTAACTCCACCGATTCTCCCTGCTGTGTTGCCGCCAATCCCGACGCGGAGCCAATGGTAGTCGCACCCTCGGGCAGCCGGATTCGAGTTTCAAAATCATCGCCAGGAGTTTTCTTGGCCAATGTGAGGCTCACGGAGGAACTGCGCAGATAGATCAGATAGCTCACCTGAAAGTAAATCGTCTCGCCTGCATCGACCGTGATCTCGACCGGCGCCGTGTAGGTGAACTGACGCAATCTGAGTTGTCCCAACGAATCACCCGAAAACACTGCCAGCGGGAACCCGTCTGCAAACCCAATCACGGTTCCCGGTTCCGTCGGCTTCCATTTCCACCACACAGTGTTGGTGGAGGCCACTTCGGGCAGAAACGGTTCGTCAGGCTCAGCGGATGAGCCGGCAAGGATCACTGGACCACTGGACCACGGCCATCTGTCAGCCGACACGGTCGTGGCGTTTGCGAAAAGGTCGTTCGAAGGCGGTAGCCACAGGGCGACCGGCGGCAGGGACCAACTCCGACCTGTGGTGGTCTGCAGCGACACACGAAGCTCCCAAACACCGTTGGGCACCGCGGGCCACGTCGCCAGATCACGGGTGAGCCGCGGAGCCTGTCCTGGGGGCCACAACACCCGGGACCAGCTCGATACCCCTCCCAACGCTGATTCCATCCAAAGCTCCCACGTCACATTCGTAACGTAGGTCGAATCAATATGTGCGTCCCATTCCAACCGGGCTTCCACGATCCGAGTGCCTGGGACCGTGGACCATGCGGTGGGGGCCACTGACGATCGCAGGGCCGCAAAGTCCGCTTCCAGCTGCACACTGTCCTGGGCCGACGTGAGCGCCAAAACGGAAATCAGATAAGGCACTCGTCCAGAGACTGGGACCACAAGTCCCGTTACTGAATTCGAAGACCAGTAAACGTCTGAAGATTCGACCGCCGCGGTCCAAGGGAACTTCGCCTCGTTACCTACGATTGTCGCAATCGGCGGAGAGTTGTCCGCTCGCACCCGTAAAAACAGATATCCATCGGCCGGCGCCACCCAACGCAACCAGACGCTCCGTTGATAACCATTGGTCGCCCACCGCTCGTCGGTTCCGACGGTTGCGCCTGTCAGCAGAACCTGAATCGGCTCCGGACCGGCGACCAGTTCGAGCGGATGGTCACGTTCATCTCCCAGCGGGGCTGGCTCGCTGCTGAGTATGGAATTCCCGGTGACGCGCGGCCTCGAAACCTTCTCAGATTCATGAGCCCAGTCCAAAATCGTTCCACCTCTAGAGACAGAACGCGCCTGCAACCCGCGGACCATCCGCCCGCCGCCCGCCGTCGTGCTTCTGTCAGCTGAAGAATCCGATGGGCTTAAACCGAGTGAAGCTGTGCCATAGACTATTGGAACTCCAGCAAGGAAGGGTGCCGATTCGGAGTCACGCAGTGTCGATTGCGCCGCTACCAAGTTGCTCAACTGGGCGCAGATGATCAGGAGAACCACCCAGTGCCTGTCCCATTTTGGCCCTCGCGCAAAGCGGAAGTTCGTATGATTTCTCCGCACGAACTAAGGCTGCCCCGAACGGGAATCCAGGGGCCAGCATGAAGAGAACGGTCCGCCATCCACCCAGTGGTCTCCGATTGAGCCAACGGCGAAATGCCGCGCTCATTTCTGGACTACAAACCCCGCATTCACCCAGTCGGCGAAGTCCTCGCGGGAGCCGTCGCCGGCGTCCATGGTCACGAGGCTGATCCGCTTGGTGCCGGGCGGGATCTCCATGTTGAAGCGCCAGGCGGGGAACTGCACGCGCATCACCGGGCTGCGGGCGGCCTCGCGGCCGTCGAGCAGGACCTTGAAGACGACGCTGGGATACTTCGCCAGGTTCGAGCCGTTGCTGACGGCGAGCAGGTTTTCGTCGGCCCCGGCCAGCGCGACGAAGCGTCGGTATTCGGGCTTCACCTCGTAGGTGAGTTCGCACGGCGCGTGGACGCCGAGCCCCTGCGCGAACGTGGTGCGGTCCACACGGAGTTCCTGGCCCAGATTGGACCGGTCCTTCTGCGGTGCCTGCGTGTTGCCGGAGTAACGAACTTGTCCGCCGTAGGTGTGGCCGTAGCCGACGTTGCGGAGCGGTTTCAGGTCGCCCAGCGCGACGTCCGGCGCGGGCGGACGTGGCAGCAGGCGCTCGAACACGCCTTCGGACTCCAGACACACGGCCCGGCCTGCCCAGAAGGCGCCGGCGCGCAGGTGCGTGGTGTTCGTGACGCGGAGCGGTTCGGTGTAGAGCGGTGATGCGGCGGTCGGCGCGGAGCCGTCGAGCGTGTAGCGGATCTCCGCACCCGGTTGCAGCGGGGCCGTGAGCGTGACGGTGACGGGCTCCTCGAACAGGTGCGGGCGCTGCGTCGTGCCCCACGGCGTCACGCGCACGGGGTCCACCACGGCGTCGCGGTCCCAACGGCCCAGCCTGGTCAGCTCGGCCTGGAAACTGATGGTGGGGGCGAGGAACTTCTCGAAGTGCTCGACGACCTGCGCGGTATTGAGGTCGGGTGTGAAGCTCCGCGCCGGGTCGTAGCCGGGATGCGCGTCGGTCATGTCCCGCGCGAGCACGCACCGGAGGCCGGCGGATTTCATGGCCTTCAAGCCCATCGGCTTGCCCAGCAGGCAGACCTGCGTGTGAAAACCCACGTAGATGAGGTGGGTGAGCCCGAGCTGCTGGCAGATCGCATACACCTCGGCCTGGGTGTCCGGCATGAGGTCCGCGGCGCCGATCCGCAGGCCGGGGTGCATGCCGTCCCAGCCATAGTTCACGGCGCAGCGTTCGCGGCCGCAGGCGCAGCCGCCGGCATCGGGCGCTTCGGGACACTGCACGTCCACGACCTTCGGCACGGCGACGGGCGGCAGGGCCAGGACGGCTTCGCGCTGCGGATAGCCCACATAGTTGTCCACCACGTCGCTGGGACACAGCATCACCGTCATGCCGAGGTCGCGCGCGGCGTCGAGGGCGCGGTTGAGGCGCGGGATGAAGGCGTCCACGCGCATCGTGGCCGTCTTGCACCAGTGGAAGTTCCACACGTCCACCGCGATCACGCCGACGTGGCGCGGGTCCACCTCCTCCGTCTGCGTGCGGATCACGCCGGTCGCCGGATCACGGGTCTGAAGGTCGAGCGTGAGGCCCTGGGCGACGAACGCCGCGGCGAGCAAGGCCACCGGCAACCGGAACAGGCGGAGGAAGTTCATGGGCGAATTTCGGGACCGTAGGAACCGCGATGACCGGCGGCGAGGAATCATTCCGGCAACTGGGCGCGCCGTTGCCAATTGCCGCCGGCGGCTCTCAGATTGTCCGAGATGCTTCGGCTGCTTCTCCTTTTCGCCGTCGTGCTCGGCACCTGCACGACAGTCCTCCCGGCGGATACCACGCCGACGTTCACGATTTCCCTCGAGACCGTGCTAAAGCACGACGACGGCAAGTTCCTCTGGTTCCACCCCCGCGCCACGGCCGTGCCTGGCGGCGTGCTGCTGACGCTGGGCGGGGTGAGCCAGCCCAGCACCCTGGTCTGGCTGTTCGACACGAAGAACCTGCCCGGCGTCGGTGGCTGGTCGTTCACGCACACCAACCTTCACGGCGCCGGCGCGAACTTCCTGTTCCTCGACGGCCATGCCGCCCGTTGGTCCAGCGCGGTGTATTGGGATCATGCGATCAGTAAGGGCCGCACGAACCTCGCGGAGCTGCGGTGGTTTCCCTGTCCAATCCCGGCCGGCACCGCTCGTTCGGCGAGGGCAAATCGTTTTCCTGTCGGATTCCTGTCGCCGGCGGCATCTAGGGAGTGAACGTGATGCACGAAAGCGCCACCCAGTTGCGTGAGTTCGCCGAGACGGGTTCCGAAGCCGCCTTCCGGAACGTGGTGACGGCGCATTTCGATCTCGTCCATGCCACGGCGCTCCGCCGGGTCAATGGCGACCGGCACCTGGCCCAGGATCTCGCGCAGACGGTGTTCACCGATCTTGCCCGCCAGGCGCGCTCGCTTCCGGCCGACACCGTCCTCGCAGGCTGGCTGTATCGGCATACCTGCTTCCAGGCCGCCGAAACCATCCGGGCCAACCGCCGCCGGGTTGCCCGCGAGGAAGCCGCCGCTCTCATGCAACTGATCGAACAATCCGGCCACGAAACCGACTGGGAGGAAATCGGCCCGCTGCTGGATGATGCCATGAACGAACTCGCCGCCGCTGACCGCGATGCGCTCGTGCTGCGGTTCTTCGAGCGCGGTGATTTCCGCCGGGTGGGCGCCGCGCTCGGCGTCAGCGATGACACCGCCCAGAAGCGCGTCAGCCGGGCGCTGGAACGGCTCCGGGCGGGGCTCGCCCGCCGGGGCATCACCTCCACGGCCGCGGCGCTCGCCGGCGCGATCGGAGCCCACGCGGTGACGCCGGCTCCGGTTGGCTTGGCGGCCCAGGTCGCCGCGACCTCGTTCGCGGCCGGAACTGCGGTCGTGTCCGCCGGTGGCTTCGCCGCGCTGCTGGCTCACTTTATGGGTCTGACCAAACTCCAAACCGGTGTCGTCTGCGCCGTCTTGGCGGCGGTGCCGCTGGCCGTGCAGCATCAGGCGGCCGTCGACACGCGCACCACGGTGCGGGAACTCATGGCGGAACTGGGCCGTCTGCAAGGCGACGCGGCGGCCACGGCCGCGACCAATGCGTCGCTGCGCCGTCAAGCCGACCAGTTTCGCCGCAGCCGCCTGCAGTCGGAACGTGAACGGATCCTGGGCGCGGCCGTGGTGGCCAGCCGGGGCGGGGCGGATGACGCTCAGCTCTACCATTGGAATGACGCCGAGGAATTTGCCCGGCTGCCCAAGTCCATCCTCACCAATGTCGCGATCCGGGAATGGGAAAGTGAAGCCAGCGTGGGCAGTGAGCGGGAGGCGGCCGCGCCGATCACGCCGGAGGGAACGCCTTCCGCCCTGCTGATGGAGGTCCTCGGGCTGGACGCCGGGCAGCAGGCGGCGGTGACCGCCTACTGCGAGCAGTTCTTCCGCGACTATGAAACCCAGGCCCGCGCCCGCAGCCAGTTTGTAACGGAGATTCCGGCGGGCGTTTCCACCGGCCACATCCGGCCCCAGCCCGACCTGCACCTGCGCGTCACTGCCGCGCTCGCGCCGGAGGAATCCGCCGCCCTGCGGGCCGCGTTTCGCGCCGGCCTGGAAGATCGGATGGGCGCTGGGCCGACGGCGGCCTTCTGGGAACAGGTGGGCGACGTCTTCGGGAAACGGTGCGACGAGTTTGGCGCCTTTGCCCGGCTCTTCGGGGTCCGTCGCGACGTGGGCACAGGGGACCGGCCCGAGGATCAGTGGATTCTGATTCGCATGCGTCACCAGCTGGGTGCGTGGCGCTGGGACGGTGAAGTGCCAGGCTCCCGCGCCGGCCGCCCCGAATTCATCGCCGAACTGGCCGCCGGTCCGGCCGTTCGCCTCGGCACCAACTCCATCCCCGTCCAGCCATGAATCGCATCCTGTTCGTCAGCCTCGTGCTCGGCACGGCCACGGTCGTGTGGATGAACCGCCAAACCGGACTCCGTCAGCAACGCCTGGTGGTCCGGGCCCTGCATGCCGAAATTGAAGCCCTGCGGCAAAGCACCGCGGAGGAAGCCGGCCAGACGGCGGAGCTGACCGTGGCGGTGGCTCACGCGAAAACGGAACGCGACCGGGTGCGGGATGAGCTGCGGACGCCGGTGGTCGAACCGACCCCCCAGGTGCTGCCCGGTCCCTTGGTGGAAGGGCGCTTCCCGGCGCAGCGGCCCTACTTCTATGTCGCCAAGAAGCAGCTTGCGAACTTTGAGGTGGAGCTGTTCGAGCAGGACCAACTGACGGCCGAGGCGGCAGTTGTGTTTGGGCTGAGCGACGGCGAGCGGATCGCCGTGAACGAGGCCTTCGAACTGCTGTGGGATCGCATTGCGGCGGTGGAGGCGGCGAAGGTGGAGCGTTTTGAACCGCCCCGGCCGGTGCCGGTTCCGGGCGACACCAACCGTGTCATTATTGCGCGGTTGCCCGAGCTGCGCGCCGACTTGGAACCCCTGGCCAGTCAGTTCGAGGATGCGGTCCGCATCATCCTGGGCGCCCAGCGGGCGGAACTGTTCCTGGGCCACGCGCGGGCCTTTTTCGAAACCGAACTGCATGGCCTCGGCTCCGTGGCCCGCAGCTACGCCGTAAGCCGCTGGCCCGGCGGCAGCGAGACGCTGCAGGTTCACTACGAACGCGGGGATTCGGTGTGGCTGGCGGCCAACAACTGGTCGCTGCCCGAGGCATACGGACAGCGCCAGTTCCGACACCTGTTCCCCGAACGGGTGCCGGCGGAAGCGGAACCCCAATGACGGTGGGTGGCTATTCCAGAGTCAGCTGCCGATTATCCGCCGCCGTCTTGCAGAGCCCCACGAAGGTCTCCTCCGCCAAGGTCAGCCGCCGCCCGCGCCAATGCAGGATGCCCCAGTCGCGCTTGAGCTTGCGCCGGCCGGAGCGGGTTCCGTGTCGCCGGACAGCGGCCCTTACCCGGTGGGCCTGGAATTCGCCCTGGTCGCCACCCCGGCCCCTTACTTTACGTTTGCCGGTTGGCGCGGGGACCTCGTTGCGACCGAAAACCCCGTCCTCATTTCCCTGACCGGCGACCGCATGGTGGAGGCCGAGTTGGGCAACTTCGGTGCCGCCGCGGTGAGTGCGGACGAATCCTGGGTCACGGTTTCCGAAGGGATGTTCATGAAGGATTGCAGGGCCCGCGGGGCGGAAGGCGCGACCTTCGTGACCCGGATCAAATGGTCGAAACCGAACCGGCTGTTCCAGGCGCCCTCACCGTGAACGCCCGCGTCCAACTCCGGAGGGTGCCCGGCCCCCAGCGCACGGAAGCGGGCGGCAAGCGGAGGGGATTATTCCCCAGCCCTTGCAGTCCGGCCGCCGTTTCCCGCGACTTTCAGACCCCTTGGCGCCGGCCACACTTCTGCTGACTCTGCCCGCACGACCGATGGATTTGTTCACCTCCACGTCATGCCGATTCCGGTGGGCCGCCCTGTGCGCGGCGGCATTGGCCTTTCTCCCGGTCCGCGCCCAGGAAGCCTTCCGCCCGGTCCGGCAGTTCCCGCCCGGCGCACTGCGGGGGATCGCCGATCTTCCCGACGGGCCGTTTCGCCGGCAGCTGGAGCGCCTGCCGGCCTCCGGACGCCAACGGGCCGTCGAATGGCTGCGAAGCTTCCACTTCGGCGAACATGACCTCGGCACGCTGCAGCACGACTCCAGCGGCGGAATCTTCTACGTGGATCCGGCTCCGCCGCCGGTCGCGTCGACGGCGGAGACGGAACTGCCGGAAGTCGCCGGTGCCGCCGTTGCGGTCAGCCCCTTCCCCGCCGGCCTCGTTTTCCACAGCCGCCCGGGTGCGCCCAATGTCATCTTCCTCAACTTCGCCGGCGAAACGGTGACCGGCACCGAATGGAACACCTCGCTGGGGCGAACCTCGGTTCCGGCCACCGCGTTCAGCGTTGATGCCGACCTGACGACCTTCAGCGATTCCGAGCAGCTCGCGATCCGGCGGGTCTGGGAACGGGTCGCCGAGGACTACGCGCCGTTCAACGTGGACGTCACCACCGAACGCCCGGCCAGCTTTGGCGCCCGCACCGCCCAAGCGCTGATCACCCGCCACACGGATGCCAATGGGGCGCTCAACCCGTCCTCCACCGCCGGTGGCGTCGCCTACGTGAACGTGTTTGGCACGACTTCCTACTCCCGCTACCGGCCGGCCTGGATCTACCATGACAACCTCAGCAATGAGGAATCGTTCATCGCAGAGGCGGTGGCCCACGAGGTCGGCCACAACCTGGGGCTCAGCCACGACGGCACGACCGCCGGCGCCGACTATTACAACGGACACGGCGCCGGCGAAACGTCGTGGGGACCGCTCATGGGCACCGGCTACAACCGCAATGTGAGCCAGTGGAGCAAGGGCGAATACTACCAGGCCAACAACCAGCAGGACGACCTGTCGCTCATCGCCGGCAAGCTCACTTACCGCACCGACGACCACGGCAACACGACGGCCGCCGCCACCACGCTGGTCCTGTCCGGCGGCACCAACGTCGTCGCCACGACCCCGGCCAACGATCCCGCCAATCTGAACCCCGACAACAAGGGCGTGATCGAGCGGGCCACCGATCTGGACACCTTCGCCTTTGTCACCGGCCCCGGGCCCGTGAGGTTCACGGTCACTCCGTGGATCGTTCCTTCCGGACGCACGCGGGGCGGAAATCTGGACGTGCAACTGCAGTTGCTGGATTCCGCGGGAACCGTCCTGCAAACGGTCCAGCCCGCCGACCAGACCGGCGCCGTGCTGGCCACCAACCTCGCGGCCGGCCGCTACTTCCTGCAGGTCCGCAACGCCGCGGCCGGAAGCCCGCTGGGCACCAGTCCGACCGGCTACACCGGCTACGGAAGCCTCGGCCAGTATTTTCTCGATGGCTTCGTGAGCGCGCCCGACGGCGTGGTGGTCGCGCCGGTCGCTGCGCTCACCGCGACCGATCTTTCTTCCACCGGCGTGGGCGCGTTTTCGTTCACGGTGACCTACAGCGACGACTTCGCCGTGAAGGCGACCACGCTTGACGGCAACGATGTCCGGATTACCGGCCCGAACGGGTTCGATCGCCTCGCCCGGCTCACCGGCGTCAGCCCGAGCGGAGACGGCACGCCGCTCACGGCGACCTACGCGGTGGACGCTCCCAACGGGATTGCCTGGTTGCCGGCCGACAACGGGACCTACGGAATCCGGCTCGAAGCCGGCCAGGTCAGCGACACGTTGGGGACCTTCGCGGCGGCCGGCTCGCTGGGCACTTTCCGGGTCGCCGTGCCCACGGCGATCTTCGCCGCCAGCATGGACAGCAATCCCGGCTGGACGCTGGAAGGTGACTGGGCCTGGGGCGCTCCGTCTTACGGCGCCTCGGGACCGGCCGGAGGGTTCACCGGCGCCACCATCCTCGGCTACAATCTCGGCGGCAACTATCCCAACCGTCTGACGACCCGCTACGCGACCACGCCGCCGATCAACACGGCCGGCAGCACCAGCCTGACCCTGCATTTCCGGCGCTGGCTGCGGCTGCAGAATGGCGATACCGCCCTCGTCGAGGTGTCCACCAACGGCACGTCGTGGACCCGACTGTGGACCGGTTCCCGGCGGATCGCCGACACCTCGTGGCAGGAGGTCCAATACCCGTTGCCCGCGGGCTTCGCCGGCAGCGCCACCGTCCGGTTCCGCTGGGGCATGGGCTCCAACAATTCCCAAAATGACCTCGGCTGGAATCTGGACGACGTGCAACTGCTGGGCGACGGCACGCTCGACACCTTTGCCCCGGTCGCGTCCCTGAGCGTGGCCCCGCTCACCGTGGGCGGTTCGCCGAGCCACCCCTGCTCCGTCACCTACACCGACGCCACGGCCGTGCGGCTGAGTTCCCTGGATGCCGCGGATCTGGCCGTGACCGGGCCGAACGGCTTGGTCGGCACGGTGGAATTCATCGGCGCCGATCTGCCCGCGGACGGCACCCCGATCACTGCCACCTACTCGATCACCGCTCCCGGAGGCACCTGGGACGCCGCCGACAACGGGACCTACGAAATCCAGCTCGCGGAAGACGAGGTGACCGACGCCGGCAACAACGGCGTCAGCGCGACGCCCCTCGGCAGCTTCGCGGTGAACATCCCGTCCAGCACCCTGGCGCTGGTCGTCGAACCGGTCGCGCTCGATGTGCCGGAGGGCGGCGAAGGCTCCTTCACGGTGCGCCTTTCGGAAATGCCGTCCACCACGGTGACGGTTTCCGTCCAACGCCAGAGCGGCGACGAATCGGTGACCGTGAAATCCGGCGCCACCCTCAGCTTCAGCCGGAACACCTGGAACACCCCGGCCAAGGTCACGCTCAGCGCCACCGCGGACGCCGATGAAACGGTGAGTTCCGCCGTGTTCGACGTCCGGTCGGCCGGTCTGGCAACGGTCACGGTGATCGCCAACAAGGTGGACTGGCCGACCGGCCAGCTCGACGTCGTTCGACCGGACCCGATTGAATCCGCCGGTCCGGTGGGTGGACCGTTCACGCCGGGCCAATGGAGCGTCAGCCTCACCAATTCGGGCGGGAGTTCGCTCGTCTGGTCGGTCAGCGCGGATGTAGCTTGGCTCGCCTGGTCCGCGGCCACGGGAACCTTGGCACCCACGGGTGAAACCAAGCTCACGCTCGTCCTGACCCCGGCCGCCGCCGCACTGCCTCCCGGCACCCATTTCGCCACGGTGGGTTTCACGAATCTGTCCACGGGCCGCGGAGACACGGCTTATCAGGTCACCCTTTTGGTTCGGGCGGAATCGACGGCCCACCTCACCGTAAAGGTCACGCCGGCCGGAGCGGGTTCCGTGTCGCCGGACAGCGGTCCTTAACCGGTGGGCCTGGAATTCGCCCTGGTCGCCACCCCGGCCCCTTACTTCACGTTTGCCGGTTGGCGCGGGGACCTCGTTGCGACCGAAAACCCCGTCCTCATTTCCCTGACCGGCGACCGCACGGTCGAGGCCGTGTTCGCCGAGCAACTGACCGTCAATCAGCCCACGCCGCTGCGCTGGCTGGCCGCCTACGGCATCACGAACGACGTGGAGACCGCCGTTCTCGAAGTCGGCGCCAACGGCCTGCCCCGCTGGCAGTCCTACGTCGCGGGTCTCAATCCGAATGATCCCGCCAGCCGGCTGCGGCTGGAGCTGCGGCCCGCGGCCGACCTGGGCACGCTGAATCTCCGCTGGGACACGGTCACCAACCGCGTTTACAGCCTGTGGCAGTCGCCCGAGGCAGGCGCCGGGTTCATTCCGATCCCTGACGCCCAGACGCTGCCGGCAACCGTGCGCGAATACCAACTCTCGCCCGGCGCGGCCAGCGACGGCCAGTTCTACCAACTCCGGGTTGAACTCCCCTAGCCCGCCCCGCGGCGATGGCGATGGCTAGAAGTCCCGACGCCGCAGCCGGTCGAGGTGTTCGAGCCCGCTCATGATCGTGTTGGCCGGCAGGCCGAAGTCGATCAGGCAGGCGATCTCGTCCACCCCGATGGCCGCCACCGCCTCGACCATTTTGGCGCAGGACGCCACGGAACCCATCAGGCCGGTCTTCTGGTAGTAACGCTCGAAGGCGTATTCGAGCATGTCGTTCTTCTTCCGTTCGGGCATGTCCTTCAGCCGCGCGTCGCCGATCTGCCAGAGGTCCGCGCTGCTTTCGAGGTAACGCTTGAAGGGCTCCCGCACGGTCTGTTTCACCGCCGCCTCCTCTTCGCCGACATACGTGTGGAGCATCAGGGTCACCTTGCCCGGCCCCGCATGCCCGACGCGTTCGCGGGCGGCCCGGTAGGCGGCGATCTTCGGCCCGAGCTCCTCGACCTTCTGGAAGAGCAGCGCCGTGAGCGCGTTGAAGCCCCATTCGCCCGTTTCACCGAACCGTTCCGCCCCGCCCGAGCAGGTGAACCAGATGTTCAGCTCCGGCTGCACCGGGAGCGGATGCACCGTCACCTCGGTCCGTTCGCCGTTGCCGTTCGTGACCGGAAACGGCTGCCCCGACCACATCCGGCGCACGTCCGCGACGCCCTCCAGGGTGATGCGCTTGCGTTCCGCGTAGTGCTGCGGCGCGAGCGCGAAATCGTTCGGGTTCCAGCCAATGGCGAACGACAGGTCCACCCGGCCGTTCGACAGGTTGTCCACCACCGCCCACTCCTCCGCCACGCGGATGGGATGGTGCAGCGGCATCACCACGCTGCCGGCGCGGATGCGGATGCGCTTCGTGGACTCCGCGAGCACGACGCCGGCAAGCGCGGGGTTCGGGAACAGCCCGCCGAACGCATGGAAGTGCCGCTCGGGAATCCAGACCGCCTCGAAGCCGCGGTCATCGGCGAACTTCGTGGACGCACGGAACAGCTCGAACTTGCCGCGCTCAAACTCGGCGGACTGGCTGGCGAAAAACAGGAGACTGAAGGACGGCCATTTCATCGCGATGCGGCGACTGTGAAGCCGGGCGTCGGAAGTTGAAGCCCGGAAACTGGCATTTCCCGCCCGTCCGACCGGCAGTGGGTCTCTCGCCGGACTCGACCCGCTGGCATTGCCATTGCTTGGGTGACGGCATGCACACCTCGAACTCCCGGCGCACGCTGGCCTTCACCGCCACCGAACTGCTGGTGGTGATCGTCTGCGTGGCGGTGGTGTTTTTCTTTCTCCTGCTCCCGGCCGAACCAACGGGCAAGGCGAAGGCGACCCGCATCAACTGCGTCAACAACCTGAAAAACATCGGCCTCGCGTGGCGGATCTACGCGACGGACAGCGAAGCCTCATATCCTTGGTCGCGCTCGGGAACTAACCTTCCGCCCTGCGTGCCCACCAACTTCGTCTCTGTGCCGGGAGCCCCTTTGTCACCCGCCCAAGGCGTCGCCGCGATTTTCGGCCTAATCACCAATGAGCTTTCCACGCCGAAGATTCTCCAATGCCCGAGCGACACGAAGCGCTTGCAACTGAAGACCAACTCCTTCGGCCTCCTGCTCGCCCCCGCCCAAATCGCGGTTCGTGACCGGACTATCAGCTACTTCATCGGCACCAGCGCCCGTGAAGAAGCCCCGCAGTCCATCATGGGCGGCGACCGCAATCTTGCCGGCGGCCCCTTCAGCTCGGATACCAACACCCCGCCGTCGCAGGTCGCGCTGCGTATCCCGCTTACCGTTGCCACCAACATCGCCGCCCTGAAATCAGCGGGTTGGACCAAGGACATCCATCAGCACGCCGGCAATCTGCTCCTCGGCGACGGCAGCGTGCAGCAGGTCACCTCGGGGCGCATGCGGGAACAGTTTCGGGACGCCGCCCTGACCACCGATTCCGATCTCGATTTCGTGTGGCCCGCGAACTGACCCGAAACGATGGCGTGGGCCGGAGCGCGGACGGTCACGTCCGCGCGAATCTCTGGCGGCTCCCTGACTGCCGCCTACGCCGCCCCATCAAATAGCACATTGCTTGGGCTCACGCTCGGCCTTGGAGGTTTCCATTCACCGCTGGCGCTACGCGCGGACGAAGACCGTCCGCGTCCCGAGCGAATTCGCCATCACCCGGCGCGCGCCGCTCACGCCTCTTTCCAGCGGCGGTGGCCCCACATGTATTGCCCGGGATACTGGCGGACAAAGCGTTCCACCTCCCGTGTGAGGGCCTGGGTGAACTCAAGGGCGTCGCGCTCGCGGTCGCCGGTGCGCGGCGCGGTGACCGGTCCGACAGCGTGGACCTCGAACTTCAGCGGCCCCTTGCGCACGGCCACCGCGAAGATCAGCGGCGCCCGGGTCGTGAAATGCATCATCGCGACCGACTTGGTGGTCCAGGCCGGGCGGCCGAGAAAGTCCACCTGCACGCGGCCGTCATAGACGTGCTGGTCAATCATCAGCGCCACCATTTCGCCCTGCGAAAGGGCGTTGAGGAAGCGCATCGGGTTGCGCTCATTGCGCGACACCAGCCGGAGCCGCTCGTTGGTGCGCCCGGCATGGATCACCCGGTCCAGCTCCGGATTGTTGAACGGGCGATAGACGACGAGCATCGGCTTGAGCATGGCGACGGCGCGGGCCGCGACTTCCCAATTGCCCAGGTGCGCGCTGGCGATGAGCAGTCCCCGGCCCGGTTCGGCCAGCAGCCGTTCGGCCTCCGGCGAGAGCTTCAGCGTCACGAACTCGCGCCAGTTGTCCGCGGTCATCCGGGACTTCACCACCAGCGACTCGGCCACCATGAGGGCGAACGACAGGAACGATTCCCGCGCCAGGCGGCGGGCTTCCGTCTCGGACTTCGCCACGCCGCTGAGGCGCAGGTTCTCGATCGAGACGGACCGGCGCTTGCGCCAGAGCACAAACACCACCGCCGCCAGCATCCGGGTCAGCCCGAACAGCCACGGCGGCGGCAACGCCCCGATCAGGGCCAGCACCGCGGCCACCAGCCGGGCCACGGTCTTCTGCTGCAACTGGCGGAGGCCGCTCACTGCGGCAGCCGGGCTTCCAGATAGCGGACCAGGTCGCCCACCGTGCTCATGCCCACCAGGTCGGCCATCTGGGTCTGGATGCGGAAGCGGTCCTCGATGTCGTAGATGAAGTCGAGGATCGAGAGGGAGTCGAAGCCGATCTGGTCAATGCGCGTGTCCAGGGTGAGGCTGGCCGGGTCGGTCTTGACCTGCTTGTGCCGCTGCAGGAGCTCCTTCAGCCCGGACAGAATCTCGTCGTGTGTCATCGTGCGCGGGATGAAACCGGGGGCCGCCGGCGAACACAACGCCGGGTTTGGCGGCAGGACGGACAAATCCGCGCCCGGCCCGAAATCCCGGCTTTTCCCGCGACGGCACCTGCCGGCATCGTTCGCCCCTTGCCAATGGCCATTCGCTGGCATCACGCGCTTTTCGCGATGCTCGGGATCCTGCTCGGTCCCGTGCTGGAGGTTTGCTCCGTGCGGGCCGCCGATACCCCGGCGGCGGACGACGTGCGCCTCGCGTTCTTTGAACAGCGCATCCGCCCGGTGCTGGTGGAGCACTGCCACGAATGCCACAGCGCCGACAGCAAGGCGCTGAAGGGCGGCCTGCGGGTGGATTCGCGGGCCGGACTGCTGCGCGGCGGCGATACCCGGCCGGCCGTGGTGCCGGGTGACGCCGGCCGCAGCCTGCTCCTGGAAGCGCTCGCCTACACCAACCGCGACTTGCAGATGCCGCCCAAGGGCCGGCTTCCCGCCACCGTGCTCGCCGATTTGACCCGGTGGATTAACGACGGCGCCGCGGACCCGCGCGCTGAAACCGGCCTGGTCCGGGAGAGTCCACGTTCCGTTCCGACCAGCCACTGGGCTTTCCAGCCGCGGGCGCGAATTGACCTTCCGCCCGTGGCCGTGGGGGCGGATTCGGCCCATCCCATCGACCGGCTGGTGGATGCCCGGCTGCAAGCCCGCGGCTGGCACCGTTCGCCGCCGGCCAACCGCCGCACGCTGATCCGACGGGCCACCTACGATCTCACCGGCCTGCCGCCCACTCCCGAGGAGACTGCGGCCTTTCTCGCCGACGAGTCGCCCGACGCCTTGGGGCGGCTGGTGGAACGCCTGCTCTCCTCGCCGCACTACGGCGAACGCTGGGGCCGCTGGTGGCTGGACGTGGCCCGCTACGCCGACACCAACGGGCAGGACGAGAACAAGGTCATGGCCAACGCGTGGCGTTACCGCGACTGGGTGATCCGCGCGTTCAACGCCAACCGCCCGTTCAACGAGTTCATCACCGAACAGCTCGCCGGGGACCTGCTGCCGACAAACGGGGTCAGCGAACCGGCCGTCTTCGACCGCTGGACCGCGACGGGATTGCTCGTGCTCGGGCCGAAGATGCTCGCCGAACAGGACAAACCGAAGCTGGTGATGGACCTCGTGGACGAGCAGATCGAAGTGGTGACCCGGGCCTTCCTCGGTCTCACCGTCGGCTGCGCGCGGTGCCATGACCACAAGTTCGATCCGATTCCGGCGCGAGATTACTACGCCCTCGCCGGCATTTTCCGCAGCACGAAGACGATGGAGAACCTCGCCTTCGTCTCGAAGTTCAACGAACGCCGCATCACCGGGCAAACGGAGCTCGCCGCGATCGAGTCCCACGCCCGGACCCTCGCCGCGGCCAGCAATGCCGTCACGCGCGCCGTCCAAGAGGCGAACGCCGCCCTCGCCGCGTCCTGGCGGACCAATCTCGGCCGCTTCCTGAGCCTCGCGGCATCAGGGTCCCCGCTCGACGGTCCCGAGTCAGGTCCGCTGACGCGACTGCGGACGCTGCTGCGCGATCGTTCCGCCACGAACACCGTCGGCGGCCACCTCCGTTCGCTCGTGGACCGTCCCACCGCGGTGGCCGACCTGTTCGCCGCCCAGGAAGGCGCGTCCGCCCTCGGCGGGCTTCGGTTGGCGCCGGGCCGGATCGGGGGAGCCTTCCGGGCGGACGGACAAAACCACCTTGAACAGCCCGGCACCCCGGAGCTGGAACCGGCAGCCCTCACGGTCGAGGCCTGGGTTCAGGCCGCCGAATTTCCCACCGAGGGCGACACCCGGCGCTGGCTCGTCAGCAAGGGCGCCAACGAATGGGTCGAAGGTCACTACGCGCTCCTGCTCGACCGCGACCGGGCCGGCGCTTACCTGAACCTGGGCGGTGGCCGGGAAAATGTCTTTGCCCTCTGGAGTGAGGCCCGGTTGAAGCCGGGCACATGGCATCATCTCGCCTTCACCTACGACGCCCGGACCCTGCGGTTGTTCGTGGACGGCCAACCGGCTGGCGAAACCGCAATCAACCGCGCCCGCAACCCCGGCAGCGGCCCGCTCGTGCTGGGCAAACGGCCCGACGGCCATGTGTTTTTCCGCGGCGTGCTCGATGAGGTCCGGGTCTGGCCCCGCGCCCTACCCCCGGACGAACTTCGGATGCACGCGCAGCAACCGGAGGCGACGTCTGCGACCGGCGCGGTCGCGCGCTGGGAATTCAACGACCTTTCCCCGGCGGAGAAGGCCACGGTGGAATTGGCGGTGACCTACGCCGCGCTCTTTGGGGCCGAAGGGATCTTCACGCTGCCGAAAGACCCGCGCCCGTTGTATCCCGTCGCGACCCGGGAGCAGTTGAAGGCGCTGGAACTGCGGCGCGACGAACTCAGGGCCAACGCCCCCGCGCCGGCGGCGTTTGCGCTCGCGGTCGCCGAGGACAGGACGATGGACCTGCCCGTGCACATTCGCGGAAGTCACCTCAACCTCGCGAAGGACCCGGTGCCCCGCGGATTCATCCAGGTCGCCCACCGCGGCGCCTCACCGGAACTGCCCAAGGACCGCAGCGGCCGGCTCGAACTCGCCGCCTGGCTGACGAGTCCCGCCAATCCGCTCACCGCTCGGGTGATCGTGAACCGGATCTGGCAGGCCCATTTCGGAGAAGGTCTGGTGCGCACACCGGACAACTTCGGCCTGCGGGGTGAACCGCCCACCCATCCCGAACTGCTCGACTGGCTCGCCGGCGAATTCATCCGCTCCGGCTGGGACGTGAAACATCTCCACCGGCTCATCCTCGGCAGCGCGACGTGGCAGCAGGCGGGTGGAAGTGGGAAGTCGGAAGCGGGAAGACGGAATCAGAAACTTCCGGTTTCCGACTTCGCCCTTCCCACTTCGGAAGATCCCGACAACCGCCTGCTGTCCCATTTCCCCCGGCAACGGCTGGAGGCGGAAATGGTTCGCGACGCCCTGTTGTCCGTGTCCGGGCGGCTGGACCACGCGGCCGGCGGTTCGCTGGTGAACTGGAAGAACGACGAATACGCCCCGGCCGACGAAGTGTCCGCCGTGTCCGTGCGGCGGTCGGTTTATCTGCCCGTGGTGCGCGACCGGGTGTTCGACGTGTTCACGATCTTCGATTTTGCCAACCCGAGCGTGGGCACCGCGAAGCGCAACCCCACGGTCGTGTCGCATCAGGCGCTGTTCTTCCTCAACAGCCCGCTGGTGAAGGCGTCCGCCCGGGCACTGGCGGAATCCCTGCTAAACGAACTGCCGCTTGATCAGGAGGCAAGGATCGCGCTCGCCTACGAACGGGCCCTGGGCCGTCCGCCAACCTCAGCGGAGATTTTGCGCGCCCTGAGGTTCCTCGCTGACGTCAGCCGAGGAGCCCGGCCGGACGCCGAGGTCGCTGCGTGGGCGGCCTGGTGCCAGACCCTGTTCGCCTCGAACGAATTCCTGTATCGGGAGTGAAACGATGTCGCTCCTTCATTCAGCGCCCTTGTCCCGCCGCCAGCTGCTGCGCCAATGCGGCGCCGGCTTCGGCAACCTGGCGTTGCTGGGCCTGCTGTCCTCACTGGAGCAGGCGGTCGCCGGTTCGGACCTGAATCCGCTCGCGGCCCGGCCGCCGCTGTTCCGGCCGCGGGCGAAGCGGGTGATCTTCCTCTTCATGCACGGCGGGCCGTCGCATGTGGACACGTTCGACTACAAGCCGGCGCTGATCCGCGATTCAGGCAAGCCGCTGCCGTTTGGCAAACCCCGCATCCAGTTCGCCCAGACCTCGAATCTGCGCCGTTCACCGTGGGAGTTCCGGCCTTACGGTCAATCCGGCGCGATGGTGAGCGACCTGTTTCCCCTGGTCGGCGCGTGCGCGGATGACCTGTGCTTCCTGAAGTCCGTCCACGGCACCAACGAGGCCCATGGCGGCGCGCTGCTCAAGCTCCACACCGGTTCCGACAACTCGGTGCGCCCCAGCATGGGCTCGTGGATCTCCTACGGGCTCGGCTCGGAGAACCGCAACCTGCCCGGCTTCATTACGATCAACCCGACGCTGGGCCATGGCGGCGTCGGCAACTGGGCCAGCGCCTTCCTGCCGGCGACCCATCAGGGCACACCCATCGGCGGCGGAATGCCGGTGGAAAAGGCAACGATCAACTACCTGCACGATCCCAACGGGGACGCGGCGCTGCAGCGTGCGCAACTCGATCTCCTTGGGGAAATGAACCGCGAGCATCTCGCCCAGGCCGGACCCGATCCGGTCCTGGAAGCGCGCCTCGAGTCGTTCGAGCTCGCGTTCCGCATGCAGATGGAGGCGCCCGAGGCGATGGACCTCGCGGGCGAGTCCGACGCGACGAAGAAGCTCTATGGCTTGGACGATCCGAAGACCGCCTCGTTTGCCCGGCAGTGCCTGCTGGCGCGCCGGTTCAGCGAGCGCGGGGTCCGCTTCGTGCAGGTCACCCACGGTTATTGGGACCAGCACGAGGATCTCACCAAGGACCACGGCCGGCTGGCCGCCGAAGTGGACCGGCCCATCGCCGGCCTGCTGCGCGACCTGAAGTCCCGCGGCCTGCTGGAGGACACGCTGGTGATGTGGGGCGGCGAATTCGGCCGCACGCCCACCCTCCAGGGCAAGGACGGGCGCGACCACCATCCCCACGCCTTCACGATGTGGTTGGCCGGCGGCGGGGTGAAGGCCGGGTTCAGCTACGGCGTGACCGACGACTACGGATTCTACGGCGTGGACCAGAAAGTCCACGTCCACGACCTGCACGCGACGATCCTTGCGCTGCTCGGCCTCGACCACGAACGCCTCACCTACCGCCACGCCGGCCGCGACTACCGCCTGACCGACATCCACGGCCGCGTGGTGCGCGAAATCTTCGCCTGAGTTCGGGTAGCCGGGCGGCCGCCAATCGCGCCGCTTGGCATTAACCGCGATTCCCCTCGCCACTCCGCGGCACCCGGTGTCCGAGCGGAAAAAGAAAAAGGGGCCGGACTCGCGTCCGGCCCCGTGAATCAGAGCGCAACGCTCAGTTGCGGGCGCGGTAGAACTTCTGCGCGGCGGCCGAGCCCAGCGGTATCCGCAGCGGGCTGCTGCCGGCAACGTCACCGTAGCCGGTGTTGACCGTGTCCGAGGACTGGAGCGTGCCGGTGTAGGTGATGACGATGTCAGTTCCCTCGACGCGGACCGACAGGGTCGGGGTCACCGCCGGGCTGGCGGTGCGGGCGCGATAGGCCTTGAGGGCGTTCGCGTTCGCGGTGTCGTTGAGCAGGATTTTCTCGCCGCTGGCGGTCACGGAGAACCACTCGACGTTGCCGCCGCCGCCGCCCTGCATGTAGGAGCAGCGGATCGGATACACGCCCGCTTCCGGCACCACGAAACCGAAGATCGTGTCGGAGGCGCCGCGGCCGTTGTTGTTGAACTCGCCGAGGCGGAGGTTGGTGTCCTGCCCGATGGTGGCCTGGAGGCCCGCCACGCCCTTCAGGCGGTTCAGCTCGACGTTGTCAATCATCATCACCGGGATGGTGATGTCGAACCCGTCGCCACCCATGACGATCGGGTAGTTGCCCGCGTTCGCATCGCTGTTGCCGATGACCACGGCGATGGCGCCGGCGGCCTGGGCTTTGCGGCACTTCTCGACGAACGTGCAGACGCCGCGGGAGATGAAGGCGATCTTGCCGGTCAGGTCGGGCAGCGCCGGGTCGGCGTTGCAGGAATTGCCCAGGAACACCAGGTCGCCGGACAGCACCGAGGTGACCAGCGGGCCACCGAAGTTGCCGTTCAGCCCGACCGCGGTCGCGACCGCGGCCACGCCACCCGCGACGTTGGCCGGGGCGGTGAGCTCGAGATACTGGCGGCCGACCTTTTCGCCGACCGTCACGCGGAAGTTGTCGTCGCTGTTCACGCCCATCCGGTAGTAGCCGGCGGCCGGGAACTGCACGTAGGTGGTGAACTCCGAGGCGTAGTTCTCGGTGCTGCCCTCCGCTCCCGGGATGCCCGGGTGCAGGCGGTCCGGGGTGAAGTTGCCGTTGGTCTCATCCACGATGCGCGCGTAGTTGATGGTGCCCGTTTCGGCATACACTCCGTTCACAAACCCGGCCTGGTCCGCCTGGTTGGCGCCCAGCAGTCCGGCCAGCATGCCTTCGGTGAACTCGAGGTTGTTCGGCACCGTGGTGCCCCGGATGTTGCCCTGGGTCGTTTTCACGTTGAAGCCGGGCTTGGCGGCGTCACCGGTGCCCACGGCGGTCACGACGCTCGTCGGCAAGGTGGCGTAACGTTCCACCACGAAGGACCAGGTCTGGGTCACCGTGGTGCCCGCCCCGGCCGCCTGGTAGGTCAGCACCGCGACGTTGGTCGAACCGGCCGGCAGCAGCGCGGCCGAAGTCAGCGTCGCCTTCACCGTCGAACCGGAGCGGCTCACGGTCGGCGTGCCGGACACGCCGTTCAGGCTCAGCGCGATCGAGGCATCCTGAACCGCCACCGAGCCGTCCTTCAGCCAGACCTCGACCGGCACGATCGGGCTGTTGCCCGCCGAGGCCGGATAAGGCTGCACCAGGGAGACAAACGGCGCCGAGGCCGCGCTCACGGCGCGATAGGTCTTGAGGCCGCCGTTGGCCGTGTCGTTGAGCAGGACCGGCGTCCCGTCGGCCTTGAGGGTAAACCACTCCACACCGGCACCGCCGCCACCGTTTTCCCAGAGCAGGCGGAACGGATAGACGCCGGGCGCCTCGACGTAGACGTTGAACTTGGTGCCCGCGTCCACGCCGCGGCCGCCTTCAAAGATGCCCGCCACGGACTTGAACAGGTCGCGGTAGTTCTGGCCGGCCTTCACCGTGAAGCCGTCATCCGACGCGACACCCATGACGTAGTTGCCGCGGGCCGGGAACTCGATGTAGGTCAGCGCCTCAAACGCCGAGTTGTCCTCCGTGGTCAGCGCGCCGCCGGGGATGCCGAGGTCGGTGTAGGCGGTGTCGATCTGGAAGTAGCCGCTGCCACCGCTGCCGTTCTTGTAGTCAATCACATCGCGGGCCACGAAGCCGTTCGCGTCCGCCCCGAGCGCCACCAGGTCCACCTGGTTGTCACCCCGCAGGCCGGCAAGCTGCTCCTCGGTGAAGCGCGTGCTGTTCGGCTGCCCGGAGACAACCTGGTGCGGACGAAGGTTGAAGCCCAGCTTGGAGGCGTCCGGGCCGGTCACGGCGTCGGCCGCCGCCAGCGCGGTGTAGGCGGGCGTGACAAACGCGCGTTCGCCCGAGCCGGCGTTGCCGCCGTTGTCCTTGTAGGACACCGCCACGGTGTTGTTGGCCCCCGGGGCGAACGGAGCGCCGGCCTTGTAGGACACGGTCGTGGTCGAGCCCGTCTTGCTCAGGGTCGGCGTCACGGCGGTGCCATTCAGGGTCACGACCAGGGTGGAAGCGTTCAGCACGCTCGCGCCGGCGTCATCAATGACGAAGGAGAACCCGTCAGGCGTGGCGGAGATCGGACCCACCGTGGGCAGCGCGGCCGCCACCGTGGTGATCACGATGTTGTCCACGTGCTGGTTCTGGTTGGCGCCACCGGTCCGGCCGCTGAGCACCAGGCGGCCCGGGGTCGGGATGAAGGTGGTCTGGAAGGCATCCAGCACCTTGCGGCCCTTGTAGCTGACCGTGAGCTTGCCGTCCTCGGCGAGGCCCACTTCCAGCTTCGCCCAGCACAGGCCCGCGGCGTCGCCGGCCGCCTCCGCATTGTAGGGACCGGTCTGGATCGAGTTCACATCCTCGCACAGGCCGTTACGGGTGGCCAGCGCCTGGCGCAGCACCGTCACGTTGTCCACGCGCACGATCAGGCCCTCGATGTCGCCGCCATCGGGCAGCGTGTTGCCCGACCACACGTCGAAACCGATCGCGATGCCCGTCGTGGTGCCGGCTTCCGGCAGACCGGCCGCGTAGGCGCCGCCCACGCCGTCCGGATTCTCATTCGCCGCGACCAGCACCGGGTCGCCGCTGCGGGCGTAGCTGACGGCGAAACCGTCCGCCGGCCGGCCGTCATTGCCGGTGGCATTGCCCACGCGCAGGTCCGCCGAGAAGGTGAACGCCTTCACCGGCAGCCCGCCGTCAATGTCGGGGAAGATGATGGACGAGTTCTGGCCGTTGACCGCGTCCGTGATGGAGATGTAGCCGCCCGTGTCGGGGTTGCCGCCCGTGCCGACGTAAACCGCCGGATTGTTGCCGAAGATCTGCAGTTCGGCCGAAGGGTCCGTGTCGAAGTTGAAGGTCCGGTTGCCCGCCAGCGCCGACGCGGTCAGCGCCGTCAGCGAGCCCGCAACCACCAACCGATGGAACGAGTTCTTGGGATTCATTGTTCGTAGGATGTGTCAGTGATGTCGCCCATGGATCCCGGCGCTCCGGCAGAAACCACCTGCCGGCCGCACCAGCACCACAGCGGCGGCCAAGCCGCACCATACGGCCAACCGCGCGGCCAACAAGCATGTCCTTGGGGCAATCACTCCGTCTCACGAGAAAGATTCACCAATCTGCTGCCCCTGAAACGATTGGGTTTGCGCCGTTTCGCGACAATGGACACGGCCAAATGGCGAAAATGGACTTTGGAACGTTCCCGCCGCACCGTGGTCCAAACACCGGTTCATGAAGTCCGCCCTCCGCCCTCTCGCCCTGTTCCTTGGCCTGCTCCTGTCGGGGCTCGCCCCAGCGCAGGGCGCGGACACGGTCGTCGGCCCCCCTTCCCGGCCCCTGCACCTGCCCGGCATTGAAAACGCCTTTCAGGCCACCGACCGGGTCTTTTCCGGCAGCCAGCCCGAAGGCGACGAGGCCTTTGCCGCCCTCCGGAAACTGGGCGTCCGCACCCTCATCTCCGTGGATGGCGCCCGGCCCGAGGTGGAACGGGCCGCGAAATTCGGCCTGCGTTATGTCCACCTGCCCCACGGTTACGACGGCATCCCGTCCAACACCGCCCTGCGGCTGGCCCAGGCCGCGGCCACGGTCGAGGGGCCAATTTTTGTCCACTGCCACCACGGCAAACACCGGGGACCGGCCGCCGTCGGCGTCATCTGCCAGGCGACCGCCGGGTGGTCCACCAACCAGGCCATCGCCTTCATGAAACAGGCCGGCACCTCCGCCGATTACCCGGGCCTCTACCGTGCCAATCTCGGATTTCGCGTCCCGGACGCTGCCGAATTGGCCCGCCTCCCGGCCGACTTTCCCGCCCGCGTCGAGGTCTCCGGTCTGGTGGACGCCATGGTCGAGCTCGACCACCGCTGGGACCACCTGAAGGCGATTCAGCAGGCCGGCTGGAAGGTTCCGGCCAACCAGCCCGATCTCGTGCCCGCCGGCGAAGCGAAGCTGCTGGCCGAAGCCTACCGTGAGCTCCAGCGCACCCCCGAAGCGCGGACCAAGGGCGAACCGTTCCGCGAACAGCTCCGGCAGGCCGAAACCCGTGCTGAGGCCCTGCACGCCGCGCTGAAAACGAGTCCCGCGTCCGCTCCGGGCACTTTCGTTCTTCGCCCGGCCGAGGACGCCTTCAAGGGCGCCGGCCAAAGCTGCACGGCCTGCCACCGGCAGTTTCGAAACTGAGTCCGCCCAATCACCCTGCCAATCGTCGCACGTCCCCGCTCACACTCATCCTCTAGGCGGCCCCTGCCAACGCGCCTTGCCGGGAACCCCGCGACTGTCATTTGTGAACCGCCCCGGCGACTTCAACGGGCGAAGCAGGAACATCCAGCAGCGCGCGCGCCTGCGTTTGGCAGAGGTGGAAGGCCAGCCCCAGCCCGGCGCCGAGCCCCAGCCCGTAGCAGACTCCCCACGCCAGCATCGCCGTGGGCCGATGATGCCGCAGGAGCAGGGCGGTGACCTCGCCGCCCACGAAATACCCGAGCGCGTTCAACCCAAACAGCGCCGCCACCACGCGGAGCCACTGCTCCCGGGCCCCGAAGGCCGTGCACAGCAACCCGCCCATGAGCGCCGTGCCGGCCAGCAGGCCGACCACGCTCGCGAGGTGATCGTTGACCCTGGCCAGGGCCATCCAGCCGCCGGTCCACGCCACGGCATAGGCGGCGAAGGCGAGGCCGAAGACCTGGTTGAACCGCCGCAGCGAGCCCGGCCCCAAAATCAGGCGATGCAGCAGCGGTCCGGTCAGACCAAGGAACACAAGGGCGCAGACGGCATACAGGCCAGCCTCGCCCACGACCTGGTGCAGCGCCCGCCCGAACACCGCCCACGGCACGAAGCCGGCCACGCTGACCAGCATGAAGCCCAGCGCACCGCGCGTGACGGAGGCGCCCACGGTGGGCACGGGAGAGCCCGCCGCGCGGGCGCGGTCGGCGAGACTTGAGGGATCGAGTTGGAACCAGGCCATGGCAGGAAGTCCCGGCAGTGTTTCCGACCGCCATTTCCGGGCGAGCACAATCCAGCGGGGACACCCATGTGGGGCTTACCTGATCGTCGGGGCGGAGCCGGAGCGCTTGGACCGCTGCGCGTCGGAAATCGTGCTGCCGGTTTGCAACCGTCAGGGGCCGGCGGCGATGGCTCCGGGATTTCCTGCCGGTGCCGGTCCGGAACATTGGCTCTGGCCGCAGGCCACCGCGCCCCCCGCCCCGCAGCCCTGGGCTTCTCCTGGGCCACACGGGACGGCAATGGCGAAGCTGATCCTTCCGCAGGGACAGTGCGCGGGCGGATTTTGATTCCCGCAGGGAAAGACCCCGCGGAGCCATCGCGGGGCGTTTCTGAGCGCCTCCGTGTGGCGGACCGAAGACTTCGGTAGCGGGCCGGTAAACAAACGGTGCCGGAACTGCGCGGGGCTTGCCAGCTCCGGGGCCGCTGTGGTGTAGAGGCGAGGAGTGCGGTCGGGCGCATCCCTCCGGCCGCCGGGGAACATGCGCTTCCGCACCATCTGGATCTCCGACGTGCACCTGGGCAGCCGGCATGCCCAGGCCGAGCCCCTGCTGGAATTCCTCCGGGAGGCGGAATGCCAGCACCTGTATCTGGTGGGCGACATCGTGGACGGCTGGGAGCTCCGGCGTCGTTGGCTCTGGAACGGGGAGGCGAACACGGTGGTGCAGAAGCTCCTTCGCAAAAACCGCAAGGACACCCGCGTCACGTATGTTTACGGCAATCATGACGAGTTCATGCAGCACTTCACGGGGCTGAGCCTCGGCGGTGTGCGGGTCGTCGAACGGGCCGTCCACGTCACCGCCGACCGGCGCCGCTATCTGGTCATCCACGGACATCAGCTCGACGGCCTGGTGCATTTCAACCGGCTGCTGGAGCGGGTGGGGTCACGGCTTTACGACTGGATCCTGGTCCTCAACACGGGCTTCAACCGGGCCCGACGGCGCCTGGGTTTCGGCCATTGGTCGGTGGCGGCCTACCTCAAGGGAAAGGCGAAGTCCGCGGTCCGTTACGTCACCCAGTTCGAGGAGGGCATGGCCCGGCTCGCTTCGGAGGCCCGCGCCCACGGGGTGATCTGCGGCCACATTCATCGGGCGGAGAACCGGCACATCGGGGGGCTGCACTACCTCAACTGCGGCGACTGGGTGGAAAGCTGCACGGCCCTGGTCGAGCATTTCGACGGTTCGTTTGAAATCCTGAAATTGCATGAAACTCCTGTTCGCGGTCCAGGGCGAGGGGCGGGGCCACATGACCCAGGCGCTGGCCGCCCAGCAATGGTGCCGGCGGTTCGATCACCAGGTGGTGGGAGTGCTGGCGGGACTTCCCCCCAGCCGGAGCTGGCCGGCCTATTTTGAGCACGGATTTGACGTCCCGGTCACGCGCCTCGTCAGCCCGGCCATGACCTACCGGTCCGGCCGCTCGTTCGACCTCCCGGCCACGCTCTGGTCGCTGGTTCGACAGGCCGGAGCGTTTCGGCGCAGTGTCGCCACCCTCCGCGACGCCGTCCGGCGGACCCAGCCCGACCTTATCGTCAATTTCCTCGAACCCATCGTCGGACTGGCCGGTCTGGGAGCCGACCTCGGGGTTCCGGTCCTGTCCGTCGGCCACCACTTCATGCTCCGGCATCCGGCCTTTCCCACCGCCACGGTGTCCGGGCTGCAAACGTTCGGGCTCCATCGCTATGTCGATTTCGCGGGGCGGAACTCGGTCCACTACGGGCTGTCCTTCTATGAGGCGGGCGATCTGCCGGCGGCGGAACTCCTCGTGGGGCCGCCCCTGCTCCGGGACGAACTGCTGGCCCTGGCCGGCCAACCGGCGGGGGATCACCTCCTCGTTTACCTGCTCAACGCCGGTTATCGGTCCGACATCGAACGATGGCACCGCCGACGTCCCGAAGTTCCCCTGCATGTCTTCTACGACCGCGCCGGCGCCCCGGAGGAGGAAGCGGTTGATTCCACGCTGACGTTTCACCGGCTCAATGCCGGGAAGTTTCTGCGGTTCATGGCGACCGCGCGGGGCGTTGCCTGCACCGCGGGGTTCGAATCGGTTTGCGAGGCGGCCTGGCTGGGAAAACCGGTGCTCGCCGTGCCGGTGCAGAATCACGTCGAACAGCAGCTGAACGCGGTGGACGCCGAGGATGCGGGCATTGCCACCGGCGCCGGCTCGTTCGAACTCGACCGCCTGCTGGAGGCCACATCAGGCCACGCCCATGAACGGTTCCAGGCGTGGGTCGCCCAATCGGATCTCCGGTTCCTGCGGGCCATCCACTACACGGTCAGCAGTCGCCGGAACCGGATCTCCCCAGCCGCTGTCCCCACCCCGGAATCGCTGGTGCCGCAAAGCGGTCGCTGACTCCGGTGGGAAGGCGGGCCGCAGTTCCCACCGCCCATCGCCCGGTTCACTTCCTCGCGCTTCGCGGCGCGGATCGCCTGTGCGGGCAGGCCCTCTCACCGCCTGAAAAGCAAATGGGCGCCGCGACGGTTGCCCGCCGCGGCGCCGTTCACTCCACTGGTTACCGCCCTATTCGACTACCACCACCCGGTAGTAGCGTTGGTCGTTGGGCGGGCGTTCATCAGTCAGTTCGCGCAGCGTGCCCGTGCCGGCGGTCTGCAACGGCAGGCGTTCCCAGGTGCCGTCGATCGATTCCTTCGACTCGGCGGCATAGAGGCGGCCGGGCAGCGAGCGGAAGGTGAGGCGCGTGGCCGGCGTCGGCCCCTCGATCCGGCGCACGAGCGGCGCCAGCACCACGTCACCGCGGCGCGAGAGGTTCTGGATGCGCAAATCTTCGGCGACCGGCGCGTCGGCCTGGCGGAAGACTTCAATGGCTTTCAGGTAGTCCGCGAGCGCCTTCTGTTCGCCGCCGTCGGTCTCGAACGCCAGCGTCGTTCCCGCCGGCACGAGGTCGAGCCGCTGGGTGCCCAGGGTCAGGGCGAAGTAGCTGTCGCCGCCACCCGCCAGGAAGTTCAGCGTGACGATCCGGAAGGTGCGGTTCGCATCGCCGACGAGCTGGCCGTTCTCGACGACCAGGTCCTGGCTGTCGTCGGGCCGGATCACGACGAGGTTGCGGAGCCGTTCGCCGGCGAAGCTGATCGCCGTGGGAACCCCGTTCGCGTCGCGCACGTAGGTCATCGGCGCATTGGTCGGCACGAAGCTGAAGGTCAGTCCGGACACCTGCGGGAACTGCCCCGGGGTGCCGCTGCCGGCCACGGCCCATTCCATGGTGTCGCGCAGCTGCTGCGCCGTCAGGGTCACCAGTGAGAGCGTGTTGTTGAACCGGAGGCTGTTCTCGATGTCGAGCTGGCTGACTTCACCGGCCTGCTTGCCGACGCGCGGGTTGGCCGGCGGCGGAATCAGGGTGACGCTGCCGCCGGAGGACGACACGGCGCCGATGGCATCGCGGATGCCGCCACCGTTCTTGAGCGAGATCACGGTGTCCGGATCGGTCTGGCGGGCGCGCCAGAGGTTGGCGTCGGCCGTGAGGTCGCCCAGGTTGGTTTCCTCGGTGCGGACGCCGGTGCGGAGGCCGTTGAGGTAAACCGCGGTGCGGCCGAAGCGGTTGCCGTCCTTGCCGTCCACGATGGTGGCGAGCTTGGTGACGACGTCCACGACGGCGGCGCTCGGGGCGGCGTTGCCGGTGTCGAGCACGCCCTGCACGTCGGTCGCGTAGGCGCCGCTGCGTGCGTCGAAGCCGGTGAGCTTGCCGGCCTCGTCGAAGCTGGCGATCAGGCGGCCAACATAACGGTAGTTGGAACCAGTGTTCACGACATACACCGGCTCGCCGGTAGCCGAGGTGAACTGGGTCGGATACGGGCTGGCCGCGAAGTCCTCGGGCCGCAGGCGGTCGGCCGGCTTGGCGAAGACGCTGTGGGAACCGCCGGCGACGATGAGGTCCACGTCGCGCAGTTGTGCAGCCAACTCGAACTCACGGGCGAACTGCTGGAGGTGGGTCATCACGATCACCTTGTTCACGCCGAGCGCGAGCAGGCCGTCCACCGCCGCCTGGATGTCGGCGGCGAGGTTCTGGGAGACGCCCACGTTGCCGGGCGAGGAGATCGAGCGCAGCTCGGTGACCGTGCCGCCCACGAGGCCGATCTTCTGGCCGGCGACGGTGACGATGGCGCTCTTGGCGACCTTGTTCTTCATGGCGGCAACGTCCTGGCCGTCGGCGGTCACCAGGCTGGCCATGCTGCTGTCGGTGGCGAAGTTCAGGTTCGCGCTCAGATACGGGAACGCCGTGCCCGCATAGCCGGCGGCCGTGTCAGGCAGGATGAGGCTGCGGACCTGCGCGGTGTTGTCGTCGAACTCATGGTTGCCGAAGCAGGAGGCCTGCACGCCGAGGGCATTGAGGATCGCGATGTCGGCGCGGCCCTTGATGCCGTTGAACGGCGCGGCCGGGTCGGCGCTGGCGGTGAAGAACGGTCCGGGGATGTAGTTGTCACCGGAAGCCAGCACGAGCGTCGCGGCCGGCAGGTCCGCCTTCAGCGCGTTGAGCACGGAGGAGAAGCGCGGCGCGTCATCCAGCGCGGCGATGCCCGCCTCGAAGTCCGACGCGTGCAGCACCTGGAGCGTGAGCGCGCCGCTGACGGCACGGGTGACGGTCACGTTGACCGGGGCGCTCGTCGAGGTGAGCCCCAGGTTATCGGTCGCGACGGCCGTGAGGACGTGGGGGCCGACCGGGGCGTTGGCGAAGCTGAAACTGAAGGGCGCGCTCGAGGACGAACCCAGCTTCTGGGCGCCGGCGAAGTAGTCCACGGACTTCACCGAACCATCTGCATCTGCCGCGGAGACCTGGAACGCGAGGGTGAACGGCGCTGCGGCCACAGTGGCATCAGCTGGCGACGTGATCGCGATTGTGGGCGCGAGGTTGCCGGCGGTGACCGTCACCGCCTTGGTCGCCTCCGCGGTGGCACCCGCGTTATCGGTGACCACGACGCGATAGGCGTGTTCGCCCACGGCCGGGTTGGTCAAATCCCAAACCCAGGGGAAGGCCGTCTTCTCACCGAGCTTGACGCCGTCCTCGAAGAACTCGGCCTTCACCACCACCCCGTCGGTGTCGGACACGGCGGCGGTCAGCGGGAGCATTCCCTGGGCGTAGCTGCCGCCGGACGGCAGCGTGATCTCAACGGCGGGCGAAACGTTGGCGAGCCGGGGCGTGCCGACGCCGGGCAGGGTGACGCGGTAAGCCAGCAGCATCAGGTCCACCGTGACCGCGTTGGTCCCCACCGGAACGCCATTGTGATAGACAACTTCGCCCTTGAAGTCGTTGTCGTTGCCCACCAGCAGGAGGTAGTCGTCGGGATTCGCCGGGTCCTTCAGCGGAATCAGGCTGAGTGCCTCCCATTTTTCGCAGAGCGAATTCGCGTCCTGATTGGTGCTCGTGTTCAGGCCAAACTTGGCAAGCTGGGCCCCGTCGAGCAGGTCCACGAAATCCTGCCGGGCCACGGCGGACAGTCCCGCTGGCAGGGCAGTCCCGGTGGCCGGCAGCGAGAGCTGGCCGGGCGCGCCCTTCTCGAGATCGTAGGCGGTGCCGGCTAGGTTGGAGGCGCCTTCCGTCGAGGCGAGGACCACCTTCTTGAAGGTGGGCGAAAGGCCCGGGTCAGCGCCCCGGCCGATGCCGTCGCGTTCCAGCACAAGGAAGGTGGTCGCGTTCAGGGCCAGCACCTCGCTGACCGGCGTGTGACGGTTGGCCGTGGCGTTGCCGTTCAGTGTGAGCTGATAAACATGCTCGGCCACGACCCGGCCGTAGGTGGGCGAGCCCGTCTCCGCGTCGAACTGCAGGATCCGGGTGTTGCGGCCCAGGTTGCCGGCGCCGCCGTCCTGGATGGTCGGCGACTGGAGGAAGGCAACGAGGCGCTTTCCGTCCGGCGAGAGGGAAAGCCCCTCGAGCCCGCGGTTGTTGCGCCGGCCCGAGGTCGGGGAGGCGTTGCCGGTGAAATTCAGCTTGCCCGGGAAGGCCCCCTGCACCGGCAACAGCGCCGCCGGAGGCAGAATGGTTTCCAGCAAGCGGGCCTGGGCGTCGAAGCGGAACAGGCCCGGACCATATTCGTCGGTCACCCAGTAGCCGCCGTCGCCCGCGAGCACGAGCCCTTCGGCGTCCACCGACCGCCGCCCCCCACCGATGGATCCGGCCGGCGACTGGGGCACCGTGGGAGCGTTGGTGTTGCCGGCATCGAATCCCGTGAACGGCGTCCCCTCGGCACCGTAGGTGAAGAGGAGCGTGCTGACGTTGGTGAAGGTGATCTGGTTCTGTCCGACCGGGCCATCCCCCTCGTAGGGCGTGATCGCGAAGTCATACATTTCCAGACGCGGCCGGTAGTCCGTGGTGCCGTCGCCGAAGCCGCGATCAGGCAGGCCCACGAGCCGGCCGGAAATCCGGCCGTCGGCATAGGCGAGGGAGTTGGTGTCCACCGCCATCGCGGAGAAGCCGCCGAGGGTGTCCTGCTGGCCGTCGCCGGCCTTGTCGAAGGTGCTGGCCGGAATCCGGCCGACACCGACGAGTCCCTTGTTGGCGAAGCCGGTGAATTGCCCATGCACCAGCGTCGCCGACGCCGCGAGCACGGACAGTGTGAGTGTGGTTCTGAATTTCATCGGGGCGGCAGAATCCCCGACTCGGGTTACATCCGGCGACAGTGTGCCGTTACGCTTCGGTGAATGCTCCGCGGGCAAAGGGCCCAGGTTCACAGCCCGGTAACGCCGCGGTCACGACGGGCGCATCGGACAAGGGCGGTCAGCGGAAAAGTTCGTCCGCGAGGTCGAGCAGACATCGTCCGGAAGCCCGGATGCCCAAGCCGTTTCGGACCCACGAATGTTGTCCCTTTGACCGGTAGCGGTAGATTTCCACTGCGTGACGGACCTCCGCCACGGATCGCGCCCGGCCGACTTCGGCCACCAGATCGAGATCGACGCGGAACAGCTGGGGGCGGAGGCGGCTGAAGAAGTGCATCGCCGGCAACCGCCAGCCGGGAAACGCCTCGCGCCTCAGCCGGCGTTGCGCGGCTTCCGGCGTGAGTCCACGACGGCGCGCCAGAACCTCAACCAGGGTTTCGGGGTTCACCTCTTCGGCTCCGGTTGGTGAGGATGAAGGCCTGGCTCACAGTGGGCGCGGATGCGTCCGCGGGTCGCATGAGTCGCCATGGGGCGTTCAGCCGATGGCGGGTTCCGTCAACGCCGGCGGCGCTGCCGGGGTTCCTCCCATGGCCAGATGCAGGGATTCGTCCCAGGTCTCGGTCAGGTATCGGAACAGCCAGCCGCCATTCTGCCGGAGCCGATGGTAGGCATCCCTCAGCGCCAGAATCATGGTGATCCGGCGGTTGTCACAGTTGAGCTCGCCCACGTCGTGGGTGGCGACTGCCTGAAAGCCCATGACCCGGGTATGAAATGCATACGGGCTGTGCTTTTCCCCTTCAAAGACGTCCGTCAGGTAATGGGAAAACCCTCGCCGGATGGTGTCGGCACACGCTTCCCGCATGAGACCGACGGCCACCAGGAAATTGCGACGCTGTTCCGGGACCACGGCAAACCGCCCGATCTCCGCGATCCGGTGCTGCCGGATGAAGGCGTCCAAATCCATGTCCGCAAGCTGGCGAAATCCGTAGGCGGCGTAGAGATCCAGCGGCGGCGCGTAGAGAACCCTCAGGACACCGACCGGCTGCTGGTCCAGCCGGGCGACAAACCAGGAAACGACCCCGCTGCGGATTTCATCCCGGGCCACCAGGGATTCATCCATCGCAATCCAGCCTTTCTCGTCGCGGTAGGTGGAGCGCATCACTGACAGGGCCTGAGCGCGGCCCCAGTCGTCGTCGACACGGATGACTTCAAGTTGCATGGAGTTTGGCATGGTCATGGATTTTGTCGGTTGAAGGGCCACTGTTTGGCGGAAAGCACGGCGAGTTCCCCCATCAGGCGGGCGTGGAAGTCCCGTTCGGCAAGGGGCGAATTGGCGGCGCCGTGCGCGAGCAGAGGGGCCCCAAAGTGCAGGGTGAACGGACTCAGCTCGCCAACCGCGCGGGTCCCGGCCGGGACCTGATGCCGGATTCCAACCGGGACCACGGCGGCCCCGGTCTCCAGGGCGAGACGCGCCGCTCCGCGGTGACCGACCCTGAGGGTAGAGGGCGAGTGGGTGGCGGTGCCCTCCGGGAAAATGCCGACCGCCGCTCCGGACCGAAGCCGGGCCCGGGCCAAAACATGGGCCGGCTGATCGGGACACACCCGCTGCCGGAAGCGGTTCAGGAACCGCGGCCGTGCGGGTTTGCGGTTTACCGGAATCACTTCGCCAATGCGAAACACCGTGGCCAGGCCCGGAATCAGCAGGAAATTCCAGTCGGCCAGAAAGTGAACTTTCCGCCCCCCTCTCAGCGCCATCAACAGGGCCGGAACCAGCAAGGCCTCCAGGCGGGTCGTGTGATTCAATGCAAAGATGACAGGATCCCGGCGAACGGTCCCCGCATCAAACCCCTCGACCCCGCGGATCAGAAAGCGGGCCGCAAAAAGTGCCGCCCGCAGCGTCCACCGCAACGGGCGGTCCTCGGGGCGGGCCAGCTCCGGGAACGGACTCCGCCACGCATTCCGGAGACCAGGCGGCGAAACCGGTGGTCCGGAGATATCCCGGCCGGCACACGGTGATGGAGCGACAGCTTCCAAGTGGTGCCCAGACCGTAGCCGGCCGCAAATGACGGCCGTTGGGCGGTGAGGTGATAGCGGGGTGACAACTGGCACCCCGCGGCCGGCCCTGCCAACTCCAATCCCCGGGCGCTCAGTCCAACGTCAGGCGCATGAGGCCGTAGCCGAGCAATGCCGTCACCGGAATCGTCAGCACCCAGGCCCAAAGAATCCGCTCCACCACCCCCAGCTTGAGTGCACTGAACCGTTTGGCACAGCCCACGCCCATGATGCTGGTCGTGATCGCATGCGTCGTGGACACCGGCATGCCAAATGTCGCCGCGGTGCCCAGCACGACGGCGGCCGTCGTTTCGGCGGCAAACCCATGGATCGGCTGCAGCCGGACCATCTTGTGTCCCATCGTGCGGATGATCTTCCACCCGCCCACCGCGGTGCCGGCGCACATCACCAGCGCGCAGGTGAACTTGATCCACAGCGGGATGTGGTCGCCGGGCTCGCCGTGCGCCCCCAGCTTCAGAAACGAGAGGAACTCGGGCGCGGAATCCAGCGTCCCGGCCTTCGTGGCGGCCACCAGCGCGAGCGCGATGATGCCCATCGTTTTCTGGGCATCGCCCTGGCCGTGCATGAAGCCCATGAAGCCGGCACTGACCAACTGGAGCTTGGCGAACACCGACGCCACCGCGGCCGGCCGCCACACCCGCACCAGCAGGTAAAGCACACCCATGAACAGCATCCCGATGACGAAACCGGCCAGCGGCGACAGGAACATGGGCAGCACCACCTTGTAGAGCAGCCCCTCGTATTTATACCACGGCACACCCGCTTTCGACCGGGTCCAGATGATGACCGACCAGCTGCCGTGGGCGGCAGCCAGGCCGGCCCCGCACAGCCCGCCGACCAGGGCGTGGGTTGAGCTGCTCGGCAGGCCGAACCACCACGTCAGCAGGTTCCACACGATGCCGGCCGCCAACGCGCAGATCACGAGCTGCGTGGTCATCTCCGCCGGAAACCGGGTCGCATCCAGCAGCCCCGAACTGACGGTCTTTGCCACCGCGGTTCCCAGCAGCGCCCCGAGGAGGTTGGTTCCCGCCGCCAGCCCGATGGCCTGCCGCGGCGTCAGCACCTTGGTCGAAACCACCGTGGCGATGGAATTCGCAGTGTCGTGGAAGCCGTTGATGTATTCGAACACCAACGCCACAACAATCACCGTGAGGAGCAACGTCATGGGCGCGCCCTCAGGAGTTCTTGAGCACGATGTGGAAGATCACGTTGCCGGCGTCGCGGCAGCGGTCGATGACCTTCTCGAGCAGCTCATAGAGGTCCTTCAGCGCGATGACCCGCACGGCGTCATGATCCCCGGAATAGAGGCCCCGCAACAGGTCCAGCATCAGGTTGTCGGCCGCCCCTTCCAGATACTGCAGCTTCCCGTTCAGCTCCTTCATCGACCCGAGATTCGGTTTCCGCAGCTCCCGGACCATCTGGACCACGGTCTGAATGGCGGTATCGAGCAGTTCCGCCTGTTTCGCAAAGCTGGTGCCCGAAACCAGGGCGGTCGCCAGCTGGAGACGCTCGCCAAATTTTTCCAGCGTCTTGGGAATCTTGTAGAGCGCGTTGGCCAGCGCCTCGATGTCCTCCCGCTCCAGGGGCGTGACAAAGGTCTGGGTCAGTTGGGAGCGAATCTCCTCCGTGATCTGCTTGTCCTTCTTCCGCAGGACGGAGAATTCCGCGATGGTCGCGCCGGTTTCGTCCGGATTCTGCAGCATCTTGCGCATGAGCTGAACGCTCTGCTGGGCCTCGGTCGCCGATTTTTCCAGGAGATCGAAGAACACCTCGTCCCGGCCGAACAATTTTTGGAGAGAAAACATGATGGCGGTTTCCGCGAGGAGCCTTATCGCCCGGCATCGGCGGGAAATGACATTAAGGTGACGATTCCGTGACAACCCCAGTTGGCCGGCATTTTTCCCATTTGTAACTCCAGTCGCACCGGCCGGCGACCGAAGTCACCGATGCCAGTGCCCTGGCGTCATGACCCCGAACACCTCCCCCCGCGTGGTCCACAAACGGCTCTGGCATCGGCTGGCGCTGGGCGGGCTCGCGCCCACCCTGCTGCTCGGGGCCGTGGCGTTCTGGACGGAGCTGCATTACCTGCACCAGGCTCGCGATTGGCGGCGCCTGAGCGAGGCCTGCCTCCAGGCGCAGGTCTCATTGGGCGAAGCCCGTCGGGGCGAGAAGGACTTCCTTCTCCGCGACCGCTACAACCCCGAATTTCTGGCCTCCGGAGCCAGCCCCAATGTCGCGCGGCAGCAGGCCGCCGTTGCCAACATCGTTTCCAACCTCACCGCCCTGCGCCGCAGCCCGTTGGCGGACGCCCCTTTGGAGTCCGCCCACCGGCAGATTGGCGCCTACGCGGAGGCTTTTGGGGAAGCGGTCCGGTTGGTCCGGAATGCCGGCCCCCAGGCGGGCGGTGCCGAAGCGGAACTCCGGACCGCCGCCCAGTCGCTCTGGGCGCAGGTGCTCACCGGTTCAACCGGTCAGGAGCTGGTCCTCAATTTGCGGGCGGTCGAACTTTCCTATCTGGCTGCTCCCACGCGCCAACGCCCAGCTGCTGGATGCCGCCCTGGCGCAGGCCGAACTTGCGAAGTTGCCCCTTCCGCTGGGCCAATATCGTGAGGCGTTTGCGCGGCACCGGCAGCTTTGGGAGAAGGTCGGTTTCGACCCGGACGAGGGACTGCAAGGCCGGTTTCGCGACCAGGTCCATGCGCTGGGTCCGCTGCTGACCTCGTTTGCCGGGATCGCCCTCGAAAGGGCGGACGGAGCCCAGCGGTCGGCCGCCCGTTCAACCGTGGCCCTGATTGCGGCCGCCGTCGTTGGCGGGGTCATCATCCTGGGTTACCTCGGCCGCCGGATCGCCCGCCCAATCCACCAGCTCACCGAGGCGTCCCGCCGCATCCGCCGCGGTGACGTCGGCCGGGTCGAAGTGCGCACCGGGGACGAGTTTGAAGAGCTGGCCGAAGCCTTCAACGCCATGACCCGGCAGCTGCTGGACTCCCAGCAACTGCTGGAAGCCAGGGTCACCGAACGCACCCGCGACCTGATCGCGGCGCGGGACCAGTTGCAGCAGACCAACGGAAAGCTGGAATCCGCGCTGGCCCACTGGCGCGACGCGGCGGCCCGCGCGGAACATCTGGCCCACGAGGCGTCGGCGGCCAGCCAGGCAAAAAGCGAGTTCCTCGCCACGGTCAGCCACAAGCTGCGCACCCCCATCAACGGCATCCTCGGATTCCTAACCATCCTCGCCGAATCCCCGCTGACCAGCGAGCAGTCCGAACAGGTTGACACGGTGAAGTCCTGCTCCGAACACCTGCTCGGACTGGTCAACCAGATCCTCGACGTGGCCCGCGTCGAACAGGGGAAGCTGGAGGTCAGTTCCACCGACGTGGACCTGGTCCCCATCGTCCGCGAGATCGTCTCCCTGCTTGATTCCCAGGCCCGCAGCAAGGGGTTGGTCCTCCTCGCGCCACGACTCGACCGGCCAATCCGCGTCCGCGGGGACGGCGCCCGGATCCGCCAAGTGCTCCTCAATTTGGTCAACAAAACCATCAAGTTCACCGACCGCGGCCAGGTGTCGGTGTCGTGGCATGAATCCCCGGCGGCGGACGGCGCCATCCTGCGGGGGTGCCTGGTGGAAGACACCGGAATCGGAATCTCTCCGGACAAACTTCCCGGGCTCTTCGAAAAATTTGTCCAGGCGGACGGCTCCGCCGCCCGCCGCCACGGCGGCCTCGGGCTGGGACTCGCCATCTGCCGGGGGCTGATGGAGGCGATGGACGGCAGTGTCGGCGCCGACAGCGTCCCCGGCCGGGGCTCCCGGTTCTGGTTCGTCCTTCCGGCCGCCGGCCCCGTGGCGGAGGCCCCTCGGCCTTCTGAGACCGCGGGTTCCCAAGTCATCCTGGCCACCCACGACTTGGTCAACGGCCAGATGGCAACCGTGGTGCTGCGGCGTCTCGGCATCACCGCCCTCAGGGTAAGTGAACCGGCCGAACTGCGCTCCGATCTCCGCCCCCGCGCCATCATTCTCGACGCCGCCCTCCCGGGATGGGATCGCGCCCAGCTCGACTCGCGTTTTCCGGGAGTTGCCCTGTATCTGCTCACGGAAAACGGAGCCCTGCCCCCCGGATGGACCGACCGGGTCGCCGGCCAGTTCACCAAACCCCTGCAGCCCGCCCAACTCCGTCAGGCCTTCTCCTCGTAAGCTTCGCTTCCGAAATTGGCGAATCGGGCCGGTTCCGCCACGTTCCGCCGGTGACGACGACGCGGAAACAACGGGTGCTGGTGGGCATGAGCGGCGGGGTGGATTCCTCCGCCACGGCCGCCCTGCTCCAGGCGCAGGGCTACGACGTCGTCGGCGTCACCCTCAAGCTCTGGCCCCAGGACTGCGTGAACCGGGCCGAGGACAAATGCTGCGGTCCCCAGGCCGTGATGGACGCCCGCAGCGTGTGCGCCCAACTGGGCGTGCCCTACTACCTCGTGGACGAGTCCGGGCTCTTCCAGCAGAAGGTCATCGCGTATTTCGCCGCCGAATACAAAGCCGGCCGCACGCCCAATCCCTGCGTGATGTGCAACCAGCACCTCAAGTTCGGCGTGCTGCTCGACCGCGCCCGGCAGCTGGGCTGTGACTTCATCGCCACCGGGCATTTCGCCCGCCTGGAATGCGAACCCGGCACCGGCCGCGTGCTGCTCCGCAAGGGGCGCGACCCGCGCAAGGACCAGAGTTACTTCCTCTTCAGCCTCCGGCAGGACCAGCTTGCCAAGGCCATGTTCCCGCTGGGCGAGAAGACCAAGGCCGACACCCGCGACGTCGCCCGCGCCTGTTCCCTTCGCACCGCCGACAAGGAGGAGAGCATGGAAATCTGCTTCGTGCCGGACAACGACTACGGAAAGTTCCTTCAGGAGGCGAAGCTCGCCGCCAAACACCGCGGGGACATCGTGGATCTCGCCGGGCGGAAACTCGGCGAACACGATGGCATCGAGTTCTACACCATCGGCCAGCGCAAGGGCCTGGGACTCTCTTCCAAGGACCCGCTCTACGTGCTCGAACTCGATGCCGCCAACAACCGTGTCGTTGTGGGGGATGGCAGCCACCTCGAACGCGACACCTTCAACATCGCGAACTGCAACTGGATCGCGTGGGCCACGCCGCCCGGGCAGTTCGAAGGCGTGGCGAAGATCCGTTACAATCATCCCGGCGCTCCGGCCACCGTCACGGTCGGACCGGACGGCACCGCGTCCGTGAAACTTCACACGCCGGCCCGGGCCGTCACTCCGGGCCAGGCCTGTGTGGTTTACGGTGGGCCGGAAGGCGACTTGGTCTTGGGTGGCGGCTGGATCGGCCGGTAGCTTTATCCGGCGCGTTGCTCCGGGCTGTTTCGCGCCGGTCGGCGCAGCGGGCAGGCTGGCAGCCAGCCCTACGACGGAGGCGGGCGTTCGTCGCCTTCCAGGAAACGCACCGCGGGAAATACCTGCCGCAGCCGCTCCAGTGCCGGCGGATCGGCCAGGAGGGCGGCGGTGGACAGCGCATCCGAATCCGTCGCCGAGAGGGCCACCACGGCGGCCACGCGGTTGGCCAAGACCGGCTCGCCGGTGCGGGGATCAAGCACATGGCCACGCTCCTGTCCGGCCGCGTCCCGGAATGACTTGCCCCAGCCCGCGGACACCGACAGCGACTCGTCGCGCAGTTCAATCGTGCCGCCGCGCGGCAGGGCAATGGTCCAGGCGGACGCGTCGGGCGGCGTGCCCACCGAGATGACCGTGCTGGTGCCGCCATGCAGGAGGGCCGATGACACCCCGGCTTCGCGCAGCAACTCGGCGGCGCGATCGAGCGCGTAGCCTTTGCCGATGCTGCCCAGATCCACGAGCACGCCGTCCCGCCGGAAGCGGACGCTGAAATCGGCGACCGACAGTTCCAACAGGTCGCAGCCTACGCAGGCCCGGGCCGCCGCCACCGCTTCGGCCTGAGCTTCAGCGCCGGAGCCACCGAGGAAACCCCACGCCCGGACCAAGGCCCCGGCGGTCACGTCGAACGCTCCGCCGGTGGCACGGGACAGTTCCACGGCGCGTTGAAGCAGACGGAAGGTCTCTGGCAACACCCGCACCGGCGCCAGCGCAGCGCCGGCGTTGAGCCGGGCGATATCCGTGTGCGGCCGGTAGAGGCTGAGGAGATTTTCGATCCGGTCCACCTCGTCGAGCGCCTCCTCCGCGGCGGCGCGCAACGTCGCTGGATTCGATCCGTGCAGGACGAATTCAAACCGAGTCGCCATCGCGTGGCGGGCAACCAGGACTGGAGTGGAAGGAGTCACCAAACAACAAACGCCGGCCCCACGGGGAGGCCGGCGTCTGGATAGACGGACCGACTCAGGACAGCGGCGTGGTGCCGTAGTCGAGGGCCGGGATTTCGCGGCCGAGGCCGTCCTTCACCTTGCGGGTGGCGGCGTCGAAGTAGCACATCACGCCGAAGCGTTCGCTCATTTCCGCGAGCGAGATCACGGTCTGCACCTTCACGGCGAGATCGATGCCGGCGTTTTGCTTCTCCTGGCCGCGGATGGCGCGGAAGAAGTTGCGGTGGTGGTTGGCGACGCTCTCGGCGTTCTCGCCGGTGAAGGCCTCGCTGGTGACGGGGTCGATGTCCTCGGCGAAGGGACGCTCGGGCTTCAGTTCCACCTTGTTGCCGGCCATCGTCAGGGTGGCCTTGTGGCCGCGGATCATCTCCTGCGTGCCCTGCTCGTTCACGGTGCTGGAGGTGATGTGCATGACCATGCCGCTCGGGAACTCGGCGATGAGCTGCACGATCTCCGGCACGTCGCGGATGTATTCGGTCTTGGAGTCACCCGAGGACTGGAGGTCGGACTGGACCTTCTTGTTGCCGACGCTGGCAACGCGGACCGGGAACTCGGGGTTGCCGGTGGCGAGCATGTAGGGATGCAGCTTGTGCGGGAACAGGTCACCCAGCAGGCCGGAGCAGTAGGGCTGATACTTGCGCCAGCGGAAGTAGTGGTCGGGATTGAACGGCACCTGCTTCTTGATCTGGTCGCCCATCCAGGCGGCCCAGTTCAGGTCCTCGGGCGTGCACCACTTCTGGATGGTGTAGTTCCATTCGCCCTTGGGATTGTTCCGCATGTAGCTGCCCTGGCTCATGACGACGGGACCGATCTTGCCGGCGCGGATCCACTCGGCGGCCTTGTGCCACTTCTTGTCGGAGCAGCCCTGGGAACCGACCTGCACCAGCTTGCCGGTGCTTTTCGCGACGTCATACATCTGGAAGCCCTCGCTCAGGTAGCGGGTCATCGGCTTTTCGACATAGACGTGCTTGCCGGCGGTCATGGAGTCCACGCTGATGCGCGTATGCCAGTGGTCCACGGTCGCGCAGAAGATGACGTCGATGTCCTTCCGCTCCAGCATCCGGCGGTAATCCTCGTAGCCCTGGCATTGGTCGCCGGCCTTCTTCTTGGCCACTTCGACGCGGTGCTTGGAAACGTCGGCGACGGCGGCGAGGGCGATGTTGTTGGCCTGCTCGTCCACGTCCTTGCAGATGCTGACATGGGCTCCGTAGCCCTGTCCGCCGACGCCCACGAAGCCGCAGACGATCTTGTCATTCGCCCCGATCACCCGGCCCGCGTAGGGCGCCACGCCGGACTTGAGGCTGGACTGGACACCTCCGCCCGAGGCGCAGCCGACGAGGCCGGAAGCAGCGCCGGCAACGGTGGCCGCAGCGGTGGCGCGCTTCAGGAAGTCGCGGCGGGTGGAACCTGAGGACGAGGGAACGGAGGCGTTATGGTTCTGAGACATAAGCTTGCAGTGCTTTTCGAGAATTCGTGGGAACGGACGCAGGCTATCGCGGGGCCATTCGAGGTCAATTGTGAAGCCCGAACGGACCGCGCCGGCTGAGGACATCCGTCTCGCCCGGTTGGGGGACGGGCAGCGTGAAGGCCAGCGTGGCGCCCTTCCCCGGCTCGCTCTCGACGCAGATCCGGCCGCCATGCTCGAGCACGATACGCTCGCAGATCGCGAGGCCGAGCCCGGTGCCATGCGCCTTGCCATGGGTGACAAACGGCTCGAAGACGTGCGGCAGGACCTCCGGAGGAATTCCGGGGCCATTGTCCGAGAAGGCCGTGAGGATTTCCGTCGGACTGACCTCAAAGCGCAGGGTGACCCGTCCGTCGGACCGGTCGGACAGCGCGTCGAACGCATTTTGGGCGAAGTTGGCAAACACCCGCATGAAACGCGGGGCGTCCAACCGGACCGCCACCTCCGGCAGTTCCCCGACCACCTCCACGGCCGTGCCACGGCGGGCGCCTTCCGGGCGGAGCTCGAACAGCACGTCCCGCAGAAAATCCGCATAGTTCACCTTCGGGAGCACCACTGAAACCGGCATGGCGCGGGTGAAATCCAGCAGCTCCTGCATCATGCGGTTGAGCACCTCGACCTGCTTGCGCACGCGGTCGCGGGCCTCCTGGCGCTGGGTGAGCGTCGCCTTGGGCTCGGCCGCGAGGTCGGCGGCGATGCCGATGACGTTCAGCGGATTGCGGAAGTCATGCACGATGCTCCGGGCCAGACGCTCGACGAGCGTGAGCCTTTCGCCCCGCAGCGATTCGCGCAGAAAACGGCGGTTGAACTCCCGGATCCGCAGGCTCGCATCCCGGACCAGGGAGGCCGCGAGGTCGGGTGAGCGTTTCAGCAGCGAATTGACGGTGCTCGTCGGGATGAACGTCATCTCGACGTCGGTGTTCGCCGTGGCGCTCGCCGAGCGCGGGCCGCCATCGAACACCGCCATTTCACCGAAGTGTTCGCCGGCATCGAGGCGCATCAGCAGGTATTCGCGGTTGATCGGCGCCGCGACGGTGATGTCGATGATGCCGGCCTGCAGGATGTAGAGGCCATCGCCCATCTCGCCCTCGCGGAACAGCACCGTCCCCGCCTTTGCGCGGCGCGGTTCCGAATGGGTGCGGATGAACTCAACTTCCTCCCGGGGCATGTAACGCAGCAGGCGGGAGGCTTCCAGAGGGACCATGGGCGGAAGCTTACCGCGGAGCGCCGCCACGGGTAAAGCCGCCTCGGCCGGATCCAAATGAACCGGGCGCAACTGGACACCGCGTGCGTCCGCGCTGGGCCGGCCCGAAAGTGCGGCCGGTTTCCAACCGGCAGCGGCGGTGCGGCTGGGCTGCGAATTGAGCCCGGCTGGCGGAGCGGGCCGAAGGCTTCTGGACGACAGCCCACACGCGGCCCAGTGGCCTCGGGCCAGAGCTGAAGCCCGCAACGGGCGTTCACTGTAAGTTGTCGGCGCCGATTCACGGGGTCTGCCGGTAAGATACCGGCAGCACTTTGCTGCTCGCCCGCGCGCACACGATGTCCAGATGCACCCAAATGAACCACGACGGCCCCTCAGACCGAAGTGAGACGCCCAATCGCGGCCACCAGCTCGTCGAGGTCCAACGGTTTTTGCAGCACCTCGCGGACACCGGTGTCGCGGGCCCGCTGGCGCAGTTCATGGCTCAGCTTGCCGGTGACCAGCAGGACCGGCAGATCCGGCCGGAGCCCGAGGAATTCGGCCGCCAGATCAACCCCGGAACGTCCCGGCATGTTTTGGTCCGTGATGATCAGGTCAAACGCTCCGGGGTCGGCCTGGAAGCGTTCCAGGGCCCGTTCCACGACCGTTTCGCCGGTGACGCGATGGCCGATCCGTTCCAGCACCTTGCAGGTGACGGCCTGCAGCGCCTCGTCGTCATCCAGCACCAGAATGCGCAGTGACCGCGGCGCCGATCCGACGGCCTTGGGCGAACGGTCGTCCAATCCCGGCGCCCCGGCCGCTTTCGCCAGCGGCAGGAACACCTCAAAGGTCGAGCCCTGGCCGACCTCGCTTTCGACCCGGATCGCCCCCTTCAGTTGGACCACGATGCCGTGGACAACCGACAGGCCCAGTCCGGTGCCTTTGCCTGGATCTTTGGTCGTGTAAAACGGCTCGAAGATCCGTTTCTGGGTTTGCGCATCCATGCCCACACCGGAATCCGTCACCCGCAGGCAGAGGTGCGGTCCCGGTGCCAATCCCGGCACGGACCGGCCCTCCCCGCCCACCTCCACCCCTTCCGCCCCGATGACAATCCGGCCACCGGTCGCCTCCATGGCGTGCCACGCGTTGGTGCCGAGGTTGATGAGGATCTGGTGCAGCTGCGTCGGGTCCGCCAACACGGGAAAGGGATCGGCGCCGAGGTGGCTTTCGACGAGGACACCCGCCGGGATCGTGGCCTTCAACAGCCGGATCGCCTCGCCCAAAACCAGCCGGGCATCCACCGGCTCCCGCAGCTCGGGCCGGACCTGCAGCCGGCTGAAGATCAGGATCTGCTGGACGAGCTCCTTCGCCCGCAGCGCCGCGGTCCGGATGTCCTCCAGCGAAGTCCGGGCGGGATGGCTTTCGGGCACATCCATCAGGCCCAGCTGGGCGTTGCCGAGAATGGACCCGAGGATGTTGTTGAAATCGTGGGCGATGCCGCCGGCGAGGGTGCCGATGGCCTCCAGTTTCTGCACCTGGCGGAGGTGACCTTCGAACGACGCCCGTTCCGCCTCGGCGCGCTTTCGTTCGGTCACGTCCTGCATGACGGCCAGCACGAAGGCCTGCCCCTGCGGCCCGTGCACCACCCGCGTGGAAATGGCCAAACAACGGGCCTGCCCGTCCGCCCGGGTGATCGTCCATTCCTCCGCCTGCAGGTCATCGCCCACGCGCATCCGCGCCATGCGGGAGATGGCCCGCTCCCGCACCTCCGGATCGGGATACAGGGTCTGATACCAGCCCAGGCGGTTGATCTCGGCGAGGGTGTAGCCGGTGATCTCAATCATCGCGGAGTTCCAGACGGTGAACTCCACGAACGGTTCCGCGGCGACCTCGTGGCAGACACAGAGCCCCTCGGCCATGCGTTCGATCACCGCGCTGCGGAAGTCCGCCTCGGTGCGCAACGCCGCCTCGGCCCGTAGCCGCTCGGTGATGTCAGTCACCGTGGCGAGCACGAACCGGCGACCGCCCTCGCTGATCGGAGACAGACCGATTTCCACCGCCACCTTCGAACCATCCTTGCGCACGCCAAAGAGTTCCCGGCCCTCCCCTATCGGCCGGGCCTTCGGCGACTGGTTGAAGGCCACCCGGTATCCGACATGGGCCGGCCGGTGCGCCGCGGGCACCAGCTGCTCCACCGGGGCACCTTCGAGTTCCGCCTTGCTGTAGCCAAACAGCTCCAGCGCGCGCCGGTTGGCGAAGGTGATGATGCCCGCATCGTCCACCTTGAGCACCGCGACCGGCGACGATTCCACCAGCGTGCGGAAGCGTTCCTCGCTGGCCCTCAGCGCGAGTTCCGTCTCCTTGCGGTCGGTCACATCCATGGCGACCCCCAGCACGGCCGGCTGGCCCGTGGCCGGATTCACGAACGGAATCTTGATGGTGTGATGGATCCGCACCCGGCCGGTCGAGTCGGTGAAGGCCTCTTCCGGGATTTCCTTGGCCCGCCCCGATGAGATCACCTCCCGGTCGTCCGCCATGAACCGCTCGACCTCCGGCGCCGGCCGGCCGAGCTCGAGCCCGTTGCGGCCGACCATCTCCTCCGGAGTGCGGCCGGACGCGACAGCGGCCGTGCGGTTCACGAACAGGAACCGACTGTTCAAGTCCTTGGCAAAGACGAACACCGGCACGAGATCGATGACCTGCCGCAGCAACTGGTCCTTCGCCCGCAGCGCGGCCTCGGCCCGGCGCAGCTCGGTCAGATCCGTCGCTTGGACCATCGCCATGCGGTCCGTGCCCACGTCCACCAACTGCGCGGAGAGGAGCATCGTCGAGATCCGGCCATCCTTGGATCGGATCATCACCTCAAGCGCCTTCACTTCCCGGCCGTCCGCCAGCGGCCCCAGCAGGCGGGCCCGATCCGTCAGATTGGCCCAAAGGCCGAGCTCCAGGCCATTGCGCCCCAGCGTTTCTTCGCGGGTGTAGCCCGTCAGCTCCATGAACTTCCGGTTCACATCGGTTATCAGGCCCGTCTCCGTCGAAAACAGGATGGTGGGCAGCGGACTCTCGACAAAGAGCCTCTGGAACTGCTCCCGCGAATTCCGCAATTGCTGCTCAATCCGGTGCCGCTCGGTCACGTCCACATCCATGCAGACGAACAGCGGCTCGCCGTCGTCGCCTGGGATTTCGCAGACCGTGGAAAAACACCGCCCCACAGCGCCGGAACGACCGCGGAACGGGAATTCCATCGGCCCCTTGGGCTGGCCGGTGCGCCGGATTTCCAGCAGCAGCCCGAGAAACTCGTCCGCCTGTTCCGGAGTGAAGATCAGCTGCGCCAGGGTCTTCCCCAAGGCCTCCGCCTCAGCCCAGCCGAACATCGCCGTGGAGGCTTCGTTCCAGAGGCGGACCCGGCCTTCCTGGTCATAGAGCTGCACCGCCACATTCGGAGTGGAATGGACGATCGCCTGCAGCCGCGCTTCACTCGCACAGACCGCCTCCAGGGCCCGCATCACCTGGGTGACATCCTGCATCGCTCCCAGCAGCCGGACCGGACTCCCGCGAGGATCCCGGACAATCTTCGCCTGGTCACGGACATGCCGGTAAGACCCATCGGCGTGCCGGAAACGGTATTCGTCCCGCCAGCGTTCCGCGTTGCCTTCGAGGGCAATTCTCACTGAAAGGACCACCCGCTCCCGGTCGAGGGGATGGATCCGTTCCCGCCAGAAATCCCCGTCCCAGGTCTCCCCGTTCGCGCGGTAACCGTATTGGCTTTCAAAGTGCGGACTCCACCAGATCCGCCCGGTGCCCAGGTCCTGATCCCAGATGACGTCCGAAGTCACCTCGTTGACCAGCGAGTAGCGCTCTTCGCTGGCCCGGAGGGACGACTCCATTTGGCGGCGTTGGCTGACGTCGCGGGTGACGGCCAACAGGGCGATCACCCGGCCGGAGGAATCCCGCAGCGGAACGGCGTGGGTTTCCAGCCAGCGCCGGGTGCCCCTGCGGCCATTCAACTCGAACACCAGCGTGCCCGGCTGTCCGTCAAATACGCGCCGGTTCAGTTCGCGGAATAAATCGACATGCTCGGGGGCAATCAGATCATAGACACAGTGTCCGGCGACGGACGCGAGGGAATCGGCCTCGATGAGGGCGAGCCCGGCCGGATTCATCTCGAGCAGCTCCCCGGCGGGACCGACCAGCTTCACACAATCCGGCTCCGCCGCCACGATCGCACGCAGTCGGGCCGCACTTTCGGCCAGGGCCTTGCGTTCGGCGCGCAGCTCTCCGTCCATGCGCCCCAAGGCAAGCGCCAGCTCGGACAGTTCATCCCGGCCGCCCAAGCCCGACAGGTCGGGGTTTTTCCCGGCCGCGATGGCCGCGGTGGCCGCCACGAGACGCTCCATCCGGCGGGTGATCGAGTTCCGCAGCACCCACCACACACCGCCACACGTTACCAGAACCAGGAGTCCGGTGAAGGAGGCTTCATCCACCACCACGCGGAACAATTGGTGCTGGCGCTGCCCCTGGCTGAACTCCAGACACAGCAACCCGGTTTCGCGGGAGACCAATTCGCCGGGCTTCAGGCCAAGCCGGAAGGGGAAAACCGAGCGAAGGGGGCCGTTTCCCGCGCTGGCGATCAGCTCGGCCGCCATCTGGGCGCGGGCGCGCTCGAGGGTGACCGCCGGAATGCCCAGGGGAACCTCCCCTGCATTCCGGTCCACCCACCCGGGTTCCATCGCGGCGACGACCCGGTTCGTGTGATCCAGCACGACCGCGAGGACCACATCGGGGGTGACCCCGATGCCGGCGATTTCGTCCTGAACCGAACCCAGGTCACCGGCCCCAAAATCCCGCTCCAGGCGACGGACCACGGTCTGGCCCAGGGCGGTCATCCGCCGCACCGCCAACTCGCGGGAGGTGGCACTCAGACTTATCCACGCATGCACCACCGAGGTGACGGTGATGACCGCGCACAGAGCCCCCAGCAGCAGCGGCAATGAACGGCGGAGGGGCAGGCTGAAAGTCATGGGCGGGCGGCTCCTTCCACCACCGTCACGTCAATCATTCGCTCCGGATCAACCGGCCATTCCACCAGTTTGTGTAGCTGCAATTCCCCCGCCACCCGCCGGATGGTTGCGGGCAGTCCCTCGGCGGAGTCCGACAGCAGGCGCCGGTTGGCGGCCGGATCCGGCAGCTCAATGAGCTTCAGCGATTCGCCCAGATCCTTGACCGTCAGCCCCAGATGGTTGGCGGCTGCGGACAGGGTCTCGGGTTCGGCAGCGACCAGCCGTTCGCGGGCGGCGAACCAGGCCCGCACCAGCCGCACCAATTCCGGCCGCCGTTTCTGCAGCACCTCCGGCCGCGCAATCAGCACATCGGCGATTTCACCCGGTATCTGGGAGCTGTCGAAAAGGGATTGGGCCCCGTGTCCAAGCAGCCGGGAGCGCACCGGATCAAACGTGACCACCGCGTCCACCCGCCCGGCACCGTAGACCTCCTCCTGGCTGGCGATCGGGACAGGCACTGCCGTGATGTCACTGGGCAACAGGCCGGCAGTTTCCAACGCCTGGGCCAACATGTAAGCACCGACGGCATTCGCCTCGAGCCCCACCCGTTTGCCCTTCAATTCAGCCAACGAACCGAGACCGGGCCGGGCCAGCAGCGCATCCGCGCCGTTGGAATAATCGCACACCAGGAAAATGCGCGCCTCGGGCAACCGGGAAGCAATCTGGACGGCCTCGTCGGCGGTGACCGCCGCGACGTCCACGGCCCGGTTCCGGAAAGCACTGATCACCTGTTCCGCGGACGCGAGGCGGATGACCTGACACTCTTCCTCCGGGATCAGCCGGTCACGCTGGGCGATATACAGCGGTTCGTAACCGGTCCAGATGTTGGCGCCGACCCGCAGCGGCTCCGGCAGCGGCCGGCAGCCGGTCACGCATAGCAACAGCAAAAACAGACAGCCGAACAAGGATACCAGCCGCACGCCTCCCTTGGAGGCGCCGCGGCCGACGCTCACTTGATTGATGCCTCGCACCATGCGGTCCGTCTTCAATCGCCCGGCGAAGCGCCTGGATGACCCGTGGGTGGACGGTCGTCACCCGCTTTCAGCGCATCTGTCCGTTGGTCCGCAGACTTAACCCGCGGAATCGCCCCGGTCGGATTGGGAAACCGGACAATGTTCCGACAAAAAACCGGCCGGCGGCTACCAGATTTTTGCCCGGTCCTCCGGCTGCCGGAACCACGGCGATTTTTCGTTCTGCGGCCAGGCGGCGTAAAATTCCGGCAGGTTGACGTGCGGCCCGATGCCCCGGAACTGGCCGGGCGAATGCGGGTCCACAATCAGCCGACGCTGGAGTTCGGCCTCACGCCAGTTCACGCGCCAGAGCTGCGCCAGGCTCAGGAAGAAGCGCTGTTCGGGCGTGAAGCCGTCCACGTTCTTCCGCTTCGCCGGATCCTTGGCCAACGCGCGCTGGAGCGCCTCGAAGGCGATGCTGGTGCCGCCAAGGTCGGCGATGTTTTCGCCGAGCGTGAGCTGGCCGTTCACCTTCTTGCCGGGCAACGCCTCGTAGGCGCCGTATTGCTCGACGACCTTCTGGGCGCGGCGGTCGAACTCCTTGCCGTCCGCCTCGCTCCACCAGTCACGCAGGTTGCCGTCGGCATCGTATTTCCGGCCCTGGTCATCGTAGCCATGGGTGATCTCGTGGCCGATCACGACGCCGATGGCGCCGTAGTTCACCGCGTCGTCCAGCTCGAGGTCAAAGAAGGGCGGCTGCAGGATGCCGGCGGGGAACACGATCTCGTTCAGGGCCGGGTTGAAGTAGGCGTTCACCGTCTGCGGGGTCATCTCCCATTCGGTGCGGTCCACCGGCTTGCCGATGCGGGCCACCTGCCTGCGCGTCTCAAATTCGTTCGCGCGCTGCACGTTGCCCAGATAGTCGTCGCGCTTGATCACCAGGCCGGAGTAATCGCGGAACTTGTCCGGATGGCCGATCTTCTGCGTGAAGCGGTCGAACTTCTTCAGCGCCTCTTTCCGCGTTGCCTCGCTCATCCATTCCAGCTTGGCCAGACGGTCGCGGAACACCGCCCGCAGGTTGCCGATGAGTTCGGCCATGCGGGCCTTGGCGGCCGGCGGAAAGTGCTTCGCGACGTAAAGCTGTCCGAGCGCCTCGCCGACATTGCCGTCCACTGCTTTGGCCGCGCGTTGCCAGCGCGGTTCCGGCTGCGGCTGGCCGCGCAGGACGGTGCCGTAGAACTTGAACGATTCGTCAAACGGCGCGGTGTGAAGCTGGTTCGCGCAACCGCTGACCAGATGCCAGCGCAGGTAGGCGGCCCAGGCGATGCCGTCCGTCTCGGTGGCCAGGCGATTGAGCGCCTGGAAGAACTCCGGCTGGCCGACGATGACGTATTCGAGTCCGCGAATGCCGCTGGCGCGGAAGTAAGTCGGCCAGTTCAGCGCGGGCGTGAGTTTGTCGAGTTCGTCGAGGCTGAGCTTGGTGTAGTTCTTTTCCTGGTCCCGCAGTTCGGTGCGGGTGCGCGAAACCTTGGCCAGCTCGGTTTCCAGGGTGAGGACCGCGTCCGCGGCGGCCTTGGCCTGATCCTCGTCGTCGCCGAGCAGCCGCATCAGGCGGGCGATGTGGGCGCGGTATTCGTCGCGCTGCTTGGCGAAGCCTTCGCCGAGATAGTAGTCGCGGTCTGGCAGGCCGAGACCGCCCTGCCAGAGGTAGAGCGCGTAGGTGGTGCTGTTCTTGGCGTCGGGCTGGACGAAGGCGCCGAAGCTCGCGCCGATGCCGCGGGCGTGCCAGTTGGCCAGCAGCTCCATCGCGTCGTCCACGCTCTGGATCGCCGGGATGCGGGCGAGGTCACCGTCGAGCGGACTGAACGCCAGCTTCTCCAACCGGTTGGTGTCCATCGCGGACGCGTAGAAATCGCCGACGAGTTTCCGGGTGGCATCAGTGCCGGCCGGCGCAGCGGCCAATTCGTCGAGCAACGAACGGATCAGCGCCCAGTTCCGCTCCTGAAGTTCGTCGAAACCGGCCCAGCGGGCCTTGTCGGCCGGCACGGGGTTGTTCTTGCGCCAGGAGCCGGTGGCGAACTGGAAGAAGTCCATCGCCGGATCGGCCGAACGGTCGAGATAGGCGGTGGAGAAACGCGGGACTGCCAGTGGACCATCCGCGGCCTGCAGGGTGGGAACGACCGCAGCCAGCGCCGCGGAAACGCACGCGATCCGAAGGGAACGAAGCAAACCGAACATGGCCGCAGGCTGCCGCTGCGACGGGCAAACGCAAGCCGTCTGGCGGCTCAGCGGGACGCCGCGGCGGGAAACTCCGGGGCGGGTTCAAACATCGGGAGCTTGAGCGAAAACGGATGCTCGAAGGCAGGTCGGCTGCCGAACGGGGCAATCGTGCCGAAAAACCCTCCAGCTCCAGGAATCACCCTTCCGACTGTGGAAATCAGCGTCACACAAGAATTCGTCGTCGTCGTCCAAGCTGTCTCCGTCTTGGCTCCACCCGTAAGAACGGCCGATAGCTTGAGCGCGCTGCCCAGTCGGTTCGACGCCTGAACAAAGAGGCACGAAGAGGGGAGCCGCAGTTCCGCCGGCAGCGTCAGATTCGTCAGCAACGTGCCGCGGAGCGTCCAAATCCACACGGCGGCCACCTCGCCGGGATTGCCGGTCACGGAAATCGTCCACGCCGGGTTCGCCGCCGCGATGTCCACCGGTGAGACCGGCGGTTTCACCCAGCGCGACAGCAACCACAGAAACGCCGGCAGCAGGACGATCAGGACCACGATCAGCAACTGGCGGCGCGGGGGCATCGCTCAGTCCTTCTTCTTCCAGAAGGCGTCCTGCCAGCGTTTCTGCTTTTCGCCGGCCTCCCGCAGGAACGGCGCCAGTGCGCCCAGGTTGATGAACCGTTCGTTCAGCCAGTGGAACGGCTGCCAGAGCGGCCGGGCGAAATCCACGAACAGCACCACGCGGTAGCCGTCGGTGTCGTTCCAGACCTCGTGGTTGAAGGTGTCGTCGAAGATCAGCGCCTCGCCTTCCCGCCATGAGTAGTAGTCGTTGCCGATGCGGATCTTCACCCGCTCGTAGGGCTGCGGCACCATGAGGCCGAGGTGGAAGCGCAGGATGCCGTTCCACGCGCCGCGGTGCGCCGGGATGTGTTTGCCCGGCGACAGGATGCTGAAGAAGGCCGTGGTCATGCCGGGCATCTTGCCCAGCAGGCGCATGGTTTCCGGGCAGCGCTTGGCGTTCTCGGTGCAGTCCATACCGATGCCGGAGAGGAAGTAGGTCTTCCAGTTGTTGTCGGACTGGATGGCGCCGACCTCCTTGAGGATGTCCTGAAAGCTCGGCATCTGGTCCCGGAACGTCATCACGGCGTCGAGCTCCTTCCGGATGAGGTGCCATTCCTTTTCGATGTCCGCAGCCCAGGGGAAGAGCCGGGTGTCGTAGATGTGCGGATCACCGTGGCAGGAGACGCCGGCCACCCCCGCTTCGAGCAGGGTCTGGGCGCCGACCCCGAGCGATTCCAGCACGGAGCGGTTGGCATTCAGCGTGTGACGGCGATGACGGAGGTTTTCGGTGGGACGCTCGGTCCCGGTGAGAACTGGCATACAGTCGGGCGGCTCCGGAGTGAAGGGCCGCGATATTGTGTCGAAGAGGTAACAAAGCGCCCGGCGGGGAACAAGCCGGGGAAAAGGCGCCCCAACCATTCGTGTATCCGGCCACCGCGCGCGAGCCGGCGAGCCGGAAAGTGCTGCCGGAATTATTCCAGCAGCGGCGGGACGTGGGGCTCACGAATTGGGCATGGCTGGCGGAGCGGGCCGAAGGCTTCTGGGCGACAGCCCACCAGCCGCGCCGTGCGCTCACCGTGGGCAGTCAGCACCGATTCACGGGGCCGGCGGCTGGAAACCGGCGGCACCGCCGGGCCATCTTCAGGGGAGCACTTCGCGGCGCTCCGCCAGCACGATGTCGAGGGTGGATTGCTTTTGTTCGAGCAACCCCTCGCTGGCGGCGCGGACTGCTTCGCAGAGATCCCCCGCCTCCGTCAGTCGCGGCAACGAGACGTAATCCGCCCCCGCCGCCCGCAGCCGGGGCACGTCGGCGAGATTCTCCGCCGGGGCAATGATCCGTGCGGCGGGGTTCAGTTCCCGCAACTGCCGCACGAGGCGTTCGTTGCTCGATCCCTTGAGCAGGGAGTCCGGGATCGTGCAGACCAGCACCTCGGCCGAGCCGACGCCGGCATGGGCCAGGGTGTCACGCTGGCTGATGTCACCGTAGATGACCTTCACGCCCCGGACCTTGAGCTGGGCATGAACCACCGGATTGAAGTCCACCACGCCGACCTGCGGCAAAAGATCCGGCGCCTTCCGGGAAATCTCCTCCAGCAGGGAGCTCGCCGTCCGGAAGAAGCCCAGCAGGAGAATCCGTGCGCCATGACCATGGCCGCCCCCGTCGTGGCCGCCTTCCCCCTCGGCGGTGTCGAGATCCCGCAGGCCGTTGCGCTTGAGCCACGGAATCGCCCCCCGCACGGCCCCGTCGGAACGCGCCATGGCAAACGTCGAGGCGACCGCGAGGACGACGAACGCCAGCGACATGCCGGCGGTGCTCCGCGGGCTGACGTGCCCGGACTTCGCGCCGAGTTCCATCACGACCAGCGAAAATTCGCTGATCTGGCAGAGGTTGATCGCCGGCAACAGGCTGATGCGCAGACCGGATTTCAGCAGATACAGCGGCGTGAACGTCGTCACGAGCCGGCTGGCCACGGTGAACACGATGATCCCCAGCGCCATCGTGATCTCCGCGGCCCCGGGCACGGGGATCTTCAGCCCAAGTCCGACGAAGAACAGCGTGACAAAAAAGTCGCGCAGGCTGGTGACCTTCGCGGTCACGTCGAGCGCATAGGGGAAGGTCGAAAGCGAAACGCCGGCGACCAGCGCCCCCATCTCCCGCGACAGGTGCAGCCACTCGCCCAACTGGCCCACCAGAAAGCACCAGCCCAACGCGCCGACCAACACCAGTTCGGGCAACCGGGCGACACTGCGGAACAACGGGGGAAGGACATAGCGGCTGACCGCCAATGCGGCGGTCACCAGGGTCACCACCCGCACCGCCGAGATGCCGAGCACGCTCAGCCGGAGGTTGTCGAGGCTGGGCTGGATTGCGAGGAACAGAATCGCGAACAGGTCCTGAAGAACCAAGATTCCCAGCGTCACGCGCCCGGCGAGCGTGTCGAGTTCCCGCTTTTCATAGAGCACCTTGACGATGATGACGGTGCTCGACAGCGCCGCGGCGACCGCCAGATAGAGCGCATCCCACGCCGGGCCGCCCAGCTTGAACCCGCCGAGCGAAAAACCCGCCACGCCCAGCAGGCAGCCACCCACAATCTGGACCAAGGCCGTGACGCTGATGCGGCTGCCCGCCGCGATGATCTTCTTCAGGTCAATCTCCAGCCCGATCATGAAGAGCAGGAAGATCAGCCCGAGCTCGGAGATCGTCTCGACCGATTCGGCGTTGGTGACCGACTTCAGGCAATACGGTCCCAACACGAAACCGCCCACCAAATAAGCCAGCAACACCGGCTGCCGCAGCCACTGGGCAACCATGCCCAGCAGCCAAGCCGCGCCGATACACATGGCAATGTCCTGGATTAGGTGGTGCATGGTTGCCTGCCGCCCCGGGGACTCTGCGGAAGAAATCCCGCTGAAGGCAATGCCCGGCCGCTCACCAGCAGGAAAAGATGTCAGCCACCAACGAGAGCAGTTCGAGGCAGAACTCGCCGACGTCCAGCCAATGGCACAAGGACTGGCGGGCGGTCTCGGTCCGGTCGTCGGGAAATGTCGGAGGAATCGGTGGCAAGCGTGGAGAAGCATCCCGATCCCGCTGGGGTCCGCCGCTGGAAATCCGTGGCAGGATTCAAGCAGGCGCCTATGGCGAAGCGGTTCCGCCGCCTGGCTCCGAACGCCGGTTCCCCAGCGAGCAGAGGATTCCTCCGCCGCCCACGAAACATGCGGCCACATCCGCCACGAACGGAAAGGGCGGCAGCTCCAACCGGGCGCCGTGGAACAGCAACACGCCGCCTTCGACCAGCATCAGCCGGCCCAGGCACGGAAGCATCGCGACATGGCGTCCCGGATTCCATGCCGTCAGCCCGTAGAGCAAGCCCACCAGTCCGCACGCAGCCGACGCCATCCGCAGCCAGTAGTCCAGCATCGGGTCCGCCGGCAGGTCACGCGCCCCGAGTCCCTGCAGGGCATCCACCGCGGCTGGCCAGGGCAGGAACACGCCGATCCACGAAACGCCCCAAACGAGGGCCGAAAAGGCGAGGAAGAACCGCAACGGCCGCAATCGGTGTCCTCGCCCAGCAGAGGTTGAATCCATGCTGGTTAAGACCAAGCAACCACCGGGGCGTTATGCAGCCGCCCCTGATCCACAGGGCGCACTTCGACGGCGGCGCGGCCTTGCAACCGGCCTGAACCGGCCAATCCTGAGCGCATGTCCCGCCGCTACCTCCGGATCGCCCTCGCGCAGATGCGGGTCATTGGCGGAAATCTTGCCGCCAATCTCCACCGGGCGGCCGAGTGCATCGCCGCAGCGGCCGACCAAGGCGCAAATCTGATCGTCCTGCCCGAGGCGCTCGATGTCGGCTGGACCGACCCGGCGGCGTCGGCGGGTGCCCAGGCCATTCCGGACGGGGCGACTTGCCGGCATCTGCGGGAAGCCGCCCGCCGTCACCGAATCCATGTTTGCGCCGGGCTGACCGAACGGGCGGGGAAATCGATCTTCAATGCCGCGGTGCTCCTTGGGCCTGACGGGGAACTGCTCCTGCATCACCGCAAACTCAACGAACTCGCGATCGGTCACGACTCCTACGCCCAAGGCGACCGGCTGGGAGTCGCCCATACGGATTTTGGAACGGTCGGACTGATGATCTGCGCCGATGCGTTCGCCCGCGGCGAGGTCATCAGCCGGACACTCGGACTGATGGGCGCGGACCTGATCGTTTCGCCCTGCGCCTGGGCGGTGCCCGCCGAACATGACCCGGCCATCGAACCCTACGGCCAGCTTTGGCGCGACTGCTACGGACCGGTGGCCCGGGACTTCCGCCTGTGGATCGCAGGCGTCAGCAGTGTCGGCCCGATCCGGGGAGGACCGTGGGCCGGCCGCAAGTGCATTGGCTGTTCCCTGCTGGTCGGCCCGGACGGAACCGTTCGGCAGGAAGGTCCGTATGGCGAAGCGGCGGAGGCCTTGCTGCTCGCGGACCTTGAACTGCCGGCCCGGCCCGCGCGCGGCGACGAATGGGCCAACTGTTGGAACCGGCCGGCGGATCAGCCTTCCGCGGGGGATTCCACCCCCACGGGGAGCGTGTAGAAAAAGGTCGCGCCCTTGCCGGGCTCGCTTTCCAGCCGCACTTCGCCGCCGTGGGCCTGCACGATGTGCTTCACAATGCTCAGACCGAGGCCGGTGCCGCCGGCGTCCCGGGAACGGGCCCGGTCGACCCGATAAAACCGTTCGAAAACCCGTTCGCCCGCTTCGGGCGGAATTCCCGGTCCATCGTCCGCGACCCAGCCTTCGATGAACTCGGCACTTTTCCGCCGGGCCCCGACCCGCACGGAACCGCCGGCCCGGCCGTATTTGATGGCGTTGTCCACCAAGTTGAAGAGCACCTGCTGGAAGCGGTCACCATCGGCGCGCACGGGAAAATCCGGTGGGACTTCGTTGACCAACGCCACCTTGCGCTCCTCGGACCGGCTGGAGAGATCGTTGATCACTTCGGCCGCCAGCGTGTGCAGGTCCAGCACCTGAAAATTCATCAGCACCTGGCCCGATTCGAGCCGGGAGATGGTCAGCAGATCCTCGATCAGAAACGTCAATCGGTCCGCGTGCCGCTCGATGGTCTGAAGGAACCGGGTGGCGACCGCGGGATCATCCTTCGCGCCGTCAAGCAGGGTCTCGACGTAGCCCTTGATCAGCGTCAGCGGCGTGCGCAGCTCGTGACTGACGTTGGCGACGAACTCCTTGCGGAGGTTTTCCAGCTGTTTGACCCGCGTGAGGTCATGGAAGACGAACACCGTCCCGGCATGGGCCCGGTCAGGGTCCCGGAAGGTGGTGGCATTGATCTGGAGGATCTGCTCGCCGTGACCGGGCAGCGACAGCTCAAACCCGGTGACGCGCCCGGTGCGCAGGGTTTCCTCGGCGATTTCCTGCAGTGCGAACGACGACAGCGCGGCGGAGAGGCTGAGCCCACGGATGTCGCCCTTGACCGCGAAGAGTTTTTCCAGCGTGGGGTTGGCGAACTGGATCTTTCCGTGTTCGTCCAGGATCAGCAGCCCCTCGACCAGGCTGTTGAACACCGTCTGCTGCTTGGTCTGCTCCTCGGTGAGCGCGGAATGGCGCTCGACACGGATGCCGGCCAGTTCGAGCTGGGCCTGCCGGAGCTGCTCCCGCAGGGCCTCTTCCCGGCGGAAGGCACGCCAGGCGGTCACCGCCAACAGGGCGGCACAGCAGAGCGTGAGGAGGGGCCAGATCATGCGGGCGAACCGCCGCGCGCGCGGTCAGTTCTCGACGAAGCGGTAGCCGACTCCGCGCACCGTGTCGAGATACCGGCAGGCATCCCCGAGCTTTTCCCGCAGGCGACGCATGTGGGTGTCCACCGTGCGGGTGTCGATCAGGCTGTCGTATTCCCACACGTCGCGCAGGAGCTGTTCCCGGGACTGCACGCGGCCGCGGCGGGACGCCAGGGTGACGAGCAGCTTGAACTCGGTGGCGGTGAGGTCGATGCGCTTCCGGCTGACCGTGACGAGATGACGCGGGATATCGATGAACAGGTCGCCGACCGAGTATTGGTCAGGCTTGTCGTCCGAAGCATTGCGCCGCTTTAGGAGGTTTTTCACCCGCAGCACGAGTTCGCGGGGGCTGAACGGCTTGGTGACGTAATCTTCGGCGCCCAGTTCCAGCCCCAGCACCCGGTCAATCTCCCCGGCCTTCGCCGTGAGCATGATGATCGGGATGGTGGCCGTCGCGGCATCGCGGCGGAGCACCTTGCAGACCTCCAGGCCGTCCACCTCGGGCAGCATGACGTCGAGCAGGATGAGGTCCGGCACGTGCAGCCGGGCCTTCTTCAGCGCCTCGGTGCCGTTTTCCGCCGTGACGACATCATAGCCGGCCGACTTGAGATTGAAGCTGACCAGTTCCAGCGCATCCGGTTCGTCGTCAACGACGAGAATCTTTGCCATGACGCGCGCTTTCGTAGGCATGGCCGAAAGCTACGCAATGACGGCAAGGTTACAAGCCGGTGACATCCGGAACGGATCCGGGGCGATCAGATGACGGTGCCGTTCGGAATGACAGCGCCCTTGGGAATCACCAGCACCCCGTCGCGGATGTAGTAGAGCGGATGGTCCACCTCGGACGGCTTGCCGGCGGGCGACAGGCTGCAGCCCTCGCCGATGCGGGCGTTTTTGTCCACGATGGCGTGCTCGATCCGGGTCCCGGCACCGATGCCGATGGGCACGCCCTGATTCTCCGGCCGGGCTGCCCGCGCCGGCGTGTCGTAGTAGTCGGCGCCCATCATCACGACCTTGTTCAGGTAGGAACCCTCCTGCAGCACCGACCGGATGCCGATCACGCTGTTGAGGATCCGCGCCCGCGTCACGATGCAGCCGTCCGAAATGGCGGCGTGATCGATCGCCGCGCCGTTCACCTTGGAAGGTGGCAGGTAGCGGGGGCGGGTGAACACCGGCGGGTCGAAGAAATTGAACTTCGGCCAGTCGGCGGCCTGGTCGAGGCTCGCCTCGAAGAAGCTGCGGATGGTGCCGATGTCCTCCCAGTAGCCCTGATACACGTAGGAGAACACGCGCTTGTTCTCGATCGCCCCGGGGATGATGTGCTTGCCGAAGTCCGTCAGGTTGTTGTTCAGCAGCTCGAACAGGACCTCGCGGTTGAAGACGTAGATGCCCATCGAGGCGAGGAACAGGTCCTCGTGGCTCTGGATGCCCAGCGGTTCGTAGCTGGCCCGGTCGAGCTTGAGAGAATCCAGCACCGCCGGCTCCTTCGGCTTCTCGACAAAGCGCACGATCCGCCGTTCGGAATTGATGTGCATGATGCCCAGCGCCGCCGCGTCCTTGGCCGTCACCGGGATGGTCGCGATGGTCAGGTCCGCGGAATTGGCCGCGTGCGCCTCGACAATCTTCTGGAAATCCATCCGGTAGAGCTGGTCGCCCGACAGGATCAGCGCGTAGTCGAACGGCGTGTTCTGGAAGTGCATCAGGTTCTTCCGCACGGCGTCCGCGGTGCCCTGATACCAGCTGGTGCTGTTGAAACTCTGCTCCGCGGCCAGCAGCTCGACAAAGCCGGCCCCGAAATGGTCGAACTTGTAGCTCTGCGAGACGTGCCGGTGCAGCGAGGCGGAGTTGAACTGCGTGAGCAGATACATCCGGCGGATGCCGGAGTTGATGCAGTTGGAGATCGGGATGTCCACCAGCCGGTATTTGCCCGCCAGCGGCACCGCCGGCTTGGCCCGGTCACGCGTGAGCGGAAAGAGGCGCGTGCCCTGGCCGCCGCCCATGATGACGGCGAGCGTGCGGCTGGTGAGATCGGAATGACGGGTGGGAGTCATACGTGGCAGCAACTGGTTTTCGGCTGGCGCGCCCAGTCTGGGGCCGGTGGGGCCGGCCGCTCAAGGCGCGAACGGCGACAAATCTTGTCAGGGATACAGCGGTTTCGGCTGGGCGGCCTGATATTCGGCGGCGGAAACCGCCTTGGCGGCGTGGGTGAACACGTAAACACCGTGCTTGTTGCCCACGAGGATGTCCGGTTTGCCGTCCCCGTTGTAATCGCGGGCCTTCACCTCGGTGCCGGTGCCGCTCAGGTCGTCCACCTGGTGGGGAATCCAGTCCACGGACTTGTCGGCGTTGCGCCGGAGCTGGAACCAGAAAAGCACCGGCGCGGCGTTGGGCTCGGGATCGCCCTCGGGGCCGTGCGCCCAGAAGCGTTTGCCGGTCACGATGTCCTTCAGGCCGTCGCCGTCCATGTCCACGAGGTCCAGGGCGTGCAACTGGCTGAAGTGAACCCCGTATTTGTTCTCGGCCGGCAGCTTGTTCATGAAGTTGTGCTCGCGGAACTTGACCTCGCCGCCCTCGCGATACTGCTCAAACCAGCTCAGGCCGTAGCCGTGGGCCGACAGGCTGGTGATGACGTCGTTCAGTTTGTCGCCGTTGACGTCGTAGGCATACATCTGGGCACCGCCCACGCCGAACATCTGCTTGTGATGCTTCCAGATGGGATCGCCGGCGCGGGAAGCGGGCTGTTCCCACCATCCATCCTTCTCCAACAGGTCCAGCCGGCCGTCCCCGTTCACGTCGCCCACACCCATGCCGTGGGTGAACTTGTGGTAGTTGTTGTTCGGGGAAATGGCATTCCAGGCGAACAGTGCCGTCGGGTTCTTCGGATCGGGTTCGGCGTAGCCGTAGGCGCCCTTGGACGAACAGACGATCTCCGGCTTGCCGTCACCCGTGATGTCGGTGAAGGCCGGGGATTCGTTGTCCGTGACTTCGATGGCGACGTGACGTTTCCAGTGTCCGCCTGCACCCTTCGGGTTCTCAAACCACCAGGAGTTCTCGCCCGGAAAGCCGAGGATCAGGATGTCGGTCCAGCCGTCGCCGTTGAAGTCGTGCGTGTGGGCGAAGAAGTTGGCGGAGTATTCGTTCTCGCTGCCGAGCCGGCCCTTGTAGCCGCGGAACTTCACCGGCTGCCCGTTCTTCTTGCTCGTGGAGACCTTGTCGGCCGGCATGAACTCATGGCGTTCCTTGAACTCCGGCCCCTGATACCAGAACGGGCCGGCGACCACGTCCTGCTTGCCGTCCCGGTTGATGTCCCCGAACGCCGCGCCCTCACTCCAGAACTCGTCGGTCAGCATCTGCTTGCGGAAGGTGTGCAGGACGTTTTTGCCACCCGCGGCAAAAACCGGGACCGAACCGAGGCCGAGCGCCAAAGCGGCCACGGCGGCGAAGCGAAGGGATTGCATGGCTGAAGTCTTCGGGAACGCCCCACCGACGGGTCAAGGCGCGAATGGCTTCATTTGCCCGGAGGCCACAGCCTGCGGCCCCGCCGCCGCCCCGACTGTGGGCCGCCTGCGATCGCTACTTGGTGGGCGCGCTGGCGTGGGCGTTGAACCCGAAGACATCGGGGCTGTTCGGCATCTCGATGCCGAACTTGCGCGCGCGCGTGACCGGCAGCCGCATCCGCTCGTCTTTCCAGCGGCGCCGTTCGGCGTGGCCGTCAGCGAAGACGAACTGGCAGCCCTGAGAGCATGTTTGAAGAAACGAGTCGGTGCGCCGTTCTGGCCGCGCGAGGATGACTTCAGACCCATCCGCGCCCGGGAAATCAGCCCGTGTCCGCCCGCGATTCCCTCTCCTGGGGGAGAGGGTTAGGGTGAGGGCGGGCGTTCAGTCCATCTGCGCAGTGGGGTGGACAGAAGGGCGGTTGGCCCGCCCTCACCCCGGCCCTCTCCCCCAGGAGAGGGAGAATCCGCCGCCAGCGGCAGA
>CAIWAH010000250.1 GCA_903910585.1 uncultured Verrucomicrobiota bacterium
CCGAAATCACTCGAAAGCGATGGCGAAATAGCGGACACCAAAACGGACACCAAAAGGTATGTTTTGGTTACCTTGGGTGAGGAGGCGATTGGGTTGATTTCCTCGGAAAAGCGGGCATATTGGGTCCGTCAACCGCGCGATTGACGGACGATTCCGACCCTCGCCTCCATCTCATTTTCCTCGGCATCTCGCGGTTCCGGCCCACCAAAAGGCCCTCAGAACCCCGGAGTGACCATGAAAGTGACAATGCCCGGCTCCGGGCTGCCACCTTCCGGCAGCTTCCGGAATCCGGGGTCCACTGGGGTGTAAGGGGCCCGGGCGCCGCTCTGGCAGACTTGCCTGACGTCAACATGAACGTCGTCGCCAATCTGCTCCGCCTCTACCGCCGTCAACCGTTCGGCACCTACTACCTCCTCGACGTCCGCACCGGACGGCCGGAAAGCCTCCGCACCAAGGACCGCCGGCGCGCCGAGCGCCTGTTCCAGGCCCGGTTGGAATCGCTGGAACGACCCGAGGCCGCCTACAAGCTGGGCATGGCCTACCTTCAGACCGCGGATCCAGAGGCCGAAACCCGCACCTGGGGCGACCTCATCGATGCGTATGCCGCCCAGCGCAAGGCGGGGCCGACCCGCCACCGCATCGAGGTCGCCCGCCGGGACCGCGCCCTCGCCGCCCTCCTCGGCCAGGTCATCCTCCGGACCCGGGCCGAGGACCTCATCGCCGCGCTGGGACGGGGTGGAGTGTCCACCAACGTGCATCTGCGGCGTTTTCAGAACTACGCCCTCGATATGGGTTGGATCCCGCGGCCGATCCTGCCCCGGCCGCTATGGCCAAGGGTCCGGCACCAACGCCGCATCGCGATCACCGAGGAACAGCACCGCCGGATCGTTGCCCGGGAGACCAACCCGGAACGCCGGGCCTACTATCAGGTGTGCTGGTTCCTCGGCGGCGCCAACTCGGACATGGCGCACCTCCGCGCCGAGAACATCGATTGGACGCACCGGACGGTGTCCTTCGTGCGGCGGAAGACCCAGGAGCCGTGCTTTCAGCGGTTCGGTGACGAGTGCGCCGGGGTTCTGGGCAGCCTGCCCCGGCAGGGACCGCTTTTCCCCTATCTCTGCACCGTGCGGGAATCCGACCGGGCAACGGAATTCCGGCAACGCTGCCACGGTCTGGGAATCGAGGGGGTGACCCTCCACAGTTACCGCTATGCCTGGGCGGAGCGGGCAGCCCAGGTGGGCATGCCGGAACGGTTCGCCCAGGCGGCTTTGGGACACGGCAGCCGGGCGGTGCACCGGGCCTACGCCCAAAGGGCGGTGATCCTGACCCCGTGTCTCGAGGAACTGGCGCAGGACAATGAGCGGCGGTTGCGGACCACCGGCCCGGATGTCCGTCCCCAATTCGCCGCGTGAACCGGGGTCCGGTCCCCGCGGCCCGACGAGCGGAAGCCCCGGGGACAATTCGGGCGGCGATGCCGGTCAGGCGTCCGCCACCGGATCCGCCGCGGACGGACGGAGTTTCTGGGCGGCGACCTTGGAGCGGTTGCGGCGGTAAATCAGTTGGGTGGCCTGGTCCAGACCCGGGCGATCCTCACTGAAAGCCGCGATGTCGGTCAGGGCATAATACTTCACGGCGTTGGCGGCCGGATCCCCCAAGGGAACCAGCAGGCCCCGCGCGGCCAGCAGGGCCAGGTCATCCTTTTCAAAACCGAGCAGGTCCGCGGCCTGGGCTGCGGTCAGTCGTGCGGGCGGACGTTCCCGGTCCAGGGCACGTTGGAGAAACGCCAGCAGGCGCGGGCTGCCATCAGCGGCAGGCCGTTCGCCCAACCCACCGAGTCGGCCGAAGTTCATGGACGACCTCCTTCCCTGCACACTTGCCCGGTCACGATCACGCTGCCTGCAACCGCCCCCTCCAACCGGCTCCGGTCGACGAGCAGGAGTCCGCAGCGGCCGCGGCGGGTGACCAAAAGCGGTTCGCCGGTCTCGTCCACGGCCTCCAGCACCTGCCCGAAGTGGTCCCGGATCCAGGTGGAGCTGGCGTGCTCCCAGCGGTGGTCCACGCCCGGCGTCAGCCCGTTGGGCCGGAACTTCCCCGGGGCCAGCCGCGCCCGTCGCTCCCGCCACGGATGATCCACCCCCAGCCCGGCCTCGAAGTCGGCCGCCCGGACCAGGAACACGCTGCGGCGCTGCCGGCGGGTGATCTCGAGCGGCACCCCGTCGGCCGCGACCTGTCCAAGCAGCCGGACCCACTGGCTGCGGGCCGCACTGGCACTCAGGCGCCGCGGGAGCAGCCACCGCACCCCCGGGTGAAGGAGGGAATCAATCATGCAAGTCTCCTAGCCGGGGCGCGGCGGGGAGCCAATCTGTTTGCACACCACGATAGCATACAATACGGTGCAAATCATGCCCCGTCCGACCACCCTCAAGCATCCGTTGGCCGACCTCCGCCGCCTCGCCGGCCTAGGCCGACAGCAGTTCGCCAGCCACCTCGGGGTCAGCCGGGTGACCGTCGAGAAGTGGGAACGGGGCGAGCGGGCCTTCCCTGCGCTGCAGCGGCAGAATGTGTTCCGTGAGACCGGGGTCTGTCCCGGCTGGCTGGCCGATCCGCAGGCCCCGATCCACACCGCCGACGGTCACCCCTACACGCGGGCGGAGTTCGACCGGTGGAATGCCTGGCGGGATGGTCGTGCGAGCGCGCCGGACGGGCCCTTGCCCGCCGGGCTCACGGGGGTGGGCGGACGCCGGCTCGGACCGGATTATCGGCATGATTGTTGCCCGGGTCCGGGCGAACTGCTGGGCGAGGGGCCGGTGGCGGGGCTTTCCCCGCGCGAGGTCGGGGCATGGCAACGACGCATGGCGCAGGAACGTCTCCGGCATTTGCACGGGGCGTTGATGGATCGGGTTCGCGGCGTAGGCGCATGCCTGCGCAAGCCGGAGGACGAAGACCGGCTCCTGAAGCTGATGGCGCGGGTCCGGGAAATCTTCCCGGAAGCCGAGCCGCTGCCGGATGCGGAGACGCGGCAGATCATGGCGAACTGGCAGGCCGGAGGTCGGTAAGGGAACGCAGGGCCCGTTTTCCAGCAAAACCCACCCGATTCCAGCGCCGTCACCGGACCCAGCTCCAACGCAACGCGGGCCGGGGGCCAAGTGAAACGGGCCGGCGGCGCCTTGTCCGCCGGCCCGAACTGGGGATTGCGTTTAAGGCCTCCGCACGCGCCAGAAGCGGGACTCGACGCCGGCCTGCGGGGTGATGGTGACGCGCACGGGCGTGCCTCCGCCCTGCCCCGTCACGCGCTGGGCTTCCGTCCACGCGGTCAGGTCCGTCGTCGTTTCCACGATCACTTCCTGGCCCGCACCCGCGGTCACCTCCAAGGTCAACTGCCCGTCCGCACCCGGTGGCGGCAGAGCGATCGCCGGCGGTTCGGTGGGCACGGTGGCGCTGCGCACCACCCCGGCCACGTCATCCAGGGCCCGGATGTCGAACCCGTTCACCGTCAGTTCCACCGGCGCCAGCGTCAGCGGCCATTCGGCCTGCGTCGCCAGCGCTGCGTTGGCCGTGAAGGTCACGACCGCCGCCACGCCATTGTCCGCCGGCCACGCGCCGGCGCTCACCGCCGCGAAGGTCAGCCCGCCGGGCACTTCGCCCCACAGCGGCAACGCCCCCGCCGGGATCAGCGCGCCCACCTGCTTCTCGCCCAGCGTCAGCCCGGCCGGATAACGCAGGGTGAAGCTCAGCCCGCTCGGGGGTTGGGTGCTCCGCACCAGCTTCACCACCACGCGCCACGACTGGCCCAATGCGGCCACCGGCCCGTCCGGAAACTCCAGTGTCACCACGTCGTTGGTGTTGCCCAACGGCAAGGGAGATTGCTGCCGGGCCAGTCCCGCCCGCACCACGCCCCCGCTCGGCGTCGGCTGCAGGTCCAGCCCCACCACGGCCCGCAGCACCCGGATCACGTCGCCGGAATCGAGGTCCAAGGACGCGTTCAGGTCATTCAGCCCGATGTCCCAGCTGCGCACTTCTTCCAGGCCCACCTGCAGCCGGCTGATGACCACGGCGTCGCCGATGTCCAGCCGCTGGTTCGCGTTGTTGTCGCCCTTCAGCCGCCGCGGCTTGATCCGCCCCTCGCCGGGGATCGCCCCGTTGCCATTGGTCAGGGCATCGCCCGCGGGATTGGCGGCGTTCACGAAGACCGGGCTGAGCGCGACGTTGGTCACCCCGGGCACGCTGCGCGCCCGGAAGCTCACGGTCGCCACCCGGTTGCTGCCCGCCGGCAGGGCGCTGCCCGCGAGGGCGAAGGTTCCTTCGATCTCGCCCGGCGTGCCGAGGTTCAGCGTGTTCACGCTCTGCCCGACCAGCGCCGCCCACTCAAATTGCGGGTCGGCCAGGTGAACGGGGTTGTAAGTCAGCCGGAAGCGCAGCCCGGCCACGTCGCCGGGGGCTTCCAGACTGAGGGGATAGACCAGCCGCTGGCCTTCCTGCACTTCGGCCGCAGTGCTAACCCGCAGGGTCCGCACCGGGGTCCACACCACGGTCCGGACGGTCTGGCCGAGATTGCCCGCCAGGTCGGTGGCAGACACGGCGAGGGTGTTGGTGCCGGGGCGCAGTTCGAGGCCGCTGACCTGATAGTTCCCGTCGGTCAGAACCAGCGTGCCCTGCGGCAGACCATTCCAATTCCATCGGGCGTAACCCACGCCGTCGTTGTCGGTGATGCGCCCGCGCAGGGTGAAGTGGCCTTCGGTCACGGTGCCGCCCGCCGGTTCGTCCACGGTGATGGCCGGCGCCTCGGCGTCGGCAAACTCCGCCACGATGGCCTCCGTGCGGCCGACCGTGACGCTGAGTTCCGCGTTGGTCCCGCTGCCGCCACCGGACCAGCCCGCGAAGCGCCAGCCCGGTTCGGCCGCGGCCCGCAGGGTCACGGCGGTTCCGGGCAGGTAGGACACCGCGTCAGGGGCGCGGACGATGCTGCCCCGGCCCTGTGCCCGGGTTGTGAGCGTGCCCAGTCGCGCGAACTCCGCGATCACCCGCCGGGGGCCATCCACCACGATCGCGGACTCCTGGGCCGTGCTGAGGAGGTCGCCGCTCCACTGCACGAAGCCCCAGCCTTCGGCCGCTTTCGCGGTTACCGCCACTTCAGTCCCGGCCGGATAACTCGCCGCCGGCGGGCTCAGCAGCACCTGGCCTTCGCCCCGCACTTCCGTCGCCAGGGGATGCAGTTCCCGGAACCGTGCCGTCACCGCGGTCGGTCCGCCGATGGTCAGCCGGAGGCGGCGCTGGGTGCTGAAGACCGCTCCGTCCCACTCGGCAAACACGGCGTTGGCCACCGGTTCGGCGACCAGTTCCACCTCGCTGCCGGCCTCGTAGGCGCCGAGGTCGGGCACGCGCCGCACGGTGCCGGGCCCGCTGATGGTGACCGTCAGCGGATAGCTGACGACTCCGGCGCGCCGGAACTCCGCCCGCACGGTCTTGCTGGTGTCCAGGGTGAGGGTGACCTCCGGGGCGGTGCCGCCGGCATCCCCGCTCCACCCCGTGAACTCGTGGCCTGCCTCGGGCACCGCGGTGAGGGTCACCGAACTGCCCTTGGCGTAGAGCCCGTCCGCCGCCGGCTGGCTCACCCGGCCGCCCAGCGTGCTTTGCACGTTCAAGGCCACCTTGTCGGCGGCCAATGACCGGAACAGCGCCGTCACCCGCGGCTGCGCGTTGGTCACCGTCAGCACCCACTCCGTCTTGGGCTGGCCGGCTCCGGCCTCACCCCACAGCGCCAGGTAGTTCCCCGCGTCCGGCACCGGGATCACCTTCACCTGCGCACCATACGGATACACCGGCAGGTCGGGCTCCAGCACGATCCGACCAGGCCCCGTGGCCAACCGGCTCACCGTCGTCCCGAAGTTCGCCTCGAACGTCGCCGGCCCGTCCACCACCCAGCTGAAGTTCGTCTCCGTGCCCACGCGGTCGCCGGTCCACCCGAGAAAGGTCCAGCCGGGATTCGCAATCGCCATCACCTCTGCCTGGGTGCCAACCAGATGATCCCAGCGCTCCGGATTCAGATGAATTTCGCCCGCTCCGATCCGGATAGGCACTGAAGGCAGGTCGGCAACTCCTGCCGTGGTCCAGTTCGTGGACGGGCTTCCACCTGCTGCAAAAAAACTGCCAGTAAACATGCCGCCCCCGTGGAGATTTCCTCCGCTCGTCCGTGCGCGATAACGAAACGGACTCGTCGGCCGATCCTGTCCGGGAAATACGGGAATGTTAAAGATTTCTGAGCGACTGTGCCATTGGGATGGGGATGTTCCGGGGGAAAACGACCAGCCCTCTAGTCTATACAACCAGCCCTCTGGTCCATATTCGTTCCATCCAAACACGCCTACTCGTTCAGGCAGCGGACGGGGATGCGCCACAGTTATTTCCAACACCCCGGGCTCCGTGAGGCTCTCACGAACTGTCCTTACCGGCTGGCCAACTACCCCCTCAGCAATCTGTTCCGCCCACCGAAAACCGTTGGGGCTCGATTGAACCAACACTCGCGGCACCTCCTCGAACACCGCCCGCACCGCCTTGTCCCGCCCCATGGCCACGTTGCGTTCCGGGAATGAGCCGCTGAGATCCCCCTCCCAGCGGACAAACCGCCACCCGGCATCCGCCACCGCCCGCACGGTCACCACGTCGTCCTCCAGATAGCGGTCCAGCGACGGGGAACGCTCGATCCGACCATTCCCGGTGACCGCGGTGGCCAGGGCATAGGTCGGCACGATCTGAATGCTGACCGGTTCGTTGGTGGCCTCCTGCGTAAAGTCACCGCTGAGCGCCAGCGCCCGCACCACCACGCTGTTGGTCACCGTAAACGGGCCGGCATAGGGACGGGATTCCAGCGACGGCACGCTGCCATCCAAAGTGTAGAACAACTGGCCGTTGGGCAGCGTCGTCGTCAGCCGCACTTCGGCCGAGTCGCCTTGCCGAGTGGAACTGAGCACCTCGGTCCCATTGACCAGAACACGGGGATAACCCACCGGCACCACCCGCACCTCAGTTGGCGAAGCAAGCAGCGCTTCAGTATCACTCTCCGCCAGCAGTTGGTATCGGCCGGAGTCAGCCCCGGTGGCAGGTCCGACGCGCAGGCTCACGCCAGTCGCCCCCGCCACTGGCTCCCCATCACGATACCATTGAAGGCGGGTGGCGTTGATTGTTCCGGCCACGAGCTTCACCAAACCGCCCGCCTCGACTGTCGTGGAAGGGGTTTCATCCCGGAGAACGGTCAGCTTTTCTGTAACCAGGGCCAACGTGTGCCCGTAGCCTGCAGCAATGACTGCCACCCCTTTCAAACCGTCAGGACCGCCAACCACTGTGCCATCGGCCTTCAGGGCCTCCGTTCGCCGATAACCTGCCGCAATGCCGATCACCTCGCTGAGACCGGGAGGAACCGTCACCTCTCCCCCACCCCCCTGATTATTTCCCCACGCAACCACGGTGCCATAGGACTTCAAGGCCGCTGTATGCTCATAACTCGCCGCAATGGCCGTCACCCCCCTCAGTCCTGCTGGAATCGTCGTTTGGCCCGAATCGTTTCGACCCCACGCAACCACGGTGCCATCCGCTTTGAGGGCCACCGAGTGATCCTCCCCCGCAGCGATGGCAGTGACTCCGCTCAACCCGGCCGGAACCGCAGTTTGACCACTGACACCCTTTCCCCATGCGACTACCGTGCCGTCGGCCTTCAGGGCCACTGTGTGCCCTCCACCCGCCGCAATTGCAACCACCTCACTCAAACCGGCAGGGACGGAGGTTCCTCCAAAGCCGTTCCATCCCCACGCGACCACCGTGCCATCGCCCTTCAGGACCACCGTGTGAGATCCGCCCGCCGCAACTGCCTTCACTCCGCTTAGTCCTGCAGGGACCGTCGACTGCCCCTCCTGATTGTTTCCCCAAGCGACCACCGTGCCATCGGCCATCAGGGCCACCGTGTGCTCATCCCCCCCAGCGATGGCTGTCACCCCGCTCAGGCCCACCGGAACGGACGATTGGCCGCGGCCATTCCACCCCCACGCAACGACCGCCCCGCTCTGAAAGCGCCCATTTCCGGCCACCTCCACAAACACCGCCTTGGGCTGCAGGCCAAACGCCGCCTCCAATGTGATCGGATTGTTGGCGGCAACCCCCACTGGCACGCCGTCCCAGTGATCGAACCTCCAGTCCACCTGCGGCACGGCGCGCAGCGTGACCAGCGCCCGCTCGTCGTAGGTTCCCCCGCCCAGAACAAGGCCCGCTCCCTCGACGGCGGCGGTCACCGCGACCGCCTGGGCCGGCACGAACACGGCCTTCAGCCGCCACGCCGGATGCGCCTCGGTAAAGGTCACTACCTGCTGCAAGGCGCTGCCCGCCACGTCGCCCTCCCAGTGGTCCAGCTTGAAACCCGCCGCGGCCTTGGCCGTGAACCGCAGGATCGCCGCCGCCGGACTCGCCACCTCGATCTGGCCGCCGCCGGCGACTTCCCGGGCATGCACCCCCACCAGCACCGGCGGCGTCAGCCAAGCCTCGGTCGCGTTCTGCGCGAGCAGCTGGTAGGAGCCCGCCTCCGCCGGCGTGACGGCCGGCAGCCGGAGGCTGACATTCGTCTGGCCGGGCAGGGCCTCGCCATTTCTCAGCCATTGCAGGTCGTGGGCGTTCACGACCGAAACCCGCAGCTCCACGGCCTCCCCGACATCGGCCAGCACCGGCTCTGCGGGCGACTCCAGCACCGCCACGTCGGTCGCCTGCGGGGTCGTCAGCGTCAGGGCATGGAACGGCCCCAACGAAGCGGCAACAATCCCAGGTAATTCGCTGGGCAAATAACCGGCCGGTTGGCCGATCGGCCGCAGGACTCCCCGCCAATCCAGCGCCAGGAAACGGGAGTCCTCGTATGACCCTCCCACGGATATTTCACGGATGTTTTGCAGCGCGGCGGCCGCCGTGGACACGGCCTGGTTGCAACAGTTGGTGGTCGCCACCGCGCGACCATCCCGGAACAACACCACGGTGGAGTGAGATGCCCCTTCCACCTGCCTCGCATCCTCGACCATTGGGAGGTAATCCAGTGCCTGCGCCAGATCGCCGAATCCCCGCACGGTTCCATCTGCCAGCACGGCGTAAGCACCGTTTGCAGCCGCTCCCACGCCCACGGCATTGGTGATGGCCTGGACCATGCCCTCGGTGCCGGCTCCGGCCGCCGCGACCTGCCCGCTACGCCGCAGCACGACGGCCGTATAGTTCTGGGACGCCACGGTCACCGCATCGGCGACTGCGCTGAAGTCGGGTGCCCCGTTGCCCCACGACACGACCCGGCCTTCCGCCGTCACCGCAAATGACCATTCGCGACTGGCGGTAATGTCCACCACGTTGCTCAGGCCCGCGGGCGGAGTGCGCTGCCGGAAGGAATTGTCGCCCCAACCCCGAACTGTCCCGTCCGCGAGCAGGGCCAGGCTGTGGGTCCAGCCGGCCGACACCTTGAGCACCGGCCCCAAATCCGCCGGCACGGCCGATTGCAGGGAACTGTTGTCACCCCACGCCAACACCTTGCCTCCCCGGAACCGCCCGCTCCCGGCGGCGGCCACGAACACCGCCCGCGGCTGCACGCCAACCGCCGATTCGAAGGCCACCGGATTGTTCGTGGCCACTTCCGCCGGCACGCCTTCCCAATGGTCGAACTTCCAGTCCACCTGCGGCACCGCCCGCAGCGTCACGGTGGTGCCGCTTTCGTAGGTGCCAGTGCCCAGCACGATGCCTTGGCCGGTGACTGCGTTGGTGATGGTCACCGGCGCGGCGAGCAGGCGCAGGCCCAGGGCCAGCAGCAGCCCGCCCAGCAGGCCCAAGCGTTTCCAATGGAGGTTCATAATCTTGTGAGGTTAAGGAGCCCATCCCGTCGGCGGAGAGCGCCGGAGCGGCGCGGGTCAGAGCAAGCTGGCCGCTCTGGGGCCAGCGGCGCCACGGTGGGGAACGTCGCGCCCGGAAGGGGGCGCATCTGAAGGCACGGGGTCAGGACACTGACCACACTGGTTTGCTCCCTCGCCCCGCGGCGCAGCGCGGGGAGAGATTCCACGAGCCGCCCAGGCTCGCGATTTGTGCCCCTGAAACTGGAGGGGACACACCCCTCACCCCGTCCCTCTCCCCTCCTCGGAGGAGGGGAGAGGGTGCCCGAAAGGCGGGTGAGGGGTGGGCGGACGCCCCCAGGTTCATGGGTAGGGTTGGAGGAGAGGGGGCGCTCACCCTCAGGCCGCGGAACTTCCCCACCTCCTCTCCCCAGACCTCTCCTCCACTTCATGTGGAAGATAGGGAGTCGGAGGCCGTGTCCGGTTGCGGCCACCGGAAGGTCCAAGGCGGCGGCGGCAGGCTTGCCTGGC
>CAIWAH010000251.1 GCA_903910585.1 uncultured Verrucomicrobiota bacterium
ACTCGGTGAACTCCAGCCAGCCGAACCGCTCTGGCGTGTGGAAGCTCCCGCTGAGCACCGGATTCGACGCGAGGAACGCCCGGTTCGCCCGGTCAATGCGGTAGAGGTTCGCGCGCCAGCGGGTGCCGACCGTGGGCGGCCGGTCGTTAAGCGCGGCCAGCGGGATGCGCACTTCGCAGGTCCACACCTTGCGGCGGTTGTTCACGCGGACCTTCCATTCCATCTGGCTGCTCCAGCCGAAGTCGAAGTCCGGCCGCCGGATGCGAAGATCGAGCGCCTCGTTGTTCGGCGCCCACTCGTATTCCGTGTAGCGCGTGAGCTGCGTCGGGTCGGGCGCGCAGAAGAACTCGACCACGTCGCGGTCCCAGAGGGCAGCGTCCTTGTCCAGGCGTTCGCCCGGACGCGCCGGACCGAAATCGGTCAGGGCGGTGAACGGACACTCGAAGGCGAGGTAAAGGAACTTTTCCGACCAGAGCGCGCGGCAGATGGTCGAGAGTTCCGCCCGGACGCGTCCGTCCTGGGCCTGCTGTTCCAACGGGAACGGCCGGGCCTGCGCCCAGACCCGCTCGTTGACGCGCCCGTCCGTCCGGAAGTCCCGCGTGATCCGTTTCACCTGCAGCGTGGTGAACGGCAGCGACCGCGCCAGCAGCCGGCGGGCGTTGTCGAAGTAGATCTTCCGCAGCACGGCCGGCGGCAGCCCGATGGAGCTGATCGTCCAGTTTCCCTGGATCGGCGTCATGTGCGGCCAGTCGCGGTCGTTGGTCTCCAGCCAGCGCCATTCCTTTTCGTAGAAGGCCACCGCGTCGTCGTCGCTCGGGTTTTCACCGTCACCGGACGAGCCGAGGATGAGTTTGCCGTAAACCTGGAAGTCCGTGGCGAACAGGATCCGGTCCTGATGCTTCACGAACAGCTCGCGCAGCCGGGCCGGATCGTGCCGGCCCAGTTCGGGAATGCGCGCGGCGAGGTCGGCGAACAGGTTGGGATGCGTGTCGAGCTGGCGGTCCACCCAGGCCAGGTCCTCGGCGTTGTTGGCGAAGTGGACGCTGACAAAGGTCGTCTTCGGGTGCCGCGTGATGACGCGGTCGAGCGCGGCCAGCAGTTCCTCGCGGGCGGGGAACTGCGCCGGATCGCCGAACCACCAGCTCCGGTGGTCCTTCAGTTCCTGCCAGCGCTCGTTCTGCTGGTTGTAGGGCAGCCAGAAGGCCCGCGGATCGGCGACGTGGATGCTCACCGGCAATCCCAGCTCGCCGCACCGCCGCCACACGCCGCCGAGCTTGGGGTCGTCAATCCGGATGAGCTGGCCGCGGCCGTCGCGCAGGAATAGGCCGAGGCGCTTGTATTCCTTGAGGCCCGCAGCACCGAGGGCGTGGGCCCGCTCGACCTGCTGGACCGCCCGCTCCGCGAAATCCGGTTCGTCCCAGCCGGTGTAATCGAGGTTGAAATAAAGCACTGCCCGGTCCGGAGCGAGCCGTGCGGTCAGGTCCCGGACGCGCTCAAAGGCGGACAGTTCACCCGGCTTGGCGGTCACGGTGCCGCCGCTGAGATTCACACCCACGCCGACCCCGGCGCGGTCCATGATGCGCCGCCAACGCGTGAGGTGTTCCTCGGTGCCGTTGACGTGCTGGTGCAGGTCAATGATGCGGCGTTCGCGCCGCCACTGTTCGGGCAGGGAACGATCCGGGGCGCCCGCGGCCGTCGCGCCGGTCACGGCAAGCAAACTGGCGAGGGCAAACGTCAGCTTCGGAAACATGGCGAAACCAGACGACACCGCCGCGCCGCTGACCAGCGAAAGTGTGGGCCGCCCTGAAAGTGCTGCCGGTTTCCAACCGGCAGGCCCCGTGAATCGGCGCGGGCCACTGACAGTGAACGCCCGGTGCGGGCTTCAGCTCTGGCCGGAGGCCACAGCTCGGAATGTGGGCTGTCGCCCAGAAGCCTTCGGCCCGCTCCGCCAGCCAGTCTCAGTCCGTGGCCGCCCCGTGCCGCCGCTCGCACCCGAAGTCCAGATGCGCACTTTTGGCAACGGGACAACTCACCGCTTCGGGGAGATCGGCGAGCCAGTGACTTGCGCCACCCCGTAGCGCCGGCCTCCGGCCGGCCGTGTCGCCAGCGTCTTGCTTGCCGCGGGTTTTCCCAATGGCGCCCTCCCGCGCCCGAACCCCCGGGCTTATCCTGAGCCGGCATTTCACCCGCCTCCCCGCTTCCGCTCACGGTTGGCGCCCGTTACAACTTCCGCATGACGATCATCACCGATCCGCGTTGCACCGAATACCGCGCGGCCGGCCATCCCGAAAAGCCGATGCGGGTCAGCCGCACCACGGACCTGCTCCGGACGCAGAAGGCCCTGACGCTTGGCTGGACGGAGCCCGGAGCTGTCACCGATGAGCAACTGCTCCGGGCCCATTCCGCGGGTCACCTGGAGCGGCTGACGGTGGCGCAGGCGTTCGACGCCGACACGCCGTTCTTCCCCGGCATTGCCGACCACGCGCGCCGCAGCGTTGGCGGGGCCATCCGGGCCGTGGAACTCGCCCGCGCGGGCGACCAGCCGTTCTGCCTCCTGCGGCCGCCGGGCCACCATGCCACCCGGCACCACGCCATGGGCTTCTGCTACCTCAGCTCCATGGCCATCGCGGCGTTGGAAGCCAAGGCTTCCGGCGCCCGCCAGATCGCGGTGCTGGACTTCGACGTGCATCACGGCAACGGCACCGAGGATATCCTCGCCGGCGTGCCGGGCGTGGCGTTTGCCTCCGTGCACCAGCATCCATGCTATCCGGGCACCGGGGCCGTGGATGTCGCGGGCAACTGCTTCAACTTCCCGCTGCCGGGTGGGACGCCGCGGGACCAATGGCGGGCGACGCTGACCCGGGCGATCGAGCGTCTGCAGTCCACGAAGCCGGACCTTCTGGGCGTGTCGGCCGGCTTCGATGCCTACGTGGAGGATCCGCTCGCCCAAGGCACGCTGGAGAAGGAGGACTTCCACTGGCTCGGCCAGCAAATGCGGGACTTCGGCGTGCCGGTGTTCAGCATCCTCGAAGGCGGCTACTCCCTCGACCTGCCGGAACTCGTCCTGCACTACCTGCTCGGACTGGCGGGGAAGTGAGGGGGCGGTCTGCGCTGGCAGACTTTCCCCTTGAACCGGCCCGTCCCCGATTCCTTTATCCGCTCGTGCTTTTCGGGTGCCCGTCCCCGCTGAACGGGGCAGTCTCCAATCCGTCGGCGATTTCCGCCGTCCCCAGCCACCGGGACGGCGTTCCCATCTCATGCAATTGATCCATCTCGAAGGCGGCAACGCCCTTTCCTCGTTCCGGGCCGCCGCGCTGTTGCCCAAGCTGCGCGAAGTGCATCCCGCCATCGCCGGCGTGCATGCGCGCTTCTTGCATTGCGTGCTGCTCAACGACTCTTTGCCCGACGCGCAGAACCGCAAGCTCACCGAGCTGCTCACCTACGGCGATCCTTACACTGGACCGAAGTCCGGAGGCGTCGCGCTCATCGTCGCGCCGCGCATTGGAACCGTTTCGCCGTGGGCGTCGAAGGCCACGGACATCGCGCACAACTGCGGCCTGCCGATTCGCCGCGTGGAACGCATGACGGAATATCGTCTCGTTTTCTCCGAAGCTTCTGCCGCGCTCACCGACGCCCAGCGCAACGCGTGCGCCGCGCTCTTGCACGACCGCATGACGGAAAGCGTCCTCGTCAGCCGCGAGCAAATCCCGCTGCTCTTCCAAGAGAAACAGGGTGTGCCGATGGAACACGTCGATGTGCTGGCGAAAGGCCGCGGTGCGCTCGAAGTGGCGAACAAGACCTTCGGCCTGGCGCTGAGCGAGGACGAAATCGTTTACCTTGTGAACGCGTTTCAATCGCTGAAGCGCAATCCCACCGACGTCGAGCTGATGATGTTCGCGCAGGCGAACAGCGAGCATTGCCGGCACAAGATTTTCAACGCGGAGTTCGTCATCGACGGCCAGCCGCAGAGTCACTCGCTGTTCGGGATGATCCGGAACACGCACAAGCTCGCTCCGCAGCACACGATCGTCGCCTACAGCGACAACGCATCGGTGATGGAGGGCGGCGAGATCGAAGTCTGGCAGGCGTCCGCCGATCCCGGCGACCGCCGTTACTCCGCGAAGAAGGCGCTCGTGCATCCGCTGATGAAAGTGGAGACGCACAATCATCCCACCGCCATCTCGCCGTTCCCCGGCGCGTCCACCGGCGCGGGCGGCGAAATCCGCGATGAAGGCGCGACCGGCCGTGGTTCGCGTCCGAAGGCCGGCCTCACCGGCTTCAGCGTTTCGAATCTGCTCCTCCCGGGCACGAACGAGCCGTGGGAACAACCTGTCTTCGGCAAGCCTGAGCACATTGCCAGTCCGCTCCAGATCATGATCGACGGACCGCTCGGCGGCGCGGCGTTTAACAACGAATTCGGCCGGCCGAATCTCGGCGGTTACTTCCGCGTGTATGAGCAGACCGTCGCGGGCATCCGGCGCGGTTATCACAAGCCCATCATGATCGCGGGTGGCGTCGGCTCCATCGCGGCCGAGCAGACCGGCAAGCTGCCGTTCGGCCCAGGCACGTTGCTCATTCAACTCGGTGGCCCTGGCATGCGCATCGGCATGGGCGGCGGCGCGGCGAGTTCGATGGCGGCGGGCGCGAATTCCGCCGAACTCGATTTCGATTCGGTGCAACGCGGTAATCCAGAAATCGAACGCCGCGCGCACGAGGTCATCACGCAATGCGCCGCGCTCGGGGACAAGAATCCCATCCTCGCGATTCACGACGTCGGCGCGGGCGGCATCTCGAATGCCTTCCCGGAACTTGTTCATGGCGCGGACCGCGGTGCGCGTTTCGATCTGCGCAAGGTGCCGCTGGAAGAATCCGGTCTCGCGCCCAAGGAAATCTGGTGCAACGAAAGCCAGGAACGCTACGTCCTCGCCATCGGCCCGGAGTCACTTCCCGTTTTCCAACAGCTCTGCGAACGCGAGCGTTGTCCCTTCGCCGTCGTCGGCATCACGACCGAGGAGAAGGAGTTGATTCTTGAGGACGGTCCGGGCGGCGAACGCGCCATCGACATGCCGATGGATGTGCTGCTCGGCAAGCCGCCGAAGATGCGCCGCGATGTGAAGCGCGTGGAGTGGAAGCCCGATGCGTTCAACGCGAGCGCGGTGAAGTTGCCCGAGGCCGCGTTCGCCGTGCTGCGGCATCCGACCGTCGCCTCGAAACGATTCCTCATCACCATCGGCGACCGCACGGTCGGCGGAATGTCGTCGCGCGATCCGATGGTCGGTCCGTGGCAGGTGCCGGTGGCCGATTGCGCCATCACGCTCGCCGATTACTCCGGCTTTCGCGGCGAAGCGATGAGCATGGGCGAACGCACGCCGCTCGCTTCCGTGAACGCGCCCGCCTCCGGCCGCATGGCTGTCGGCGAAGCGATTACCAACATTCTCGCCGCGCCGATCGAACTCCCGCGCGTGAAGCTGAGCTGCAACTGGATGGCCGCGTGTGGCGAACCTGGCGAAGACGCTGCGCTCTACGAAACGGTGCGCGCCATCGGCCTCGAGCTGTGTCCCGCACTTGGCATCAGCGTGCCGGTTGGCAAGGACTCGCTCTCCATGCGCACGCGCTGGAGCGACAACGGCCAACCGCGACAAGTCACCGCGCCGGTCAGTCTCATCGTCAGCGCGTTCGCGACGCTCGCCGATGTTCGCCCCGCGCTCACGCCCGTGCTCCAGCCCGGCGCGACCTCGCTCATTCTTGTGGACCTCGGCTTCGGCAAGAACCGCATGGGCGGTTCCATGCTCGCGCAGGTTACGAACCAGTTCGGCGGCGCGACACCCGATGTCGATGATGCCGCGCACATGAAGTCGTTGGTCGCCGCCGTGAACGCGCTGCGCGCGGAGGGCTCGTTGTTCGCGTATCACGACCGCAGCGACGGCGGCCTCTGGGCGTGTTTGTGCGAAATGGCTTTCGCCTCGAATCGCGGCCTGAGCATCGAACTCGATTCGCTAGTCCGCGCTTCCGAGAAGGCCGACGCTGCGGCGGGCAGCCACGCGTTGCGCGCCTTGTTCAGCGAGGAACTCGGCGTCGTGCTGCAAGTTTCCGACGCCCAGACGACGCATGTTCTCGATGTCCTGCGCAAAGCGGGCTTCGACGGCCACGCGCACATTGTCGGTCGTCCGAATGATTCGCACACGATGGAAGTGCGCGCGGGCGGCACCGTGCTTTTGCAGGCGGACGTGAAGTCGCTGCACCAGACCTGGGACGAAGTGAGCTGGCGCATCGCGAAGTTGCGCGACAATCCCGAGAGTGCCGACTCCGAGCATCGTCTCAAGGGCGACGCGAACGATCCTGGCCTGCACGTGCACCTCACCTTCACGCCGCGCACCGAGGCTCCGGCCATCACCGGCGCGCGTCCGCGCGTGGCGATTCTCCGCGAGCAGGGCGTGAACAGCCACGTGGAGATGAGCTACGCGATGGCGAAAGCCGGCTTCGAGACGGTGGACGTTCACATGACCGACTTGCAGAGCCGCCGGCTGAAGCTGGAGACCTTCCGCGGCTTCGTGGCCTGCGGCGGTTTCACCTACGGCGACACGCTTGGCGCGGGCGAAGGCTGGGCGCGCTCCATCATGTTCAATCCCGCGCTGGCGGATCAGTTCAAGGCGTTCTTCGCGCGCCAGGACACCTTCGCGCTCGGCATCTGCAACGGCTGCCAGATGATGGCCGCGCTCTCGCCGATCATTCCCGGCGCCGAGGCGTGGCCGAAGTTCACGCGCAACAAGAGCGAGCAGTTCGAGGCGCGCCTGAGCTTGGTTGAAGTGCTCGACAGCCCGTCGATCTTTTTCCAGGGCATGACCGGCAGCCGCATTCCGATTGCCGTGTCGCACGGCGAAGGCTTCGCGGACTTCTCGCAACGCGGCGACGCGAAACGCGTCCATCGCGCCGTGCGCTTCGTGGACCACCACGGTCGCCCGACGGAAACGTATCCGCTCAATCCGAACGGCAGTCCTGACGGCCTCACCTCCGTGACAACGGCGGACGGTCGATTCACCGTGCTGATGCCTCATCCCGAGCGCGTCTTCCGGAACATCCTTATGAGCTGGACCAGCGGCGACCGAAGCGCCGCCAGCCCCTGGATGCAGATGTTCCACAATGCACGGGCCTGGGCGGGGAAGTGAGCCGACGTTGGCCGGCTTGAATCCTGCAATCAGAGGCCGGTGGACAAGGGGGCGGACGCGCGATGCGGGGCCCCAACGTGCCGATGATGCCGGCGCTGGGCGCCGCGCCGCGGCAATCACTCCGCACTTCCGCGGCTCATCTTCGGGAGGCAGTGTTGCCGCATGTTCCCGCCGCTGTCCTGGGCATGGGTGTTCCGGCTGACCAGCCGCCTGATTCTTTTGGCCGGCCTGTTCCGGCTGGCGCTGGGACCGGTTTTCGGAGCGGCCGGCCGGCCACCCCACAATGTCCTGCTGATCATGGCGGACGACTTTCGCGAGGCCGGCGGGCCGATCCCGCGTGACCGGCTGAAGACGCCCAACCTCGACCGCTTGGCTGCCCGGGGCGTCCGGTTTGAACGGGCGTATGCCCAGTATCCGGTCTGCAATCCGAGCCGCACTTCGATGCTGTTGGGCCTTCGTTGCGAGCAGACCGGCATTGTGGGCAACGACGTGTTTTTCCGGCGGGCGCTGCCGGATGCGCTGACCTTTCCCGAATTGCTTCGCGGACACGGCTGGGTCACCCGGTCGTTCGGCAAGATCCTGCATGCGGCCAACACGTCGGAAGCGGTCCGGCCGGAATGGCTGGACCAGGGGCGCTCGTGGGATGTCGCGGAAATCCGGCACGCGTCCTCGCCCCATCGCCGCGGCGAATTCCGCAATCTGTCCGGCGGTCGGCTGGCCTGGTGCGAGATCGGTCTGCTCGACGGCGACGACGATGAACAGCCCGATGGGCAGACGGCGGTGGCAGCCATCCGCTCCATGCGGGAGCTTCACGCTGCCGGCCGACCTTGGCTGGTCGCGGCCGGCTTTCACCGACCCCACGACCCCTTCCACGCGCCGCGAAAATACTTCGATCTGCATCCGCCGGAATCGCTGCGTCTGCATGCGGATCCCGCCGGCCAAAGCGTGGCACCGCCGCTGGCGATCCCCGAGGGCTGGCGGCAGGTGTTCGCCGATTTCAGCGAGGCGGACCGCCGCGATTTCCTCCGGGCGTATCTCGCGGGCGTGTCGTTCATGGATGCCCAGGTGGGCCGTCTGCTCGACACGCTGGACGAACTCCGGCTCTGGGACCGCACGCTGGTGATCTTCCTCGGCGACCACGGCTACCATCTCGGGGAGCGGGGCTGGTGGAACAAGAACACGCTGTTCGAGCGGTCGTGCAGGGCACCCCTGATCATTGCCGATCCCGATGGCCTGCGGGGACGCAGTTGCACCGCACCCGTCGAGTTCGTGGACCTGTTCCCCACCGTGGCGGAGTTCGCCGGTGCGAAACCGCCGGAGGGATTGGCGGGCCGCAGTCTGCGGCCGCTGCTGCGCGACGTGACGGCATCTCACAAGCCCGTCGCCGCCACGCTGGTCAACCGGGGCGCCGGGCGCTTTGGGCGCAGCGTGACCGACGGCCGCTGGCGGTTCACCCGCTGGAGCGACGGGACAGCGGAGCTCTACGATCACGCGGTGGATCCGGAGGAAACCCGCAACCGTGCAGACGAGCCCGTGCTTGGTGACCGGCGCTGGGAACTTCAGGCCCTGCTGGACGCGCTCCCGCCGTGGCCGAAGCCGGCGCCATGAAGGGCCGCTTCCGGCTTTTAGCGCGGGCGGCCATGCCGCACGCTGCGCTGCGCACCCGTGACTTTGCCTCTGCCACCTAGTCTCCGTTCGTGCCGGCGTTCGCTGGCGGTGGGCTTGCTGGCCGCACTCCTCAACGGCGCGTTGGCGGCGGCCCCGGCGGGCGTGCCGCTCGCGGCGCCGGACGGATCGGGCGCGGGCTTTGAATCGCTGCCAGCCGATTTCACCGGCGTCCGTTTCGTGAACCGCCTGTCGCCCGAGGCCATCGTCCGCAATCCGAACTTCATGAACGGTTCCGGAGTCGCCTTGGGTGACGTGGATGGTGACGGCCGCTGTGACCTGTATTTCCCCGCGATTGACGGCACGAACCGCCTCTATCTGAACCGGGGTGGCTGGCGTTTCGAGGCGGTGGGTCCGGAAGCCGGTGTCGGGCTGCCCGGTGCGCACAGCACCGGCGCGGTCCTGGAGGATCTCGATGGCGACGGCGACCTCGACCTGCTGGTCACCACGATGGGCGGCGGGCCGCGTTGCCTGCGCAACGAAGGCGCGGTGCGGTTCACCGACGTTACCCGGGAATCCGGGTTGGCCGCGCCGACGGGCAGCACATCCCTCGCGCTGGGAGACGTGGACGGCAACGGCTCGCTCGACCTCTACGTGGCGAACTACGGCGCATTCCCGATCCTGCGCTCGGGTCCGGGCCGTGCGCAGGTGAAGCAGGTGAACGGAAAGTGGATCGTGGAAGGGCCGAACGCGGACCGCCTGCGGGTGGTCAACGGCCGGTTGGAGGAGGTGGGTGAGGCCGGCCGGCTTTACCGGAACGACGGCAACCTGCGGTTCCGCCCGGTGCCCTGGGATTCCGCGGCGTTCCTGGATGAACAGGGGCGGCCCAAGTCCGCGCCGGCCGACTTCGGGCTGAGCGCCGTGCTGCGCGACCTCAATGGAGATGGGGCCCCCGACCTTTATGCCTGCAACGATTTTCAAAGCCCGGACCGGCTCTGGTTCAACCGCGGCGACGGGAACTTCCAGGCGGCACCGCGCGACGCCGTGCGCAAGTTCGCCTTCTCCTCGATGGGAGCGGACTTCGGGGATCTCGACGGCGACGGAAACCTCGACTTCTTCACGGTGGAGATGTCGCCCCGGGAGTCGGCTCGCCGGCAGCACTCGCTGACCGGCGTCCGTTTCCGACCCCATGTCCCGGGGCGATTCGACTACCGGCCCGAAGTGCCGCGCAACACGCTCTATCGCGGAAACGGTGACGGCAGCTGGAGCGAGCTGGCGGAATACGCGGGGCTCGCGTCCACCGACTGGTCGTGGCAGCCGCTGTTCCTCGATGCGGATCTGGACGGCCGGGAGGATGTCCTCGTCATCTCCGGGGCCATCCACGACGTGCAGGACCGCGACACGGCTGCGCGGATCCAGTCCGAAGGCCGCGGCGGGTCGGCGACCAACGTGCTGCGTTACCCGGCGTTTCCGTCGCCGGTGTCCGCGTTTCGCAACCGGGGCGAATGGCGTTTTGAGGATGTCCGCGCGGACTGGGGATTCACCGGCAGCAGCGTTTTCACCGCGGCCGCGCTGGCCGACCTGGATGGCGACGGAGACCTGGACCTCGTCTGCAACCGGCTGAATGAACCGCCGGCGCTTTACCGGAACCGGAGCGTGGCGCCGCGGGTGGAGGTGCGCCTGCGGGGACTGCCGCCCAACACGCGCGGAGCCAATGCCCGTCTCCGGTTCACGGGCGGCCCGGAAGTGCAGACGCGGGAGCTCGTGGCCGGTGGCCGCTACCTTTCCGGCGACGATGCGGTGCGCACCTTCGCCGCCGTCGGCACCGGACCGTTCACTCTGGAAGTGACGTGGCGCAGCGGCCGGGTTTCCCGCGTCGCCGGCGTTCGGCCCGGACATCTCTATCAACCCGAGGAGCGGGACGCGGAGCAAACGACGCCGGCCGCGGTCGCGACCCGTTCGCCGTTGTTCGTGGAAGCCGCGGAACCGCCACTGCCGGCGGTGGCCGAACCGCCGTTCGACGATTTTGCGCGGCAACCGCTGCTGCCTCGGCAACTCAGCGTGGGCGGTCCCGTGGTGGCGTGGCTCGACGCGGGAGCCGACGGACGACTGCTCGTGACCGGCGCGGCGCGGGGACAGGCCCCGGCCGTGATCCGCTTCCTGCGCGACGGCCGCCGGCTGGCGGTCGCCTGTGACTGGAAGGCCCCCGACGATGTGGCGGCGTTCACCGCGTGGACCGCGAAGGACGGCACTGCGGCGCTGCTGGCCACGGTGGGCAACTGGGAAACTGCGCCGGCGCCCTCGACCGTGGTAATGCTGCGTCCGGCGCCTGATGGCAGCGCGCTCGTCGTGAGTCCGTTCCCGGAAGTGCCCGCCAGCGCCGCGAGCCTCGGCCCGATCGCGTCTGCGGACATGGACGGCGACGGCGACCTCGACCTGTTCGTCGGGGCGCGGGTTTCGCCGGGACGCTATCCGGAGTCCGGACCTTCCCGGGTTTTTCGGCAGGAGCCGGCCGGGCTGCGGGCGATTCCATCTCTGCCGGCGCTGGAGTCGGCGGGAATGGTCCAGTCGGCGATCTGGTCTGACCTGGAGGGGGACGGCTATCCGGAGCTCGTGCTGGCCTGCGAGTGGGGGCCGGTGCGGGTGTTCCGTAACCGCGCAGGGACGCTCGATCCATGGGATCTGCCGGTCCGGGAAGGTGACGCCGCCCCGGTGCCGATGTCGGCGGTAACCGGCTGGTGGAATTCCGTGGCGGCCGGCGATTTCGACGGTGACGGACGCCTTGATCTGGTCACCGGAAACTGGGGTGAAAACACCGGCTATCGCGCCTCGGCGGAACGGCCGTTGCGGCTGCACTTCGGCGATTTCACCGGCAGTGGCACGCTGGATCTGCTGGAGGGCTGGCAGCCACCCGAACTCGCCCACGAAGTTCCCCGGCGCGGACTCCGTCCGCTCAGCCTCGCGCTGCCGGCGTTGGCGGGCACGTTCCCGACGCACGCGGAGTTTTCCCGGGCGACCACGGCGGAAGTGCTCGCAACAGTCCCCGCGCCGGTTCGCACCGTGACCACACGGGAGCTGCGGTCCTTTGTCTGGCTCAATCGCGGTGATCACTGGCTGGTCCGGCCGTTGCCTTGGGAAGCGCAGCTGGCTCCCGTGTTTGGAGTGTCGGTCGCCGATGCGGATGGCGACGGTCGCGAGGACCTGCTGCTCGCCCAGAACTTCCACGCCTTCCGGATGGAGTGGCCGCGTCCGGACGCCGGTCGCGGACTAATCCTGCTCGGCGACGGCCAGGGGGGATTCCGGCCGCTGACCGCCCGGGATTCCGGCGTGCGCGTGGACGGCGAACAACGCGGCGCGGCGGTGGCGGACTTTGATCGCGACGGCCGGCCCGACTGGGTGGACACCCAGACTGGCGCGAATGCCCGCCTGTTCCGCAATGCGGGCGGGCAGGCCGGGCTCCGGGTCCGATTGCGTGGGCCTGCGGGAAACCCGCTCGGCCTTGGTGCGGTGATCCAACGGCTGGGCCCGGGCGGAACCGGTCCGGTCCGGGAACTGCGAGCCGCCTCCGGGTATGGTTCGGTAGACTCGGCCGAAGCGGTCCTGAGCGGCGCGGGCGCATCGGTTCGGGTGCGCTGGCCCGGCGGGCGGGTCACCGAGACCCAGGTTCCGGCGGGCGTGAACGAGCTGGAAATCTCCAGGCCATAGCCGGCTTGAACGGGGACGCGACGGTCCTTGCCGCACCACCGCGGGAAGGTAATCCCCTTCGCATTGAAGATTCCGTCGGAACCGCCAACCCTGCCGGCATGAACCAACCGCTGCGCATCCATGACATGGCCGAGGCCGACCGGCCGCGCGAACGGCTCGCGGCGCGCGGGGCCGGTTCGCTGAACACGGCGGAGCTGCTCGCCATCCTGCTGCGCACCGGTTTGCAGGGCGCTTCGGCGGTGGACATCGGGCACCGGATCGTCGCGAAGTTCGGCTCTTTGGAAGCGCTGGCGCGGGCGCCGCTCGACCAGTTGGTGGAGGTCAAGGGCGTGGGTCGCGACAAGGCGGTGACGCTCAAGGCGGCCTTTGAGCTGGCCCTGCGGCTGGCCGACGAGAAGCGCCGGGAATCACCCGTGCTCGACAGTCCCGAGCAGTTGGCGGCGCTGCTCCGGGACGAATTCTCCACGCTGGATACGGAACGGTTCGTCGTGGTGCTGCTGAACACCCGGAAACGGATCATCCGGGTCGAGGAGGTGACCCGCGGCCTGCTGGATCAGGTGCTGGTTCACGCCCGCGAGGTGTTCCGGCCGGCCATCGTCGCCAATGCGCATTCCCTCGTGCTGGCCCACAACCATCCCGGCGGCGACCCGACCCCCAGCGAGGCGGACATCCGCGTGACCCGCGACCTCGTCCGCGCCGGACAGTTGCTGAAGATCGAGGTCCTTGATCACGTCATCCTGGGGCGCCCGAGTGAGAACCGGCCGCGTGATTTCTGCTCGCTCCGGGAGCTCGGCTACTTCTACTCCTGAGGTCTGCATGGCTCTGCTTCTGCCCGTCTGTTTTGCCGTCGCGTGCTTCGGCCTGCTGGTGTTCATGCGCCAGTGGCTCCGCAAGCTGCGCGCGACGCCGCGTGCGCACGGCATTTTCAGCCTGACCATCCTGGGCGGCGCGTTGCTCGGGGTCGCGCTGTCGTTGAAATGCACCTACGCGCTCGGTGAAGGCAAACGCGTCACCGGCGTCCCGCTGCCGGTGTTGCTCCAGAAGCTCGAAGAGGGGCAGTGGCGGGACTTTTCCCCGGCCCGGCATGTCGTCGGCGCGCTGGTGGTGGCCAATTCCGCCATCGTCGCCGCGGCGCTCGGCGGCCCCGTTTTCCTGTTCCTGATGCTCAGGACCTCCCCGTCTCCGAAGTCCGCATGATTCATCCCACCGCTGTCATCCATCCCGGAGCCCGCCTCGGTGAAGGCTGCTCCGTCGGTCCTTATGCTGTCATCGAGGAGCACGTCACCCTGGGCGCCGGCTGTGTTGTCGGCCCGCACGTGCATCTCACCGGCCACACGGTGGTCGGCGCCCGGAACCGGTTCCATGCCGGTGCCGTCATCGGGGACGCGCCACAGGACGTGAAGTATGCCGGCCAACCCACACGTTTGGTCATCGGCGACGACAATCTCTTCCGCGAACACGTCACCATCCATCGGTCCAACCGGCTCGACGAGGACACGGTGATCGGTCACGGCAACCTGTTCATGGCCGGCAGCCATGTGGGTCACAATTGCCGGCTCGGCAACCACAACGTGCTCGCGAACGGCGCCCTGCTCGCCGGCCATGTGACGCTGGACGACCGGGCCTTCATTTCCGGCCACTGTCTCGTGCACCAGTTCTGCCGCATCGGCCGGCTGGCAATGATGCAGGGCGGTTCCAAGATCACGAAGGATTTGCCGCCCTTTACCCTCGCGCGGGATCTGAACCGTCTCTGTGGACTCAACATTGTCGGTCTCCGGCGCGCCGGGCTGACCGCCGCGCAGCGCCTGCAACTCAAGCAGGCCTACCGGCTGGTGTTTCGCTCGAATGAAAGTTTCCAAGCACGACTGGCAGCGGCCAAGGCGGAGTTCGCCGGAGCCGGTGTTGTTCAGGAATTCCTCGAATTCATCGCCGGCAGCAAGCGGGGTGTCTGTGCCGATGTGGGCCGGTTGCACGGGGGCAAGACTGCGGAGGAGGGGGCCGGCGAGTGAGCCGGAGGCCAGTCCCCGTTACGCCAGCAGTCCCGGCACCACCTCGCCCGCCACGTCCGTGAGCCGGAAGTCGCGGCCCGAGTGGCGGTAGGTCAGGCGTTCGTGGTCGAAACCCAGCAGGTGCAGGAGGGTCGCGTGGAAGTCGTGCATGTGGACCGGATTCCGGCCGACGTTGATGCCGTAATCGTCGGACTCGCCATAGACGGTCCCGGCCTTCACGCCTGCGCCGGCGAGCCACGAGGAAAACACCCAGTGATGATGCTCGCGGCCCCGGTGATTGGCGGATTCGTTGAACGGCGTGCGGCCGAACTCGGTGGTCCATACGACCAGCGTGTCGTCGAGCATCCCGCGCTGTTTCAGGTCCCGCAGCAGGCCGGCGATGGGCTGGTCCACGTTCCTCGCCAGCGGCGCGTGGGTCAGCATGTCGCCGTGCGCATCCCAGTTGTCGGACGAGCCGACATCAATCAGTTCGACGAAGCGGACGCCGCGTTCCGCCAGCCGGCGGGCCACGAGGCATTGCCAGGCGAAGCCCTGCGTGCTGCCGCGTTCGAGTCCGTAAAGCGCCAGGGTGGCGTCGCTCTCGCGGGACAGGTCGAACACGTCGGGCAGCTCCATCTGCATGCCGAAGGCCGTCTCGAAGGACTTCATCCGCGCACTGAGCAGCGGATCGCCCGCCCGGCTCGCGAGGTGGCGGCGGTTCAGGTCCGCCATCGCCGCGAGCTCGAGTTCCTGCAGGCGGCCGGAAGCCACGCGCCGGCGGAGGTTCGCGACCGGTTCCGCGCCGGGAACCACGAGCGTGCCCTGGTGGGCACCGGGCAGAAAGTCGCTCGCCCACACCTGGCTGCCCGCGTAGGGCGTCTTGGGCGCGATGACGACAAACGACGGGAGGTTGCGGTTTTCCGTGCCGAGGCCGTAGCTGACCCAGGAACCGAGGCTCGGCCGGGCAAAGGTGAACGAGCCGGTGTGCACGCCGAGCGTGGCCTCGTAGTGGTTCGTGTGGTCGGACTTCAGGGAGCGGATCACGCACAGGTCGTCCACGCAGCCGGCCATGTGCGGGAACAGGGAACTCACTTCGGTGCCGCAGCGGCCGTGACGGCTGAACTCCCACTGCGGCCGCTTGGCAAACATCTTGAAGTCGCCTTTGCGGCCCTGGAACTCGTCCACGGAGATCGTCTTGCCGGCGTCAGCAAAGAGCTTTGGTTTCGGATCCCACGAATCCACATGGGACACGCCGCCGCTCATGTAGAGGAAAATGACGCGCTTGGCCTTGGGCTCGAAATGAGGCGCCCGCGGGCTCAGGGGATCGCCCAGGCCGCCGCGGCCCGCCTCTTCGGCGAGAAGCTGCGAGACCAATCCGGGGAACAGCATCGAGCCACCCACCAGCGACCGCAGGAATCCGCGGCGACGGGGATCAAAGCGGCAGGCTGGGGCGTTGACAGGCATGGCGAGGCGGAGCGCGGGGAAGTGTCTGCGGAGGGAATACGGCAATTCAATCCTGCCCGCCACGCCTTGTTTGTGGGACGTGGATGATTGGGGTGCAGTTGGATGTGGTGTGCGAGCAGGCGAGGCACAACGTGCTGCCGGCATCTTGCCGGCAGAGGCGGCACTGGAACGCCACGAATTGGGCGAAGCTGGCGGATCGGGCCGAAACGCTTCTGGGCGACAGCCCACGTGCGGCGCAGTGGCCGGCGGCCAGAGCTGAAGCCCGCAGCGTTTGCTCACCGAAAGCCGTAGGCGCCAATTCACGGGGCCTGCCAGTTGAAAACCGGCAGCACTTTGCGGCTGCTTCGCCCGGATGCATACGGTGTAGGGCGCCTGATGCACCCGGCACCGGCGAAGGCGCCGGTGCCACCGCGTAGCCGTGCATGATCGCCTTCACGGCTGGCGTTGGACCACGGAGGTGCCGTAGTCTCGTCCACATGAAAGCCCTCCTGTCCGCCGCCATTGCCGGTGCCTTGACCGTCCTGTCCGTTTCCGCGACCGATTGGGCCAATTGGCGCGGACCCGACGGTTTGGGGGTGAGCCCGGACCGCGGGTTTCCGATGGCCTGGTCCAAGACGAACCACGTGGCGTGGTCCAGGGAGCTGCCCGGCAAAGGCGCCTCGTCGCCGATCACTTTCGGCGACCGCCTTTACGTCACCACGCAGACGCCCGATCTTGGCCTGCATCTGCTGGCGCTGGACCGGCGCACCGGGGCCACGGTCTGGGACACGCAGGTCGGCCAGGGCAAGGCGCGGGCCCATCAGTTGCACAACATGGCCACGCCCACGGCGGTCACGGACGGAGAAAGCATCTGGGTGCAGTTCGGCACCGGCGATTTCGCGTGCGTGAAGGCTGACGGCAAAATCCGGTGGCAACGCCAGATCGCCAAGGAATACGGCACCTACAACGCCAACCACGGCTACGGTTCCTCGCCGATGCTTTTCGAAGGCCGGGTTTACGTGCCATGGATGCACCAGGGGCCGTCGTTCCTGCTCGCGCTGGACGGCCTCACCGGCCGGAACGTGTGGAAGCAGGACCGCAACTTCGAGGCCCGCGAGGAGGGCAAGGATTCGTATTCGAGCGCCATCTTTGTGCGCACCGGCCAGCGCACGGATCTTGTGATCGAGGGCGCCGAGGCGATGACCGGCTACGATCCGGCGAGCGGAAAGCAGCGCTGGATCGTCAAGGGTCTCGAAGCGGCCCACCCCTACGGCCGGACCATCGCGGGCATCACCGCGGGCGAAGGCCTGATCGTGGCGGTGACCTCCGGCTTCCAGAACCGCGGCCAGACCGTCGCCTACCGCGTGGGCGGAGAAGGCGACCTCACGCAGTCGCATCGGGCGTGGGCGTTCAGCAAGTTCTCCCCGGACTGCCCCACGCCGGTCATTCATCAGGGACTTCTCTTCACGATCCGCGACGATGGCATGGCCTCCTGCGTGGACCTCAAGACCGGCGAGGCGCACTGGCAGGAACGGCTCTTCACCGAGAACGTGAAGGTCTCGCCGGTGGCGGCGGACGGACGCATCTATTTCACCAGCGGACAGGCGAACTGCGTGGTCGTGAAGGCCGCGGCGAAGTTCGAGGTGCTGGCCCGCAACGAATGGAACGAGGAAACGCTCAGCACGCCGGCGCTGAGTGACGGCCGGATTTACCTGCGCACGTTCCAGGGCCTGACGTGCCTCGCGAATCCCTAAACCCGCCGGCAATCTGCACATGAAACTTCTCTGCCAACGCCTCGCGCTCGGATTGGCCGCCGGCCTCTCGGTGGCCCTCGCGCAACTCCCCGAAAACGCCTGGACGCCGAAGCCCCGCGCCCGGGGCTACCCGTGGATGTCCCTCGCCCAGTGGAATGCGCGTCACGACGCCATGCTCCAGCGGGCCCGGGAGGGCCAGGTGGATCTGCTGTTCCTGGGTGACTCCATCACGGAAGGCTGGGGTGGCAACGCGGTCTGGCAAAAGCACTACTCCCGGCGGAATGCCGCGAACTTTGGCATCGGCGGCGACACCACCCAGAACGTGCTCTGGCGGATCGAGAACGGGGCGCTGGTCGGCATCGCGCCGAAGGCGGTCGTGCTGCTGATCGGCACCAACAACCTGGGATTGCACCAGGACTCGCCGGAGAACGTGGTGAAGGGCGTTGCGGCCATCCTCGAATCGCTTCGGCGACGGGAGCCGCAGGCCAGGGTGCTGTTGCTGGGCATCTTCCCGCGGGACGCCCAGCCCGGCACGCGGCATCGGCGGGACATCGCCGAGATCAACGGCCGGCTCGCGGGTCTGGCGGACGGGCAGCAAGTCCGTTTCCTGGACCTCGGGGCAAAATTCCTGAACGCCGACGGCACGTTGCCGCGCGAGATCATGCCGGATTACCTCCACCTGTCCGAACGGGGCTATTCGCTGTGGGCGGAGGCGATGGAACCGGTGCTGGCGGAAATGCTGTCGGCCGGCAAATGACGACGGGCTCTGCTTGGGCGAGGCGGGCAAGTTTCACCGCGATCAACGGGAAGCTGTCTTCGCGGGGCGCGTCACAGCAGCCGCTTCCACCACGGCTTCTTCTCCGCCGCCGGGGGCGGTTCCGCGGCCAGCGTTTCGCCGAGGCGTTCCGCGATTCCGGGCGGGACGGCGGTCTGGCCGCGGTCGTGGCGCAGGAGCTCCTCGGGCGTGGCGAACTCGCGCACCGTTTCGCCCTGGGTGGTGTGAACCTGCTCGGTGGCGGACTGCTGGCGGAGCTGTGAGGACGGCGGATTCATGACGCAACGGTTCAGGCGGTTTTGGCAAAGGCGGCGGTGAAGGCGCGGCGGGCGCGGTGCAGTTTGCCGCGGACGGCGTCGGCCGTCTGCTGGGTGAGTTGGCCGATCTGTTCGTAGCTGAGCTCCTCGTCGGCCACGAGGAGCAGCAGGACGCGGTATTCGTCGGGCAGGCCGGCGAGCGCGGTCCGGATGCGTTCGCCAAGCTCCTTGGTTTCCAGCACCCGCAGCGGGTTTTCGCTGGCGGCGCCCACGCGGTCGAACACGGCCTCATCGTCCGCGGTATGGATGTTCCGGGCGGACCAGCTCTGGCGGAGGTTCGAGCAGTGGTTGAGCGTGATGCGGTAAAGCCAGGTGCGGATCTCGGCGTCACCCCGGAACTCGTCCAGCTTCCGGTAGGCCTTCACAAAGACATCGTGGGTGGCGTCCTGTGCCGCGGTCGGATCGCCCAGCAACCGGAGGGCGAGGTAAAAGATCGGCTGGGAGTGGGCGGCGTAGATGGCCGCGAAATCTGCCGGCAACGCGGGCGGCGGGGCCGGCGCGGCTTCGGGAAGGACGGTTTCGGCGGAATCCTCAGCCATGGTGGTCACAGCGGTTGGACCGCACCGCGGGATCCGTGTCACGCGGGAAGTTTGCCCGCGGAGGCAATCACTCGGGCAGGGCGGTCTTCGCGGGATCGGGAATGCCCGGATCGCCGCGCTTGAGGCCGAGGTTCTTCTCGTAGGTGCCGAGGCGCAGCGTGCGCGGAGCCTCGCGCCCCCGGCGGTCGAGGCCCAGCAGGCGGATGCGCGCGGCGGCCTGTTCGGCCGAAGGGGTGTCCGGGAACAGGCCGATGATGCGTTCCAGCGTCAGCTTGGCGGCATCCACATCTGCCGCCGTCTTGAGCTGGAGATCGGCCAGATCGTTCAGCCAGCGGACCACATGGCGAGCCTGGGCGTCCGGATGGGTGATCAGTTGTTCCAGCTCAATGGTGGCCAGCTCGGGATGTCCAAGCTCGGCGTAGAGCGCGGCCAGTTCCTCGCGGCGTTCCCAATCATCGGGAAACTCCGTCAGGTGCGTCACCAGTTCGCCGGCGCGTTGCGTGGCGGGCGATGGGGCCTCGGCGGCGGCCTCGGCATCGGTGGCCGGCGATTCGAGGCCCAGCTTCCGGCCCAGCTTGGGCACGGCGATCTTGGGGCGCTCCGCTCGCTCAAGCAGTTGCTGCTCGGTCGGCAGATGCGCGAGCCGCTGCTGCGCCAGCACCGCGGCTTCGGTGCCGGGAAACTCCGTGACGATCCGGCGCAGGGCTCCGCGGGCGGCATCGGGATTGTTGAGCTGGTTCAGCTGCAAATCCGCCACTTGGCTGAGCAGCAGCGCGGCGGTCGCCGGCGGACAGGCGGGATCAATCAGGGTGGTTTCCAGCAATCCCAAGGCTCCCAACGGATCACGGAGGTCAGTGCGGCGGATGTCGGCGATCAGCAGCAAGCCCTCAACGTCGCCAGGAAACCGGGCCAACTCCGCCTCGGCCGCCTCGATCGCGGCCGCGTATTCGCCCCGCTTCCGGAGGCCGATCGCGCGAAAATACATCGGCTTTGCCTCCACCTGCTCGTTGCCGCCGGTCAGGGAACCGAAGAACGGGCTGAGCACGGTCTCGATGACATGCGGCAGCCACATGATCACCAGCGGAAAGGTCACCAGCAGGACCATG
>CAIWAH010000252.1 GCA_903910585.1 uncultured Verrucomicrobiota bacterium
CTCGATTTACGAAATCCCCGGTGCGCGGGAGTGTGCCATCGAGTTCCGCAGCTTTTCGAAGCACGGCGGTTTCACGGGCACGCGCTGCGCGTTCACGGTCGTGCCCAAGTCGTTGAACGGGCAAACCAAAACGGGCGAAGCGAAGCCATTGCACCCCCTGTGGTCGCGGCGGATGACGACCAAGTTCAACGGCGTCTCCTACCTCGTGCAGCGTGCCGCCGCCGCGCTCTACACGCCGGAAGGCAAGGCGCAGGTCCAGGCGCTCATCGAACATTACCTCGGCAACGCCCGCGTGCTCGTGGCCGGGGCCAAGGCGGCGGGCCTGACCGTGTTCGGCGGCGTGAACGCGCCCTACATCTGGGTCGGGGCGCCGGCCGGCTACACGAGCTGGCAGGCCTTCGACAAGATCCTGCACGAGGCCAACGTGGTCATCACCCCCGGCAGCGGCTTCGGCTCGAAGGGCGAAGGCTGGTTCCGCGTGAGCGCCTTCAACAGCCGCGCCAACGCCGAGGAGGTCGCGAAGCGGATTCAGGCGCTGAAGTGGTGATGCCGTCGGCTTTGTCGACTCCTGCCGCATAACAGTGGACTGCCACGCCGGGCCGCTGGTGCGTAGAGCCCCGGCCCAGCAGTCTGCGACGATCGCTTGGGACCTTGGGTTAACGATTTCCCGCTTCGGGCTTTTCGCGGCAGACCGCAAACTTCGTCCGTGGATACGCGCCGCCCGTCGCTGCTGCTGCTGGTCATCATCTATTTCGGCTTTTTCAGCCTCGGATTGCCGGACGGATCGTTCGGCGTCGCGTGGCCGGCGATGCATCCTGAGCTCGGGCTCCCGATCGGCCTCGCGGGCACCATCACCACGGTGGTGACGCTGCTGTCCGCCTTGTCCGGGTTCGCCGGCGGCGCGGTCATCGCCCGGTTTCGCACGGGGCCGGTCGCCTTGGTCAGCTGCGCCCTCACCGGACTGGCCTTGGTCGCGATTGCTCAAGCCCGGGGAGCCGGGTGGTTGTTTGTCGCGGCGGTGCCGCTGGGCTTGGGGGCCGGTGCGGTGGACACGGGGCTCAACGGCTTCGTCGCCCGCCATTACAGTGCGCGGCACATGAACTGGCTGCACGCGTGCTGGGGCGGCGGAGCCCTGTGCGGACCGCTGATCATGGGGGCCACGCTGGCGAATGCCGGCGGTTGGCGCGGTGGCTACCGGGTGATCGGGGCGACCCAACTGGCGCTGGCGGTCGTTCTCCTGCTGTCGCTCCGCCTGTGGCGCAAGGTGCCGGAACGGACCGGTCCGGAATCTTCGGGCGAGGACGCGAAGCGGCGGCCCACGTTGCTGGCGGGTTCGTTTGCCGGTTGGCTGTCGGTCGCGCTCTTCGTGCTCTACGCGGCCGTCGAGGCGACCCTGGGAGTGTGGGCCGGCTCCATTTTGGTGACGGGACGCGGACTTTCCCCGGCGACGGCGGCCTTCGCCGCCGCCGCCTTTTACGGGGCGATCGCGCTGGGCCGGGTGCTCATCGGCTTCGTGGTCGAACGGTGGGGCAATCGCCGCCTGGTCACTGCGGGGACTGGTTTGGCTTTGGTCGGTTGCGCCCTGTTCGCGCTCAGTGCTTCGCCGTCGCTGGCGGCGGGAGCGCTCCTTCTGACCGGCCTGGGACTCGCCCCGGTGTATCCCTGCCTGATGCACGAGGTGCCCAGCCGCTTTGCACCTGAGGCCGCGCCGGTGGTGATCGGCCGGCAGTCCGGTGCTGCCTACCTCGGCGCGGCGTTTTTGCCGGCGGCCGCCGGTCTGCTTGCGGCCCATTCGATCATGGGAATTCCCTGGGTGGTCGCCGGCGGCCTCGGCGTGCTGATACTCGGCATCCGGGCGCTGGATCGGATGAGCTAGCCCGCGGGCCGTGGGCTCACCCCTCTCGCCGCAGGATTTCCAGCGGCGGTTCGTCGGCGATGCCGCGGCTGGTGGCCAGGCCCACCAGCACGGTCAGCGCGGTGACGCTCAGCAGCGCGACCGCGAGCGGGGCGGGGGACACCACGTAGTCGGCCTTGAAGGCGAACTTCGCCAACGCCCAACTGGAGCCGACCGACAGGACGATGCCCGTCAGCGCCGCCAGCAGGCCGAGCGCGAAGTATTCCGCGAAGAGGATGCGCCGGATCTGGGGCCGGGTGGCGCCGAGGGTGCGGAGCAGGATGCTCTCCTGCACCCGTTGCCAACGGCCGGTCAGCACCGCGCCCGCCAGCACGATCAGGCCGGTGGCGACGGTGAACAGCGCCATGAAACGGATCACGAAGCCGACCTTGGTCAGGATGCCGTCCAGCGTCTGGAGCACGAGCGTGAGGTCGATGGCGCTCACGTTGGGAAAAGCCTTCACCAGCTCGCGCTGCATGCGGGCGGATTCGGTGGCGTTGGCAACGCGCGTTGCGAGAACATGCATCGCCGGCGCCGCTTCCAGCGAACCGCCGGGGAACACGACGAAGAAGTTCGGGCGCACCTGCCGCCAGTCCACCTTGCGCAGGCTGGCGACTGTAGTCTTCATGGGAATGCCCTGCACGTCCCACACGAGCTCGTCGCCGACGGTTACCTTCAAATCCTTGGCGATGGCTTCCTCGACGGACACCGGGATGACCGCGGTTTCCAGGTCGAAGGGCGCGTGGGCAGCCGCGGATGCCTCGGGGAACTGCCCCACGAACCGCCCGGCGACCAGTTCCTCGCTGTCCGTCAGGTTGGTGCGCCAGGTGGAGCGGTATTCGCGACGCACGACCCACTCGGGGATGCCGTTGCCGCGATTGGTGCTGAGCTGGGCCGTGGGCACGCCCTTCACCGAAGCGAGGCGCATCGTGACGATCGGGGCCTGTTCGAGCACCGGCAGGCCGACCTGGTCCAGCAGCCGGATCACGCCGTCGCGCTGATCGGGCTGGATGTCGAACAGGATGGCGTTGGGCCGGCTCCGGTTGCTGGCCGGAAACAGGGAGGTGAGCAGCACGTCGCGCGTGAGGTGCAGCGTAAGGATGAGGAACGTGCCCAGCCCGATGGCGACCAGCAGTAGCCCGGTGCGGTTCTGCGGCCGATGCAGGTTGGCGAGGCCCTGACGCCACGCGAAGGGCAGAGAAGGCGGCGTCAGCCGGCGGGCGCCCCACGCGATGAGCCGGGCCATGCCGGTGAGGATCAGGAAGGCGAGCCCCAGTCCGGCGGCGAAGGCGAGTCCCTCCCACCAGCGCCGCGTCTGGAGCGTCGCGAAGCCCGCCACGCCGGCGGCGATCAGCCCGAACAGCACCCAGCGGAGCGGATCGTGCCGGGGCGTTTCGTAGGCGGCGCGGATGGCGGCCAGCGGCGGCACTCGGCGGACGTCCAGCAAAGGCAGCAGGGCGAACAGCACGCAAAGGGCGAAGCCGGTGACCGCCGCGATCAGCGCGGCGATCCAGTCGAAGTGGGCCTCAAAGCTGAACGGCACAAAGCTGCGGACGAGTTCCGGCAACTGCTGCGCCACGCCCACGCCGAGCACGATTCCCACCAGCGAACCGGCCGCGCCCAGCGACAGCCCCTGCGCCAGGTAGATGGCAAACGTCTGCGGCAACGGGGCGCCGAGGCAGCGCAGCACGGCGACGTTGCCGAGCTTCTGCTGCACATGGACGTGGATGGAACTCGCGATGCCGACGGCGCCCAGCAGCAACGCGACCAGGGCGACGAGGTTCAGGAAGCGGTAGAGGTTCTCCAGCGCGCGTCCGAGATCCTGCTGACGTTCTTTCACCGTGTCGGAACCGAGCCGGAGACGTTCCAGCTCCGGCTTCAGCTCGGTGCGCAGCGTCTCGACGTTGACCGTCGGCGGGAGCCGGAACATCACGCGGTAGCGGGCGAGACTCTTGGTGCCGACGAGGCCGGTGGCCGGCAGGTCGGCGGCGCTCAGGTAAACGCGCGGCGCGATGGTGGAGAAGGCCACGGTGTCGCCCGGCACGCGACGCAGGGCGCCGAGGATGCGAAAGCTGGCGGAACCCAGCTTCACGGTGTCACCCACCCGGGCGTCGAACTGCTGGAGCACGCCTTCCTCGACGAGCACACCGCCGCCCTGCCGGAACGCGGCCGTGGCCCCGGGCGGTTCGGTTTCGAGTTCGCCGTAGAAGGGGAAATTCCCGGCCAGTGCGCGGGCGTTCACCAGCCGGGTGCCGTTGGTGAGCTGGAGCATGGTCGAGAAGCTGGTCTCGCGGGCCTGCTCGCCACCGACCTCGGCGAAGAGCTGCTCCATCGCGTCATTGAGCGCCGTGCGTGAGCTCAACACGAGGTCGGCGCCCAACAGGGACTTGGCCTGCTCGGCGATAGCACGTTCGAGATTGCGACCGAGCGAGCCGATGGCGACCAGCGCGGCGATGCCCAGCGAAATGCTCGACGAGAACAGCAGCAGCCGCCGGCGCGACGTGCGGGAGTCGCGCCACGCCATCAGCCAGGTCCACCGCGAAAACAATGCAGCCAGCCAGCTCACGCGCCGGACGGTAGGCGGAGACGTGGGAATGACCAATTTACAAGCGCGGGGAGCAAGCAGCATGGAGCGCGGAGCCGGGAACAGGGGCGAGTGTTTCGAGATGCGATTGGATTCGGTGAGCCCGGCCTGGACGGGAGAGCGACTCTCTTGGTCGCGAGTCTAGCGCTCCTGGCTTTCTCAGTGAACGGCTGCCCCCGTGCAGCTCAGAGGGTTGCGTCTCTCTGCTCCGTGCTCCGTGCTCCGTGCTCCGTGCTCCGTGCTCCGTGCTCCCAGCTCAGCGAACCGTCCATTGCCCCGCCGCGCGCACTGGTTCACGCTCGCGCCCCTATGGCAGCCGATTCGAAGCCGGCGTTCCGGCCCTACATCCCCGACCGCACACCGCTGCGGGAGTTCACCCTGCGCTCGCTCCTGATGGGCACGCTTCTGGGCATGGTGTTCGGGGCCTCGTCGCTTTACCTCACGCTCAAGGTCGGCCTGACCGTCAGCGCGAGCATCCCGGTGGCGGTGATCTCGATCGCGCTGTTCAAGGTGTGGGCGCAGTTCGGCGGCAAGGATGCCACCATCCTCGAACACAACATCGCCCAGACCGCGGGCTCGGCCGGCGAATCCATCGCCTTTGGCGTCGGCGTGACCATGCCGGCGATCCTCATCCTCGGCTTCGATCTGGAGATTTCCCGGGTGCTGCTCGTGGGCGTGCTCGGGGGATTGCTGGGCATCCTGATGATGATCCCGCTGCGGCGGGCGCTGATCGTGCAGCAGCACGGCGAACTGAAGTATCCCGAGGGCACCGCGTGCGCGGAGGTGCTGAAGGCCGGTGCGAGCGACGAATCGCGGGCCGCGGCCGATCCCGTTCACAAGGGCGACGAGACCGGCGCCTCGGTGAACGCCAAGACGATCTTCGCCGGCTTCGGCATCGGCCTGCTCTACAAGGTGGCCAACGTGGCGCTGAAAGGCTGGAAGGATGTTCCGGAAAAGGTCTTCGGTGCGCCGCTGAAGGCCGGTTCCATCTCCGCGGAGATCAGCCCGGAAATGCTCGGCGTGGGCTACATCATCGGCCCGCGCACCGGCGGCATCATGGCGGCCGGCGGCGTGCTCAGCTACCTGGTGCTGATCCCGCTCATCAAGTTCTTCGGAGACCGCCTGGGTGAACCGCTCGCGCCCGGGACCAAGCTCATCAGCGAGATGTCCCACAACGACGTGCGCAGCGCCTACATCCTCTACATCGGCGCCGGCGCCGTGGCGATGGGCGGACTGATCAGCCTCTTGCGGTCGCTGCCGACCATCTGGCATGGGCTCAAGCTGGGCATCCTCGACATGGCGGATTCGCGCCGGGCTGCGGCCAGCGTCAACGCGGAACGGACCGGCCAGGATTTGCCGATGAAGTTTGTGCTCATTGGCATCGTGGCCTTGGTCACCGCGATCACGCTGGCGGCGCCGCTCAAGATGACGGTGCTGGGCGCGGGCCTGATCATTCTGCTCGGCTTCCTGTTCGTGACGGTTTCATCGCGGCTGACCGGCGAGATCGGTTCCTCGTCCAACCCGATTTCCGGCATGACCATCGCGACCCTGCTGATCACCTGCCTGGCGTTCCTGGCGGTCGGTCGGACCGGCAATGCCCATTACGTGACCGCGCTTTCGGTCGGAGCGATCGTCTGCATCGCGTGCTCGAATGGCGGCACCACGTCGCAGGACCTCAAGACGGGCTACCTGGTGGGCGGCACGCCGAAACGGCAGCAGGTCGCCATCCTGATCGGCGCCTTTGCTTCCGCACTGGTCATGGGCCCCATTTTGCTGGGACTGAACCAGACGGCGACCACCTATGTGGATGCCAAGGAAGTCGCGCCGGCACTTCGCGCTCCGGTGGCCGAACTGGCCGGCGCCAGCAAGGAACGCATCGAGGGGCCGCAGGGCAAAAGCGACCAGAGCGAGTATCTCGTCTGGCATTCGCCCGATCCGACCGGAGGGGCGGCCCGGAAGTTTTTGGTGAAGCCGGACGGTGAACCGGTCTGGCTGGTGGACCCGGGCATCAACGGGCAGTTCGCGAAGCGCCCGGACGGTTCCGAGGTGCGCAAGTTCGATGCTCCCAAGGCCACCCTGGTGAGCTACATCATCAAGGGCATTCTGGACCGGAAACTCCCGTGGGACCTGGTGCTGTTCGGCGCGATGATCTCGATCGTGCTGGAGTTGAGCGGCATCTCGGCGCTGGCGTTCGCCGTCGGGGTCTATCTGCCGATCGCGGTTTCGTTCCCCATTTTCATCGGCGGGATGATCCGCTGGTTGGTGGACCGCCAGGATCGGCCGAAGTTCGTCAATGCCGGCCTGAACGAGGATCAGATCGCGGCCGAAGGCGACAAGTCGCCGGGCGTGCTCATGGCCTCCGGCTACATCGCCGGCGGCAGCATCGCGGGCATCGTGATCGCCTTCATGGCGGGTGTGCTGGGGCAGCAAGATGCGGCCCTGACCGCGTGGGCGACCCGGGCGAACCCGTTCTTCAACGGACCCAATGCCGACCTGTTGTCGTGCCTGCCGTTCGCCGCGCTGTGTGCGCTCCTGTTCTTCGCCGCGCGGGGAGTGATTCTGCGGGCCAAGGCGCGGTAAGGCGGCCGGAGCTGCGGTCAGCGCCGCTTCATCGCCGGCAGGTGCTTGTCGGCGAAGGCCAGCCACTGGTCCCAGTCGTAGTCGAGCACGTCGTGAGCCCCGGCCCGCAGATGATAACCGATGGTGGAGTGGACCGGTTGATGCACCGCGGGCCATTCCGGCGCGGCTAGGCCGTCCGTGCCGAACAGCCGATACACCGGCGATGCGGCCTGCGCGGAGAGGAACTCCCCGCGAGGATCGGCCCACTTGTCCTGCTCGGCGCTGGCGACATAGATCGGGCGCGGGGCGGTTAATGCGATGAGTTCATGCTGGTCCACCGGGAGGGCGGCCACGTTGGTGCTGTAGCGTTTGAAGTGACCGTTGAACCAGTGCGGGAATGACGTGTTGATGCGCCGGACATTCTCGCCGAAGTCCCGCCGCGCCAGGGCGGCGCCGCCTTCGCCGGAGTTGTTGGAGATGACGATGGCGAAGCGTTCGTCCTGCGCGCCGGCCCAGAGGGCGGTCTTGCCCAGGCGGGAATGGCCCATGAGCACGACCTTACGCGCATCCACAGCGTGGTCGGTTTCAAGGTAATCCACGACCCGGCTCAGGCCCCATGCCCACGCTCCGATGGCGCCCCAGGCGTCGTCGGGCAAGGCGGTGATGGGCTCGCGGGACTTGGCCACGGTGCGACCGCCGGTCGCCGGAAAGACCGACCGGACCCCCGACTTCCAGCCGTCCGGGTGATCGGGCTCGAGATCGCCGTAATACACGGTGGCGAAGGCGTAGCCGCGGCGCAGGATTTTCTCGACGTTCCAGCGCGAGGCCTGGCAGCCCCGCGAAGCTTCGGTGGCGCGGTTGTTGACGATGCCGGCCTCCTTGTGGTCCCGCATCCACGCGGTGGGCAGGGTGATGCCCGGGTCGGGATTCACACATGGGTTGCCCTCGAAATTCAGTCCGAGCATGACCGGCACGCCGCTGGTCGCACCGTTGGGCAGATACAGCAGCAGGTGGATCACCGGGCCGTTGGCTTTGCCGGTGAGGCGTAGGTCCACTTCCTTGCGGGTGGCGAGGCCGCCGAGGGCGTTCGGGTCCGTCGAAGTGACGGCAAACGCCAAGTCGCGCGGCCGGCCGGGACTGCGGCCGTAAACGTGGGTCTGGAACAGCTCGAGCAGCTCCTGCCGGCGCTCGCGCCACGCCCGGGGCGACTTCACCGGCCGGCCGTTGGCGAAGGTGAGCGGATCGGGCAGGGGATCGTTGCCGACCTTGGCCTCGTCGTAGTTGATGGGGATGGCTTCGGCGGCGTGCGCGGACGGGAGCAAACATCCCAAGGCGAGGGCGAACAGGGCGGGAAAAAGCGGCTTCATGGCACCGATGGAGAATTGCGGGACGGAGAGTGGGCGAAGCATGGGGAGTTCCGGGTCGCGCTGGCAATTGCGCGGCCCGAAAAAGCTGAGCTGAGGCGGCCTGTTCCGAGACTGTCTGGCGACTGTTCGTGAGCGTAGTGCCGGTAGTCGGTAGCTGCGGAACGACCTTGGTGGTGCCAATAGGAAAGTTGGTCAATCCGGCCACTGGGTCGGACCGACCGGGCACGCGTTTACCCACGGTTGCCATGAACCCTGACGCAGTGCCCGCCGCCCTTGGCGAGGTGCTGGTCTAAAGCCTGCTTATGCGGAGGCGGAAAAAGCGGTTCTCCACGGCAGAAAGGGGCAACCGGATTTCCGCGCTGGCTGGCTCCTGAGGCGAGAAAAACTCATTCCCGTCCGTCTCCACCAGCGTCCACGGAGCATTGCCGAACGGATTACCGGTTTCCAACTGCATGATCAGATCCGGTCGCCGTTCAAATCGGAAAGTCAGGCTACCCGCTTCGGTGGCCACTCCGAGATGCCAATGCCGATCGGACGATTGAGGATTCTCTCCCAGTAACCACTCAGATTCATTGGCAAGTCCATCTGCGTCGGGGTCTGCGCCGCGTTGGGAGGCCGGGCTGTTGGTTTCACCGAAACGCTGCCGTTGCCACTCCGCGAACGGGACAAGGTCCGCCGCCGGGCCGGAAATCCACTTCTCGACGAGACCCACTGCGTTGGTATGGACCACGGTGGTTCCCAAGGGAGGCATGTGGTAGGGCTCCAAATCAGCAATACGACGGAAGATTGCTGATTGGTCCGGTTTATCAGGAAACACGATTTGAGTGGGAGTGATGCCATAGACATCGCCCAGATTGTTCAGCGCGGGCACCCCGACGATTCCCGCGTCCGTGAGTTGGGTGGAGATCCGGCCATCCCATTGGGCCCGGGTCGGTCCGCCAGGCTGATGGCAGTAGGCGCAGTTCGCGTCCAAATAGGAACGGACCCGATGGCTGACACTAGCCTGCGGATCGTCCAACGGGACCAGGCGGGGCAGGTGGCCGGTGGAATTGGGCAGGCCGACCAGATAACCGGAGTCGGCGAATTTTCGAAGCTGGTGGTCAGGGCCAATGCACAGATTCAGTTGAGCGGTATTGAAGCCGAGAGCGAATCCGGCAACCGGCAGGTGGCATCCAAGGCACTCTTGTCGGCTGGGGTAGCGCCAACGTTGATTGCGGATGATGGTCCCATCGGGCTGCCCCGAGATGGCCATTGATTCCTCCAAGCCCTCCTCAGGGACCAGAATCGCGTCCGTCCCGTCTTCCTTCCACCGATAGGTGGCGCCCCAAACCCCAGCCGAGTTGCGCACGAGGACCCGAGTTTCCAGTCGACGGCGGTGGGCTCCGCCGGTTTCCAGTTCAAAGTGCTTTACCCAGACCGTTCCGGCGCTGCTGACCCAGGGGGCAGTCGGGGCAAACTGGAGCGGTGCCGTTCCGGGCAGGAGCCCGAACCACCGGGTCTTGAACGCCGCATCGGACCAGAACGGATGGTTGAGCGAGTAGGGCACCAATCCGGGAGCGGGGCTCAGGTTCTCCAAATCAGCGAACAGCCGGGTCTGGCTTAGCCGGTCCGGGATGGGGTCTGAGCCGCTTTCAAATGCCTCCAGCCGATAGATGCGTCCGTCGTTGATGCTGCTGAACAGAAGCTCCCCCGAGGACGGATCGGTGATGATATCCACGATCCCGGGTTGACGCACAAACCAGTTTGCCGAGCGGGGCGAGGACGCCTCCGCGGACAGGGCGCCAATGGGGCCGCCCAAATCGGCAAATATGTATGTGTTTCGGAGATCGGGATAGCGGTCGCCGACATACCAGTGAGCTGCGGTGATCGCGACCTTTCCTTGCTCGTGTTCATACTCGAATACCGGTGGGGTGAATTCGGCTCCGGCAGGAACCCCAAACGGCCACAACAGCGAGCCTTCGAAGAACACCCAGCCGTAGTTGGCCCCCGGAACGATCCGGTTGATCTCCTCGCGCCGATTCTGGCCGGTATCGTTGGCAAACAGGACGCCAGTTTCCGGGTGAAAGGCCATGCGGAACGGATTTCGTAGGCCGACGGCCCAAAACTCGGTGCGCACGGTTTCCGGGGGCAGACTGCGGCCCAGGAACTGGTTGGTGCCCACGTAGGGGTTGTCGGCGGGGATGCGATAAGCGTCGGCATTGATTCCAGGATGCGGATTCGGTTCGAGATTTTCCGGCCGGGAATCCACGTCGAGGCGGAGGATTCCGCTGAAGAATCCCCCATCGATCTTCTGGGAGTTGTGAAAGGTGTCCCAAGCGCCGCCGCCGTCACCTACCGCCACGTAAAGATATCCGTCCGGTCCGAACTGGAGATCACCCGCCTGGTGGCCGGCTTCAGGGTCCAACTGGCTGAGCAGCACCGTTTCCGTATCGGGAAGGGCCCGGTTCAAATTGTTGGGATCGGTCAGATACCGCACCACTTGCTGGTGCAACGCGTTGGTTCCCCCATGGGGCGCCAACGTGGAAAAATAGACAAAGAACTGCCGGTTGGTTCGCCAGCCCGGGTGAAAGGCGAGCCCCAGGAGGCCAGACTCTGTCTGAGTAAAGGTTTTTGCCGAAAGGTCGAGAAACGCGGAGGCCGTGGGGAATGCCAAATTGGTGATGACTGTGATCAATCCCCCTTTGCCGACGGCAAACAGCCGGTTGGAGTCTCCGGGCGCACTGTAAAGTTTCGTCGCATAGACGGAGGGCAGGCCCGGGAACGCCTCGACGAGTCGGTATCCTTTCGTTCGTGGACTCATCGGCAGGTTTGCGTCCAAGGGCACCGCCGCCTCGGTCGTCCGATTGGTTGCCAGTCCAATCCCCAGGAGAATCACTGCCAAGATCCTTTGCCCAAACGACATTCCTTATGGTCGCGTCGTTTGGCCCGGTCGCACAATCTCGGTTTTTGGGTCGGACACTGGTCTGGGGCTCAAGGCTCCCCGTGCGCCGTCCGCATGGACGTCCGGGCCTGACCTCGAATTGTTGCGGCGGCCTGAACTCCGAGATCGTCCAGCCACGAGTAGGCGACCGGGGTGATGATGAGCGTCAGCAGCAGGGAGAGGGACTGACCGCCGATCACCACGATGGCGATGGAACGGCGTTCGTCCGCGCCGGGGCCGGTGCCCAGGGCCAGCGGCAGCATGCCGGCGACGAGCGCGAGGGTGGTCATCAGGATCGGACGGAGCCGGTCGCGGTTGGCCTCGATGATCGCCTCGAAGCGCGGGCGCCCCTTGGCGCGGAGCTGGTTCATGTGGTCCACCTGGAGGATGGCGTTCTTCTTCACCACGCCGAACAGCACCAGCAGGCCGAGGGCGGAGAACAGGTTCAGCGTGCTGCCGGTTACCCAGAGCGAGAGCAGGGCGAATGGGACCGACAGCGGCAGCGACAGCAGGATCGTGAGCGGGTGGACGAAGCTCTCATACTGCGCCGCGAGGATCATATACATGAACACCACCGACAGCGCGAAGGCCCAGAGAAACTCCCGGAAGGTGCGGTCCAGCTCCCGGCCCCGGCCGGCCACGCGGGTCGTGTAGCCGGGCGGCAGGTGCAGTTCCTCCGCGGCGGCCTGCAGGGCGACCAGCCGGTCCGCGAGGGCAAATCCGGGGGCCACGCCCGAGCGCAGCGAGACCTGCCGCTGGCGGTCGAGACGGTCGATGCGCGAGGCCGTCTGCGCCGGCGTCATCTGCACCACGTTGTCGAGGCGAACCAGATTGCCCGCGGCGTCGGGCACGAACAGCCGCGCGATGGAATCGAGATCCCGGCGGTCGCCTTCCGTGAGGCGGATGGTGACGTCGTAATCCTCGTTCATCTGGAGGTCGCGGAAGCGGGACACCCGGTCGTCGCCGCCGACCATGAGGCGGAGCGCGTCGGCGATGTCGGACGTGGAGACGTTCAGGGCGGCCGCCCGGTCCCGGTCGATGGCGACCTGGAGTTCGGGCTTGTCGAGCTTGAGGGTGGTGTCGGCGTCCAGCAGCCCCAGTTCCGGAGCCCGCTTCCGGAGCGCGTCGGCGTATTCGGCGAGGCGTTCGAGTTCCGGCCCGAGGAACGCGAAATCAATGTCCCAGCGCGAGCCGCCGAAGTTGAACGACTGCAGGTTGCTCACGGCGGCGCGCAGGCCGAAGCGGCGGAGGCGTTGCCGGATCTCCTGCATGACGACGCGCTGGGTCCGCTGGGAGGAGAAGGCCTGCCCGGGCTGCAGGCGGACCGTGGCCCGGAGCAGCCGGCCAAAGGTGAAGCGCCGTTCGTCGAAGGGCACCAGGCGAACGAACATCCGGCCGCTGTTCACGCTGCCGAGAAAGCCGCCGCCGGTGGTGCTGAGCACCGCTTTCACGCCGGGCACCGCCGCCACCTCGCGCTCCAGCACTTGCATGGCATCGTTCATCGACGCGGTCGCCGTGCCTTCCGGAGCGGTGATGTTCACCTCGAATTCCCCCTCATCGATGTCCGTGGGGATGTATTCCTGCTTCACCACGCGGTAGAGCGGCACCGAAGCCAGCATGACGCCAAGCGCGCAGAGGGCCATCCACCCGCGGTGCCGCACCGACCAGCCGAGCAGGCCCAGATACTTCGCCTCGAGCGCCGCATAGAAGCCGCCGCGGGACTTCGGCTGGTGGCCGCTGGCGCCGGCCCGGAGCAGACGTGCGCTCATCATCGGCGTGAGCGTGAAGGAGACGAGCAGGCTCACCAGCACGGCGACCGCGGCCGTGATGCCGAACTGGAACAGGAACCGGCCCGAGATGCTGGACATGAACGAGACCGGCACAAAGATGACGACCAGGCTGAACGTCGTCGCCATCACCGCGAGACCGATTTCCTCGGTGGCTTCCTTCGCGGCCTGAAAGGCGCTGAGACGCTTCTCCTCCACGAAGCGGTAGATGTTCTCCAACACCACTATCGCGTCGTCGATCACGATGCCGACCATGAGCACCAGCGCGAGCATGGTGACGCTGTTGAGCGTGAAGTTCAGCGCCCACATCATCCCGAAAGTCGCGACGACCGACGCCGGAATCGCCACGGCCGAGATGAGCGTCGAGCGCCAGTCGCGCATGAACACCAGCACCACCACGCAGGCGAGGATGCTGCCTAGGATCAGGTGGGTGTTGATCTCGTGCAGGGCGGCGTAGATGTAGTTCGACTGGTCGCGGATCACCTCGAACTGCACGTCGTCGGGCAGTTGCCGGTGAACCTCGGGCAGGCGCGCCTTCACCGCCTCGATGACCGCGACCGTGTTCGCGCCGGACTGCCGCCGGATTTCCAGGATGACCGCTGGCTCGCCGTTCAGGCGGGTGATGGACCGCTGTTCCTTGGTGCCGTCTTCGGCCCGGCCGACGTCGCGGAGGCGGATGGGTTCGCCATTCCGCGTGGCGATGACGAGTTCCTCAAACTGCTTCGCCTCGGTAAACCGGCCCAGCGTGCGCAGAGACTGTTCGCGGACGGCGGCGGTCACGTTGCCGCCGGGGATGTCCACGTTCTGCCGCGCGAGGGCGTCCCGCACCGCGGTGACCGGCAGGCCGTAGGCCGCGAGCCGGTCGGCATCGAGCCACAGGTTCACGGCCCGTTCGGCGGCGCCCTCGATGGTGACACCGCCGACGCCCGGGGCGCGTTCGAGGCGGACCTTGACGATCTTGTCCGCGAATTCGGTGAGCTCGCGCAGGGAACGGCTGCCGGACAGCGAAAGCGTCATCACCGGCGCCTGGTCGTTGTCGAACTTGCTGATGACCGGCGGCTGAACCTCTCGGGGCAGGCGCCGCAGCACGGTGGCCACCCGGTCTCGGACGTCCTGGGCGGCGGTGTCGATGTCCCGGTCGAGCTCGAACGTCGCCAGCACCATGGACTGGCCCGGGCCGGAGATGGACCGCAGTTCGCTGAGCCCGGAGACGGTGTTTACGACCTCCTCGATCGGACGCGACACCTGCGCCTCGATGTCCGCCGGCGAGGCACCCGGCAACGTGGTGCTGACCCGGACCGTGGGCAGGTCCACGGCGGGCAGGCGGTCCACGCCGAGCTTCGTGTAACTCGCGGCGCCCACGACCACGAGCGCGAGGATCAGCATCGTCGCGAAGACCGGCCGGCGGATGCAGATGTCGGCGAGCTTCTGCATATCAGCGGTTCGCGGTTCCGTTGGCGGCCGGGGGCGGGGCGGCGACCTGGACCGGTTCGCCGTTTTGGAGGCTGCCGGGCTGGCGGATGACGCCTTCGCCGGCGGGCAGACCTTTCAGCACCTCGATCCAGCCGTCCTGCCGCCGGCCGGTCGTGACGACGCGTTCGACGGCCCGATTGGTGCGGACCAGCAGCACCTTCTCGGTGCCGGCGAAGGTCACCAGCGAATCCGCCGGGATCACTGTGGCGGGCGCGGCGCGTTCCACCAGAATCTCGGCGCGGGCAAAGGAACCCGGGCGAAGGGTGCCGGGATTGGGCATCTCGGCCTCGACAGTCAGGCTGCGCGTCCGCTCGTTGAGCGCCGGGCTCACGCGGACGATTCGCGCGGCGTGTGCCTGGGGATCGCCCTCAAACGTTACGCGGACTTCCTGGTTCGTTTTGACCAGGTGGGACTGCCGCTCCGGAACCTCGAGCCGCAGGCGGAGCGGATTCACCCGCACCAGGGTGACCACCGGGGTGCCGGACGTGAGGAATTGGCCGACATTGACGAGGCGTTCCTGCACCACGCCGTCGAAGGGCGCCCGCAAGGACGTGTCGGTGACCTGCTGGCGGGCGATGTCGAATTCCGCCCGCCGCTGGGCGAGCAGGGCCTGCCGTTCCCGGACATCCTGCAGCGCGTCCTGATACCGGTTGAGCGTGACTTGGTATTCGGCGGTGGCCCGTTCCAGCTCGGCTTCGGAGGCGATGCTCTGCGCCTGAAGTTTGCGGACCCGTTCCACGCCCTTCTCGGCCTCCTCGAACAGGGCCTTGGCCTCACGGACGGTGTTGAGCGATTCCGGGTTGACCGTGTCGCTGTCGCCTTCGAGCGGCAGGCCCAGGCGCGCCCGGGCCTGCGAAAGCAGCGCGGCGGCCTGCCGCAGGCGCAGGTCATAGTCCCGGGGTTCCACCTGGCCCATGACTTCGCCGGCCTTCACCGGGCTGCCGACGTCCACGAGCAACGTGTTGAGACGGCCGGTAACCTTGATCGACACCGGAGCCTGGTCCATGGCCAGCAAAGTGCCGAGGACGGTGAGGCTTCGGTCCAGCGGCCGGGTTTCCGCCGGACTGACCTGAACGGTCACGGGAGCGGAAGGCGGCCGGCCGCCGCCATTGCCGGACCGGTCGCAGCCGCTGGCCAACAGCAGCAGGGCGAGGCCGCCGGCCAGAACCGGCCCACGGCCGAAGGAAACGTGAAGCGCCATGAATCGGGCGCAGTTTCCGGGTAAACGTGCCCGGTGCAATCCTTTCGGGCGGGGAATTCGGCCCGCGGTCAGGCCACGGCGTGGGCGTCGAGCTGGGCGAGCCCGCGGTTCAGCGCGCTTTCGAGGTCCGCGAGCCGGGTGGGCTTGGTAATGTAGTCATCCATGCCCGCGGCCAGGCAGCGTTCACGGTCACCGGCCATGGCGGAGGCGGTCATGGCGATGATGTGCAGCCGGCGCTGGACGCCCTCGCGGTCCCGCAGCCGGCGGGTGGTGTCAAAGCCGTCGAGTTCGGGCATATGACAGTCCATCAGCACGATGTCGTAATCCTTCCCGAGGGTGGCCTCGAGGACGGCCTCGCCGTGGGAAACGCAGTCGGCCCGGTAGCCCAGCAGTTGGAGCTGCCGGAGGGCGACCTTCTGGTTCACCACGTTGTCCTCGGCCAGCAGGATGCGGACGGAATCGTTCAGCGAGGTCGGTTCGGGTGCGGCCAGCGGGTTGGCCGTGGCTTCCGCCGGCGGAGCGGCCGAGAACACCTTGAGCAAACTGCCGAGCAACTGGGCCTGGCGCACCGGCTTGACGAGGCATTCGCCGACGCCGGCCTGGCGCAGCTCCTCGTGCTTGAGGCGATCGCAGACGGACGTGAGGACCAGCAGCCGGGTGGGGGCCAGCTTTCGGTCACGGCGGATGGCCTGGGCGAGTTCCAGTCCGTTCATGCCGGGCATGTTCATGTCGAGCAGCGCCACGTCGTAAGGGTCGCCCTTGTGGAGCCCTTCGTGCAGCAGTTGCAGCGCTTCGGAACCGTCGCCGGCGAGGCCGCCGTTGCGCATCTTCCAGCCGAGGATCTGGTGGTGAAGGATGGTCCGGTTGGTGGCGTTGTCGTCCACGATCAGGACGCGTTTGCCGGCGAGCTTTTCCACGAGGGCCAGCGCTTCGGACGACGTGGGGTTGCCCTGGGGCAGGCGCAGCGTGAACCAGAAGGTGGAACCCTTGCCCACTTCGCTGGAGACGCCGATCTGGCCGTTCATCAGCTCGACCAGCCGGCGGGAAATGGCCAGCCCGAGCCCGGTGCCGCCAAAACGCCGCGTGGTGGAGCCGTCGGCCTGGACGAACGCCTGGAAGAGATTGCGCTGCACGTCCGGGGCGATGCCGATGCCGGTGTCCTGGACTTCGACGCGGATCTCGCTGCCGGAGACCATCTCGACGCCGCGGCTGAGCGAGACCACCACCTCGCCGCGGGCGGTGAACTTGATGGCGTTGCCGATGAGATTGAGGAGAACCTGCCGGATGCGGCCGGCGTCCCCGCGGAACCGGGTGGGAAGATCGACGGGCATCTGGCAGGCGAGCTCGATGCCCTTGGCCTGGGCCTGACCGGCCATGACCTCGACGGTGCTCTCCACGACGTCGCGCAGATCGAAGTCGAGCTGCTCGAAGACCAGTTTGCCGGCCTCGATCTTCGAGAAGTCGAGGATGTCGTTGATGATCGTGAGCAGGGCTTCCCCGGAATTCCGGACCGTCTCGGCGAACTCGCGCTGTTCCGGATCCAGCGGGGTCTGAAGCAGCAGGTTGGTCATGCCGATGACGCCGTTCATGGGCGTGCGGATCTCATGGCTCATGGCCGCAAGGAACTCGCTCTTGGCGCGCGTGGCGGCTTCGGCGGCTTCCTTGGCCTGCTGGAGACTGCGGTTGGTCACTTCCAGTTCGTTCGTCCGGGCGAGGACCCGGGCTTCAAGCTCGGCATTGGCCTGTTCGAGGGCCGTCTGGGCGCTGACCTGCTCCGTGATGTCCACCGCGAACACGATGACGCCGACCACTTTCCCGTGGGAATTGCGGTAGGGCAGCTTGTCGGCCCGGATCCATTTGGCGGCCGCGCCGGTGGGGGTGAGACGGTCCAGGATGCCCATCTTGGGCTCGCCGGAGCGGATCACCTCCAGGTCGTCCTCGTAAAAGCGGTCGGCGTGTTCGGGATCAAGTTCCCAGGCGGTGTGGCCCTCAATGGCGGCCGCGGTGGAGCCCAACATCTCCGCGCCGGCGCGGTTGATGGCGAGGTGGCGGTTCTTGTCGTCCTTGAACAGCACCATGGCCGGCACGGCGTCGAAGATCGTCCGGTATTCGCGGGTCTGCTTGGCGAGGGAGGCCTCGATGCGATGCCGTTCGGCCACTTCCCGCTGCAGCTTCCGGTAGGCGAAATACAGCCCGAGCAACGCCAGCAGCGCCACGATCAGGAACAGCGCGAAGCCGCCGGCCATGCGGCGGGTCCGTTCGGCGTTCCACCAGGGCGGGGCGGCCACCAGCCGGACGTCCTCGGCGGAACGGAGCAGGAGCTGGAGGTCGCGTTTGCCGTCCACGTTCATCGTGGCGAGCACGATGCCCGACACATCCACCGTGCTGCCGGCGTGGAGTTGGGGCAGCCGTTCGCGAGCATCGGGACCAAATCGGGCGGTGAAGACGGTTTCGCCCGACTGAAGGAGCAGCCGCGGATGTCCCTCGGGAGTGTCGAGGGAAAGCAGCGTGGCGCGGATCCGGGACAGCGTGCCGTAGGATTCCTCGGCCAGGGCGCCTTCGCCGTCGAGATCCTTGGCCACGGGCGGCGGCCCGGACTTCACCTTGCGGATGGCGGCATTCTCCAGGGCCGGCTTGCCAAAGCGCCCCCGGGCCGGAAAGCCGATGGCATCGATCTCGTCGCCCGGCGCGAGCGGGGAAACATGGTCGGTGCGCACGAGCAGGTCGTCGGTGCTGTCCCGGACGTAGATTTGGTTGCCCGACTGGTAAAGCACCACCCCGCTCAGGTGGACGCGGTGGCCCCATTCGACATCCGGCCGGAACCGGAGCAGATCGGCGATCTTCTGGGCCGGCAGGGCGAACGGGTCGGAAGCGCCCTGTTTCAGGATCTCGATGTCATGCTCGGCTGATACCCGCAGCAACACGCGGGAAAACTGGCCTTTCGAGTTCCATGCCGTCCCGCACGCACCGCGGAACCGCGCCTCGGCGTCCACCAGCCGGAGTCCGCTTTCAAAGGAGCCGTCCTCCATCATGACGTCGAACCGGTAGCCCTCGCCGGCCACCTCCAGGATGATCCGGAGGCTGCCCTCCTCGACGCGGCAGGACCGGACGATGCCGGAAAGCTCCACCCATTGGCTGTCCATCGTGCCGCTGAGCAGCTGGCGTTCCTTGGGGCGAAGGGGCTCCGGTAGCGGCCGGGTGCCGGTCACGGTGACGCCCTGGCCGACGCCTTTCGTCTCGATGATGGGGGCGTAGTCGCCGGGTTCCGTAGTGCCTTCCACGATGACGGCGTCCCCCCGCCGGACTGCCGGCGGCTGGCCATCCTTGAACAGCACGAAGATTCCGCCGGTGGGATCCGCGAGAAAGCACCAGTTTTCCTTCACGGAGGCGTAGGTGACGACGCCCTCGATGCGGACCGGCAGGGCTTGGGCGGCCATTTCCTTGGAAAGGCTGTGAACTGCGAATGCGGACCGCAACGGTTCGGCGGCTGCCGCCGGGAAGATCCCCGGGCAGAGGCACAGGAACAGCAGCCAGCAGACGAAGGCTGCGGGACCACGGCGGACCGCCAAATGGGCAGGTGCAGCCGGACTGCGGTTGGGGGCGGAGTTCGGGCAATACATGGTCGGACTGGGCCGATGGTATCCGGGAGTTCATCGGCCGCCGGAATCCGGACTTGAGCGGCGCCGGCAGCGGGGGACGGCCGGGCGAAGAATATTCTGAAACAAAATGGCGGGCCGCCGGTTTCTTCCACGCAGATACCGCCGGCCACGGTGCATCCGGAAACTTTTTGCGAACGGATTGAACCGCGACGGCGTTACACGGTCGGAACGGCGGGTCAGGGGCGTTGTGGTGCCATTCGGTGTCGGTCCATTCTGGGAGGAACCGAGGCTGACACCTCAGCAGTTCGTGTGTGGGTTGGCTTCGGATGAAGCCGCCGGCACCACGGCGCCCCTGGCCCGCCGGCGCCTTTTCAGGCCCGTTTTCCCCACATTTTCCCCGCGTGGAACGGGCTTACGTCGTTCGACGTATTTTCGGAACGGAACCACGGCAGTAGGAAACAGCGCGTCACTTGTAGCGCGTCGTTACCCATCCACTGCCTCCGCATGAACCGATACCATCCGCGAATCCCGTCGGGCCCGCCGGCCCGCTGGCTGGCCCTGCTGCTCACAGTCCTTGGTTTGCTGAGCTCCCGGCTGTTGGCCCAAGTCTATGGCCCGATCGACATCTGGCCCCAGAACAACTCCCTCGAGGTCGGCTCCAGCCGGCAGTTCGGCGCCTACGTGCCGATCACGCCCAACACGGTGAGCTGGTTCGTGAACGACGTGCCCGGCGGCAACGCCACCCTCGGCACGATCAGCGCCAGCGGGCTCTATCAGGCGCCGGCGGTGGCGCCGGCCAACAGCGTGCTGACGATCAAGGCCCAAAGCACCGCTTACCCGACTTCGTTCAAGACGACCACCCTCACGGTGACCCGGAAGTATCCGTGGCTCTGGGGGGTGAACCCCTCAACCCTGCAGGTCGGCAACTTCCAGGTAAGCCTGAACGGCGCCAACTTCACTCCTGACGCCGTGGTCCAGGCCAACAGGGTTGATCTGCCCACGACCTATGTTTCGTCCACGTCGCTGAAGGCCACCGGCACCGCGGCGGCGACCGGCACCCTTAAGTTCGCGGTCCGACTGCCCGGCCCGGGCCCGGTGACCGGCAATTCGGTGAATGCCACCGTGAGTGCGCCGACCATCACGGTCGCGGTGGCGCCTGCCTCCTCGTCCGTCCAGTTGGGCAACTCGCAGACCTTTGTCGCGACGGTGTCGGGCTCGGCCAACACCGCGGTGACGTGGTCGGTCATCGGGGGCTCCGCCAACGGCACCGTGACCGCGGGGGGCGTCTTCACCGCGCCGCCGGTCATGCCGGCGTCCGCGACGGTCAAGGTGCGGGCGACTTCGGCGGCCAATGCCTCGGTGTTCGGGGAGGCGACCGTCACCCTGACCCAACCGCCGGCGGTGTCGGTCGCGGTGGTTCCCGCCAGCAGCACCGTGGCGCTGGGGACGACCAAGAGTTTCTCCGCGACCGTTTCAGGCAGCCCGAACACGGCGGTGACCTGGGCGGTGGTGGGCGGTTCCGCGAACGGCTCCGTGACCGCGGGCGGCCTCTACACCGCACCGGCCAACCTGCCTGCCTCACCCACTGTGATCGTCCGGGCCACTTCCCAGGCCAATGCGCTCGTGTCGGCCGACGCGGTGGTCACGCTGGTCCCGCCGCCGGTGATCGTGGCCGTAAATCCCCCGACGGCGACGGTGCAGGTCGGTTATACCAAGCAGTTCACCGCGACCGTGACCGGCACGGCGAACACCGCCGTCACGTGGACGGTGTTCGGCGGCTCCGCGAACGGGTCGGTCACGCTGACCGGCAATTTCGTGACGCCGGCGGCCCTGCCGGCCAACCCGGTGGTGACCCTTCGGGCAGTCTCGGTGGCGGATCCGACGTCCTTCGCCGATGCGACCATCACGCTGCTGCCGGGCACCGACTATGCCGCGCTCCTGTGGGCGGCCCGGATCGCCGAACAGACGTCGTTCGGTCCCAATTCCGCCCTCCTCGCCAACATCCAGCAGCTCGGGCTGACGGGCTACCTTGCGGAGCAGTTCAGCCTGCCGCAGACGCTGATTCCGACCCCGGCGGACAACTCCGTGAACACGCTCCAGCAGTGGCAGCTGAACACCTTCACGACGGCTCCGGACCAGCTGCGCCAGCGGGTGATCCACGCGCTCAGCCAGATCATCGTCGTGTCGGCGAACAAGAACGTTTACGCCGACGCGATGCTTCCGTGGATGCGGGCGCTCAGCGCGAACGCCTTCGGGAACTACCGCGACCTGCTCCGCGAGGTCACCATGAGTTCGTCGATGGGCAAATACCTCGACCTCGCGAACTCGTCCAAGGCTGGCCTGGGTTCCGCCCCCAACGAGAACTATCCGCGCGAGATCATGCAGCTGTTCACCATCGGCCTCTGGAAGCTGAAGCCGGACGGCACGCTGCTGTTCGACACCAACGGACTCGCCCAGTCCACCTACTCGCAGGCGGACATCGTGGAGCTGTCCCGCGCCCTGACCGGCTGGGTCTATGCCCAGCCGCCGGGCGGCAACACCTATGAGTGGCACGGTGCACCGATGGTTCCCAACCAGGCGCGCCATGACACCGGCGCCAAGACGGTGCTCGGCACGACGATTCCTGCCGGGCAGACGGTGGAGGAGGACCTCGAAAGCGTGCTGGAGATCCTGATGTCCCACCCGAACACCGCGCCGTTCATCGCGACCCGCCTCATCCGCAGCCTCGTGATGTCGAATCCGACGCCGGGCTACATCCAGCGGGTGGCGGATGTGTTCGCCGCCACCGACGGCGACCTGCCGGCCACCCTCACGGCGATCATCACCGATGCCGAGGCCCGGCAGGATGTTCCCGCCGGACCGGCGGTGGGCCGCCTCAAGGATCCGATCCTGCACACGTGCGGCTTCCTGCGGGCGCTGAACGGCCACTTCAAGAATCCGAACCAGATCGTTTACCTGTTTGAGAACCTGGCCCAGTCCCCGCTGAACGCGCCGTCGGTCTTCAGCTGGTTCTCGCCCCTGTATCGGCTGCCGCATGACACGATGGTCGGTCCCCGCGGCACGATCTTTGGTCCGGAGTTCCAGGTTTACACGCCGATGGAGGCCACCCTGCGAGGCAACTTCTTCAACTACATGCTGGCGAACCCGAACAGCGGCGACTTCACGGTGGACCTGACCCCGTTCCAGCCGTTTGGCAACGACATGGCCGGGCTCGTCGAGCTCGTGAACCAGAAGCTGCTCTACGGCCGCATGAGCGCGGCGATGAAGCAGACCCTCATCGACGCCGCGGCGCCGGGCTACGACGCCGGCACGCGCATCCAGACCGTCCTCTACCTCACCGCGTTGAGCGGCCAATACGCCGTCCAGCACTGAAACCGCCGCTCCTGAAACCACGAACTTTGTCGCAGTCATGAATCAGCATTCCATCTCCCGCCGCAGCCTTCTCAAGGGAATCGGCGCCACCGCGATGCTCACTCGCTTCGGCTGGATGAACGCCCTCGCGCAGCAGAATCCGCCCGATTACAAGGCGCTCGTCTGCATCTTCCTTGTCGGTGGCAATGACGGTCACAACACCGTCGTGCCGCTCACGCAGTCGGAGTTCAACGCCTACAAGTCCGCCCGGGGCACGCTCGCGCTGCCGGACAACAACGGCCCGCTGGTCCAGATCCAGGACCAGGTCACGGGCACGCCGTTCGGCCTGAATCCCGGCCTCACCTCCCTCGCGCCGTTCTGGAACTCGGGCCGGCTGGGCGTGCTCGCGAACGTGGGCATGCTGGTGAAACCCGTGACCCGCGCGCAGTTCCTCGACCCCGCCAATCCCGTTGCACTGCCGACCAACCTGTTCTCGCACTCCGACCAGATCCAGCAGATGCAGGCGGCGATTCCGTCGAGCTCGGCCGGCACCGGCTGGGGCGCCCGGGCGGCCGACATGGTCAGCGGGCTCAATGGCGGTTCCGCCTTTCCGGCGGCGATATCCTGTGCCGGCCCGGCGCTGTTCTGCACGGGCAACATCGTGCAGTCGGCCAGCCTGCTGCCGGGCTTTGACCTGAATCCCAGCGGCATGAGCCTCTGGCCGGCTTCGGCCGGCACCGCCCGCCTCAACGGCCTCCAGCAGGTGCTGCAGTTCGACAGCGGACTCGCGCTCGTGCAGGCGGCGAACAAGGTCCGCAAGGATGCGCTCGATCTCAATGCGCTCATGCAGGGCGGCAACGCCCAGATCAGCACGGTGTTCCCGGGCGAAAGCCTCGGGGCCCAGCTCCGGCAGGTGGCCAAGCTCATCAAGCTGCGCGACACGACCGGCGTGAAGCGGCAGGTGTTCTTCTGCAGCCTGGGCGGCTTCGACACGCACGGTTCGCAGGCGTGGCAGCACTGGGATCTGCTCACCCAGGTGTCCACGGCGATGGCCGCGTTCCAGAACTGCATGGAGAACGAGCTGGGCGTGGCCAATCAGGTCACCAGTTTCACGCTGTCGGACTTCGGCCGCACGCTCCAGCCGAGCGGCTCCGGCTGCGACCACGGCTGGGGCAACCACCACTTCATCCTCGGTGGCGCGGTGCAGGGCGGACGGATTCACGGCACCTTCCCCACGCTGGCCTTGGGCGGACCGGATGACAGCGGTTCCCGTGGGGCGCTCATTCCGACGACCTCGGTCGAGCAATACGCCTGCACGTTGGCGAAGTGGCTGGGGGTGGCCGACGAGGATTTGCCGACGGTGTTCGGCAACCTCTATCAGAACGTCAATCTGTTCGGGGCGCCGACGCTGAACTTCATGGCGTGACGGTGTGTGTCGCGGGTGCCGGCTTCCCCCCGGGGTCGGCACCCGTTTTTCTTTTCCGGTCGGCCTCCGCTGTCCGGCGGCTTATCGCGCGCCGGTGACGGATGCCGTCCCGAGCCCGGGCTCATTCCGCCGAGATCCGGTCGGTGCGCAGGTAAGGACGCAGCGGTTCCGGAATGGCGATGCTGCCGTCGGCCTGCTGGTGGGTTTCGACCAGGGCGACGAACAGGCGGGCGAGGGCGGTGCCGGAGCCGTTGAGGATGTGCGGGAAGCGGTTTTCGCCGGTCTCGGTCTTGTAGCGCAGGTTCATGCGCCGGGCCTGGTAGTCCTCACAGTTCGAGCAGCTCGAGACCTCCAGGAAGGTTCCCTGTCCGGGCGCCCACACCTCGATGTCATAGGTCTTGGCCGAGGCGAAGCCCATGTCGCCGGTGCAGAGGTTGATCACCCGGTAGTGCAGGCCCAACAGCTGGAGCACCTTCTCGGCGTTGCCGACCATCTTCTCGAGTTCGTCGTAGCCGGTCTCCGGGGTGACGATCTTGATCAGCTCCACCTTGTCGAACTGGTGCACGCGGATCATGCCGCGGGTGCCCAGACCGGCCGCGCCGGCCTCGGCGCGGAAGCAGGGGGAATAGGCGCAGTAACGCACCGGCAGTTGGGCGACGCCGAGGAGTTCCTCGCGGTGGATGTTGGCGACGGGCGCCTCGGCGGTGGGCAGCAGGTAAAGTTTCCCCATCGTCGCGCTGTCGAGGCCTTCCTGCACGGCGTAGGCCTGGTCGCGGAACTTCGGGAACTGGCCGACGCCGAACATGCAATGCTCGCCGATGATGTAAGGTGGGGCGACCTCACGGTAGCCGTGCTCGTGGATGTGCAGGTCGAGCAGGAAATTGATCAGGGCGCGTTCCAGCCGGGCGCCCCAGCCGGTGTAAAGGAGGAAGCCGGAACCGCTGAGCTTGGTGCCGCGGGCGAAGTCCAGCAGCTTCAGCTTTTCGCAGAGCTCGACGTGGTTCAGTGCTTGGAACGGGAAGGTCGCCTTCGCGCCGTGGACCCGGATCTCGGGATTGTCGGCGGCGTCCCTGCCCAATGCCACGCTGGCGTGAGGGAGGTTGGGAATGGTTGCGAGCAGGGCGTCGCGGGCGGCCTCCGCCTCGGCCACCGTGCGGTCCAGTTCGGTGATGCGGTCGCCGATGGTGCGGACTTCCGCCTTTTTGGCCTCCGCTTCAGCGGTCTTCTTCTGGCCCATCAGCGCGCCAATTTCCTTCGAGGCGGCGTTCCGTTTGGCCTTGAGCTGCTCGACCTCGGCCAGGGACGAACGGCGGCGTTCGTCGTGGGCGAGCACTTCGGCGACCTTGACCTCGTCGCCGGCGTGGCGGGTGGCAAGGCGTTCGCGGACGAAGTCGGGCTTATCCCGGAGCAACTTGATGTCGAGCATGGCGGCGGACACTAGGGAAGGGGGCCGATTGTCGGCAAGCGGAGGAAAACATCGGAAAACTCAAGTGCCGGCCCGAGCCTGCCGATTTTCCGGATGAAGTCCTTTGACGCCGTTTCCGATCCTGTTTTCGCCGGTGACTGCCACTGGTCACCGCCGGACGGCTCACTTAGGCTGACTCCGAACGCATGAAAACCCTGTCCTGTCCCCTGGCCGGCACCCTATCCCTCTGCACCGTCTTGACGCTATGCGCGGAGGAGCCGGCCGCCGACAAGAGCCAGTATCACCTGTTCAACCCGACGCCCAAGGAGCTGATGCGCGAGCTGAGCACGGACCGCCCCGATCAGACGGAGAGCCCCATCACCGTGGACGCCGGCCGCGTGCAGCTCGAATGGGACCTGGCCAACGCCACCTTTGACCGTGACCGTAGCGGCGGTGGGAATGTCTCCACCCGCCAGTTCGGGGTGGGCGGGGTCAACGCCAAGGTAGGGCTGCTGCACAACGTGGATCTTCAGCTCGTGCTGGACGGCCATGTGGACTCCCGCGTGACCGACAACGTCGCCGGCACCGTGGTCAAGGGCTCGGGCTTCGGCGAAATGCAGACCCGCCTGAAGGTGAATCTCTGGGGCAATGACGGCGGCCGGACGGCGTTGGGAATCATGCCGTTCGTAAAATGGCCGCTGCCCCGGTCGGGCGTCCGCAACGGTGAGGTGGAGGGCGGCGTGATTCTGCCCTTTGGCATGGACCTCGGCGCCGGCTGGGGCCTGGGCGCGCAGACCGAGGTGGACATCGTCAGTGACGGCGCCAACGGGCATGACTTCGAATATTTCAACACGATCACCGTGGGCCACGACATCATCGGCAGCCTGGCCTTTTACCTCGAATTTGCCGCCTTGGTGACGCCGGAGAGCGGCGGCCCGTGGCAGGGACAGGTGGACTTGGGCTTTACCTACGGCATTGGTGACAACATGCAGTGGGATTTCGGCTGCAACTTCGGGGTCACCCGTTCGGCGCCGGATTACAACCCGTTCCTCGGTTTTACGGTCCGCTTCTAGTTCGCGGTGGCGAAGGCTGGAGTCTTCCGGCCGCTTGCCGTTCAATGCCCCGGTGTTCACCGGGGCATTTCTGTTTGGGAAGGGCCGCGCCTGCCGGCTGGCATGTGCTTTGGCGCTCGCCGTTGGGGCCGGTTGTGTTTCGGGACACCACTCCGCGATGAAGGCCACCGAAATGCAGATTACGACGGTTCCACACGGACATATCCTGACGAACGTGGGTGCCTGGTCGGCCGATGGCGAATGGCTGGCCTACGACATCCGGTCGGATGCCGCGGGCGACAGGTTTGATGGCAACCGCATTGAGGCCGTGAACGTCCGCACGCGGGAGGTCCGCGTCCTGTATCGCGCCGCCAACGGGGCTCACTGCGGCGTGGTCACTTGGAATCCCATTCGTCCCCAGCTGGTGTTCATCCATGGGCCCGAGGCACCCACGCCGGACTGGCAATACGGCCCCTACCACCGCGAAGGCGCCCTCGTGGAGTTCGCGGAGCCGGGCCGGATGAGGCGACTGGATGCGCGCGACCTGACGCCGCCGTTCACGCCGGGTGCGCTGCGGGGCGGTTCGCACGTCCATGTTTTCAGTGCCGACGGCGCCCTCGTGAGCTTCACCTACGAGGACCATGTGCTGGCGGAACTGCCCGAACATCCCTCCCACCACCGCAACCAGCGCAATCTCGGAGTGACCGTGGTTGGGCAGCCCGTGAAGGTGTCGCGCGGCCACCCGCGGAACCACGACGGGGACTTCACCGTGATGGTCACTCGGACCGTCAATGAACCGCGCCCGGGCTCAAACGAGATCCGGAAAGCCTTTGAGGAAGGCTGGGTGGGAACCAACGGCTACGTTCGGACGGATGGAACCCGGCAACGGCGCGCCCTGGCGTTTCAGGGCCACGTCGTGACCTCCGCCGGGGAGACGATTTCCGAGGTGTTTCTGGCCGACCTGCCCGATGACCTGACCCGGCCGGGAGGCGGACCCTTGGCGGGCACGGAAACCCGCCGGCCCGAACCGCCGGCCGGAGTGGCGCAGCACCGGCTGACGTTCACCGCGGACCGGAAATATCCCGGCATCCAGGGGCCGCGACACTGGCTGAGAACGGCCCCGGACGGCAGCCGGATTGCGTTCCTGATGCGGGATGACGCGGGCGTCGCCCAGTTGTGGACCGTATCGCCCAACGGCGGCCCGGCGGTGCAGTTGACCCGCAACGAATGGGGCATCGCTTCGACCTTCACGTGGAGTGCGGACGGCCGCTGGATTGCCCATGTCATGGACAATTCCGTCTGTGTGACCGATACGGCCAGCGGTCGCACCCATCGCCTGACCGAACGGAGTGACGATGCCGGTGCGCCGCGGCCGGAAGCCTGTGTTCTTGCGCCGGACGGCCGCCGCATCGGATTCGTCCGCCGGGTGCGGCAGGCGAAAGGGGAGTTCAACCAGGTCTTTGTCGTGGAACTTCCGGCCGGACTCCGCTGAGCCCGCCACGCGGTTTCCTTACAAAGCTGTAATGGTCCGGAAAGCTTCCGGTCATCCGGCGGATGTCTGTTGTGGGCAGATGAACGACATGACACTGCCTATGAACCGCTCCGCAAAATCCCTCCGCAAATACATCCCCCTGATCCTCCTCGGCGGCCTGCTCGGGGCCACGACCGCCGTGATCGCCGGGGGCAAATCCGAAAAGAACAGGCCCGCGCCTGAAGTGAAGCTGAGCGTGGATGACACGCCGGTGGCCCGGGACGGGCGGATCGCCGCGAGCTTCGCGCCCGTGGTCCGGAAGGTGTCGCCCAGCGTGGTCCAGGTTTACACCGTGCAGAAGGGCAAGGTGATCAACTCCGGCATGGTGCCCGGTTTCCAGATTCCCGGCTTTCCGCAGTTCTTCGGCGAGGAAAGCCCGTTCGGTCAGGGGCCCGGACGGCAGTTCCGGACCCCGTCCCAGCGCGGCGCCGGTTCCGGGGTGATCGTGACCAAGGACGGCTACATCCTGACCAACAACCACGTGGTGGACGGCGCGGACGAGCTGAACGTGAAAACCGCCGACGGGCGCGAGTTCAAGGCGAAGGTCGTGGGAAAGGATCCCAAGACCGACGTTGCGGTCATCAAGGTGGAGGCGGCAGATCTTCCCGCCATCGCCATTGCGGACAGCGAAAAAATCGAGGTCGGCGACCTCGTGCTGGCCGTCGGCAATCCCTTCGGTCTCGGCCAAACTGTGACCATGGGCATGGTCAGCGCCACCGGCCGGGCAACCCGTGAGCTTGCCGATCTGCCCTATCAGGACTTCATCCAGACCGACGCGGCGATCAACCCCGGTAACTCCGGCGGCGCGCTGGTGGATATCCAGGGGCGTCTGGTCGGCATCAACACGGCCATCTTCACCCGCAACGGCGGCAACATGGGCATCGGGTTCGCGATTCCGGCGAATCTCGCCCGGGACGTGATGGGTGACCTCGTCAGCGACGGCAAGGTCATCCGCGGTTACCTGGGGGTCTTCCTCCAGGAGGTCACCCCGCAGCTCGCGAAGAAGTTCAAGCTAGACGACCACAAGGGCGCACTGGTGGCCGAAGTGGCGCCCAAGAGTCCGGCGGAAAAGGCCGGCCTTGAAAGTGGTGACATCGTCACGCAGCTCAACGGCAAGGACGTGGCCGACAGCCGGCAGTTGCGGCTGGAGGTCGCCCGCATTCGTCCGGGCGAAACCGCGACGGTCAAGGTCCTGCGGGAAGGCGACGCCAAGACCATCAAGGTGAAGGTAGGCGAGCTGGACGACGAGAACGTGGTCGCGAAAAATCAGTCGGGCCGCAACGACGAGGGCACCCTCAATGGCGTGACGGTCGCCGATCTCGACACCCGCATGCGCCGGCAGTTCAACGTCCCCGCGAAAATCGAGGGCGCGCTGGTGACCCAAGTTGAGCCTGACTCCGCCGCGGCCGAGGCGGGCCTGCTGCCGGGCGACGTGATCCTGGAGATCAACCATGAACGGGTGACCTCCGCGGACGAGGCGGTGAAACTTACCGAAGACCCCAAGGAAAAGACGACCCTGCTCAAGCTTTGGAGCCGGAATACCACCCGGTTTCTCGTGGTGGACGAATCGGACGGCCAGTGAAGGCGGCCGGCTGATTGTGGATGTGTGGGCGCCGCCGGCGGGCAACTGCCGGCGGCGTTTGGCGTTTCATCGGGCCGGTGCTAGGCTGCCGCGCCGTGGATTCAACCACCGTGAACATTGCCACCGTGAACTTCCCGGCCGAGCCCGCTTCGGCCACAGTCCAACGAATCATGTCCAAGCCCCTCACCGACAAACAGAGCGAGCCGGATCACCGGCAGCTGCGGATCGACAAGGTCGGCGTGCGCGGACTGCGCTTTCCGGTGCAGGTGCGCGACAAGACCACCCACGTCCTCCAGAATACGGTCGCGACGGTCGGGCTGTTCGTGGATCTGCCGCAGGAGTTCAAGGGCACGCACATGAGCCGGTTCGTCGAGGTGCTCAACGCCCACGGCGGCGTGATCCACGTCGCGAACATTCCGGAGATGCTCGAGGAACTGCAGCGGAAGCTCCACGCCCAGAACGCCCATCTGGAGATGGAGTTCCCGTATTTCATGGTCAAGAAGGCTCCGGTGTCCGGCAAGGAAGGCATGGTGGATTACACCGTGCGCTTCGATGCGGCGATGAGCGGCCGGGAATTCGACTTCCTGCTGACCGTGAAATGCAACGTCACCACGCTCTGCCCGTGCTCCAAGGCAATCTCCAAATACGGTGCCCACAACCAGCGCGGCGAGGTGACCGTGCAGGTGCGGTCCGACAAGATCATCTGGATTGAGGACCTTATCGCCCAGATCGAGTCCAGCGGCAGCAGCGAGATGTATTCGCTGCTCAAGCGGGAGGACGAAAAGGCGGTGACCGAGCGGGCGTATGAAAATCCCGTGTTCGTGGAGGACCTCGTGCGCAACGTCGCCCTCCGGCTCAACGCCCAGCCTGAGATCAGCTGGTATCGGGTGGAGGCGGAGAATTACGAGAGCATCCACAATCACAACGCCTACGCCTGCATCGAAAAGGGCTGAGCTGCCGGTTTCGGTCCGGCCCGGGTAAACGCTTTCCAGCGGGGGCATCCCGCGAAATCATCGACGGCCGATGGATCCCTTCGCGCCCACGCCCGTTTCCCGGAAAGCCAGCGACTGCCGTGTCACCGGCGCGGCGCTGTGGTTCCTGCCGGTGCAGACCCGAGTGCCGCTCAAGTTCGGCACCGAGGCGCTGACTTCCGTAACCTGCGCCCGGGTGCGCCTGCGCATCGTCGGTCGCGATGGCCGCTCCGCCGAAGGCTGGGGCGAAACCCCGCTAAGCGTGCAGTGGGTCTGGCCCAGCCCGTCGCCCTACGCACCACGTCACGAGGCGTTGAAGCTCTTCTGCGAATTCTTGACCAAGGCCTGGGCCAACTTCGCCGACTGGGGCCACCCGCTGGAACTCGGCCACGATTTCACCGAACTGCTGCTGCCGCGACTGCGGGAGGATTTCAATGCGAGCTTCCTCGAATCCGGCCGGAGCCTTCGTTCCTCGGCTCCTGCGGAGGCGATGCCCTGGCTCGCCGCGCTGGTCTGCTGCTCCGCCTTTGACCTCGCGCTGCACGACGCCTTCGGCAACCTCCACGGCTGGCCCACCTATGCCACCTACGGAGCGGAATTCCTCAACCGCGACCTCGCCGCCTTCCTCCAGCCGGCCGCCGACCTGTCCGTTTCCTTCAGCGGCAAATTCCCCGCCGACTTCCTCCGCCCACAACGCCTCGACCGCCTACGTGCGTGGCATCTCGTCGCCGGACTCGACCCGCTCGACGCGACCGAACTCCGCGGCGACGAGCCCGACGACGGTTATCCCGTGCTGCTTTCCGACTGGATTCGTCGCGACGGCCTGAAATGCCTGAAGATCAAACTCCGCGGCAATGACGCCGGCTGGGACTATGCCCGCCTTGTGAAGGTCGGCCAGATCGCCGTCGCTCACGACGTCGAATGGCTCACGGCCGACTTCAACTGCACCGTCCGTGAACCCGCCTACGTCTGCGAAATCCTCGACCGCCTGCGCGACGAGCACCCGCGCCTCTACGGTATGTTGCTCTACGTGGAGCAGCCGTTTCCCTACGAACTCACTGAACATCCCATTGCCGTCCACGGCGTCAGCGCCCGCAAGCCGCTGTTCCTCGACGAGAGCGCGCACGATTGGAAGCTCGTCCGACGCGGCCGTGAACTCGGCTGGACCGGCGTCGCGCTCAAGACCTGCAAGACGCAGTCCGGCGCGTTGCTCTCCGCCTGCTGGGCACAGGCCCACGGCCTGACGCTGATGGTGCAGGACCTCACCAACCCGATGCTCGCGCAGATCCCCCACTGTCTGCTCGCCGCCCACGTCCCGACCATCATGGGCGTGGAGACCAACGCGATGCAGTTCTATCCCAAGGCCAGCGCGCCCGAGGCGAAGGTGCATCCGGGGCTCTACCAACGGCAGGATGGCGGAGTGGAACTTTGTTCAATCCGAGGCCCCGGCTTTGGCTATCGACTCGACGAAATCAGCCGGGAACTGCCGGCTCCGGCGGCGGCGTTTGGTTCCTGAAGTCCGCGAAACCGGCTGCCGCAAACGAGGAGACAGGCCAAAAGCCCAACCGACCGCGCCTCCCGTCGTCAGGACGCTGAGGCTGCACGCTTCTCGGCCAACAACACTTGGATGAACTCGGCGAGGGCGGGCAGCACCCGGCCCGCGCGTCCGGGTGCCGCCGGAACGCCGTTGGCCTTACCGCCGATGGCCCGCACGGCATCGCCCACCGCACCGGGCCGGCGTTTCAGGCGGTGGGCGGCGACGAGGCGGAGGTCAATGGGCGCCTGCTCCGGCTGCCATCCTTCACGCGCCAGCAAGGTCCAACTGAAATCTCCCCAGCCGACCAGGCGACCTTCCGGGCCGACGAACCGGTCCCATTCGGTGAGAACGCTTTCCACGGAGCGGCCATTCCGCAGGGCTTCCTCCGGCACCTCCAGATGGCGGGCAGCGTTGACCGCCAGCGGCCGACGCGGGGCGAGAAAGGCGTGAAACGTTTCACCGGTCGCCAGCCGGGTGGCGGCCAGTTGGATGAGCTCTGGCAGGCCGGGCACATCGCTGCCGCGCCGATGAGTGTTGGCCTCCGCCGCAACCACCACGAGTTCGGGCCACAGCGCCTCGAAATCAGGCATCGCCGCAGACATCCACCACGGATCGGGAGCGCGGAGACATTGTCGGCGGGGTTCGACGCGTGCGGCCGTGGCGGCAAGCTGGCGTTCCACCATGGAGTCGAACGCACCGAGCAATGGCGCCAACTGCGAATCAGTGAGCCCGAACGCCGCCAGCACTTCGACCACGGCCTCCACGGTGGCGACGCAGTGGGCGGCGGGTTCGCGGCGGATCCGGTAGTTGCCGGGCCGGCGGGGCATGAAGCCGATCCGGGGCAGGGCACGCAGGGCCGGATTGAGCGCCATCATCTTTCGCGCCTGCGGCCAGGTGCCATCGATGACCAGCAGCGTTTCGGGCGGGTGCTCCAAGGCGTCGGGAGCGAGGGCGCCTTCGCCCGGGAAGAGGAGGGCGGTGCCGGGGCTGGCCACCAGTTCCGCGACGCGCGGATGGTCCGCGAACTCAATCCCTTCGTGCAGTTCACTCCGGGCCAGGCCGAGGTGGGCGATCCGGGCAGTGCCGATGGCGACCTTTGCTTCCCGCGGATGCTGCAGGAAGACGACGCGGGTCGTGGTCTCAATCGGGGCCAGTCCGGCACACCAGCACGCCGTCGCGGGGCGAAGGCAGCGGAGGCAGAGGGGGCGTGAAGCCGGGATAGTTGAAACGTAGTGGCTCCGGCTTTCGGCTTGGAAAGATTTGCCGGAAATCTCCGGAATCTGCGGCTGCAATTGATTGGCTGGGTCCTTCGGCACTGACTGATCCCTGAAGCGTCACGGTCGGCTGAACCGACCTTTCGCGACTGATGAAACCCATTTCCCGAACAAACGAGCGTAGTCAATTGGTGACCCTCGCAATGCAATCAGAGCAAGGTCGTCCTCAGGCGCAGGTGTGGGACTGTGCTCCACGCATTCGATGAGGCAGTTGCGAGTGTCCGACGACCATTCCGAAGCGACCTCGACACCTCCTGGCTTGCTGGAATGCACCACGCCCACCAGCAACTGTGGATACTTCGGGCCGGGTGCTGCTGAAACTGGAAGCGCGAATCTCGCCGACCGCCCACGGCAGTCTATCAACGTCACTCCGATGCTGCCTCCATCCATGAAATACTCCACGTTTACTGCCTGAAGGGGCATCTCAAGGTCTCGCAGTGACGGATGAACTTTGTTCCGGTCGTAGGAGGAAGAAGGCCAAAACATCAAGAGCAGGAATCCCACGAGCGTCACCGCTCCAATCACTGGCAACAATCGCTTCACCTTGCCTTGTCTCACCTCGCCGCCTCTTCCCGCGCCCATTGGTCCGCTTCGAGGATTTGCTCCAGCGTCGGATGCTCGACCATGCGGTGGGCGTCCATCACGCGGCGGACCTTCTCGGTGATGCCGGTGAAGCTGAGCTGGCGCTGGCAGAACTGTTCCACGGCGACTTCGTTGGCGGCGTTGAACACGGCAGGCAGCGTGCCGCCGACTTCGCCGGCGCGACGGGCAAGCAGCAGCGCAGGGAAGCGGTCGGTGTCGGGTTCCTCGAAGGTCAGCGTGCCGATCTTGGCGAAGTTCGTCTGCACGCGGTCGCTGCGTTGGCGGTCGGGATAGCAGAGCGCGTATTGGATCGGCAGGCACATGTCGGGCGTCGAGAGCTGGGCGATGAGCGAGCCGTCCACGAACTCGACCATCGAGTGCACGATGCTCTGCGGATGCACGACCACCTGCACTCGGGCCATCTCGATGTCGAAAAGCCAGCGCGCCTCGATCATCTCCAGCCCCTTGTTGAACAGCGTGGCGGCGTCGATCGTGATCGTCCGGCCCATGACCCCCGCGGGATGCTTGAGCGCCTGCTCCAGCGGGATGCCCGCGAGCGATTCCTTCGGCCACTTCGCCGCGTCGCGGAAGGGGCCGCCGGACGCCGTGAGCCACAGGTTGCGGACGGAGGCGGGCGGCTTGCCGTCAAGGCACTGGAAGATGGCCGAGTGTTCGGAATCCACCGCGAGCACCTTCACGCCGTGTTTGCGGGCCTCGCCCATGACGGTTTCGCCGGCCATCACGAGGATTTCCTTCGAGGCGACCGCGATGTCCTTGCCGGCGCGGATCGCCGCAAGGGCAGGGGCGAGGCCCGCGGTGCCCACGATGGCGATGAGCACGATGTCGGCCTCGGGCAGGGTGGCGAGTTCGATCAAGCCTTCCGCGCCGCACCGGACCTTCACGCCGTCACCGAGCGCGGCCTGAAGCCCAGCCGCCTTGGCCGGATCGTGGATGGAAACGACCGCGGGCCGATGTTTCCGGGTCTGTTCGGCCAACAGGTCGGCGTTGCCGCCCGCAGCCAGGCCGGCGAGCTGAAGCTGGTCGGGCAAATCCTCGACCACCTTCAACGTGCTGGTGCCAATGGAACCGGTGCTGCCAAGCAGGACGACGCGCTTCATGCGGAAGCCGGGACCATGCCTGTGGAGAGCATCCCGTGGCAAGGTGGGGCCGGCGCGGGCACTGCCGGAAGGATCAGTTCGGCGGAATCTCGGACTTGTCGAGCGCCGCGTTGCTCACGGGTCCGTCCCACCGTTTGCCGGCCGAATTCGGGATGACCGTGCCGCTGAAGACCCCATACCACTGTCCCCAAATGAGCTGGCTGGGTTTGGTGCCCGCGGAGTGGCCGTCGACGTAAACGATGTTCACCCGGAGATTGTGTTTCCGCATCTGGGATTGGAACCGGAAGTTCTGGTTGCCCCGGGGCTGCGTCTGCTGCGGAAAGGACCCGCCGGCCCAGTAGCCGTCGAGCCAAGCGGCATCGGCCTTTTCGTTGCCGATGCCGCCGCCGATCTGTTTCGGGTCGTCGGTGCCGTTCACTTCGGTGACCGCCACCATTTCGGTGGGCCGGGAAACCGACGACTCCTTGAAGGTCTTGCCACCGTCGCCGCCGAACACGCCGAGGTAATTGAAGCCGTAGGACAGGAAACCGGTGATGGACGGGTCGAACGAGCCGGGCTCGGTCTTGTAGGTCAGCCCGCGCAGCTTCTTCGGGCAGACCCACACCTTGGGGGCTCCGGTGTAGTTCGAAAGCGTGCTGGCCGGGGTCCGCAGCCATTCGCCGCCACAGTTCTTGCCCCGCGAGTTCCGGTAGGGGCCGACCGCCCACCACTGGTTCGGAAAGATGCCACGGTTATCGTCGGCATACATCTGGATCGCGAGCCCGATCTGCTTGGTGTTGCTCAGGCACGCCGCCGCCTGGCCTTTGTCCTTCGCCTTGGCCAGGGCCGGCAGGAGCATCCCGGCGAGGATGGCGATGATCGCAATGACCACGAGCAATTCGATCAGGGTGAACCCTCGGCGCAGCGGCAGGCTGGCGCCGGACGGAGCAGGGGAACGCATGGGCCCTGAGTAGGCGTTCTTTTCGACAAAGCGAGTCCGATTTGGTCCGCGCCGGCCGTTCAGGAGATAGTGGCCGGACTTGTCAGGGGCTTCACCATCAGCTTTCGCCACGCGATGAGGGCGGTCAGCAGGGCAACTGTTCCACAGGTCACGTAGAGGGCCGCCGGGTGCAGCTCGTAAAGGGAGCCGGCGAAGATCGGACCGGCGATGCGGGCGAGGCTGCCCGCGCTCTGGGCGGTGCCGATGGTGACGCCCTGCTCGTCGGCCGAGGTGAGATTCGACAGCAGCCCGAACACCGGTGGGCGCGTAAGGCTGGAACCGATGGACAGCACTGCCAGGACGAGCAGCAGCAGTCCCCACGAGCGCACGAACGGCATCGGCACGAGGCTCACGCCCAGCAGCACGAGGCTGATGGTGATCACCTGCGGTTCCCCCATCCGCTTGACGATTTTGCCAAGCGGTCCGCCCTGCACAAACGCCCCGATGACTCCGCAGAAGGCGTAAAGATAGACGACCTTCGAGTCGAAGACATGCACGCCGCCCTTCAGGTTCTCGAACATCAGGTTGAAATTGTGGCTCACCAGCAGTCCCAGCGTGGTCTCGAAACAGGCGAAGCAGAACGTCGCGAGGAAGAAGATGGCCACCAGGACCCCGATGCCGGGGCGTTGCAGGGTGTGGACGAGTTGCTGGAAACGCGGACGGGGTTCGGCCGGTTTGCTGTCCGCCGGCCGGCTTTCGGGCAAGCGAAGCCAGGCGAAGATGAAGTTGAGCGCGCACAGGCCGGACGCGAGCCAGCCCGGGGCGGAGACGTTCCCGGACTTCAGCGCGAGTCCGCCGAGGGCAGGTCCGAAGATGAAACCCAGCCCGAACGCCATGCCGATCAGCCCCATACGCTTCGAGCGTTGGTCCGGCGGCGTGATGTCGGCGATGTAGGCCTGCGCCACGGTGATGTTGGCGCCGCAGATCCCCGCAAAGGTCCGGGCGGCGAACAGCAGCACCAGGGCGGTGGTCCCGGTCTGGGCCGAGCCGATCGCGAAGAGCGCGTAGGAGACGACCGCCCCGGCGGTGCTCAGCAGCAGGATCGGCCGGCGGCCCACCCGGTCGGAAATGCGTCCCCACACCGGTGCGAACAGGAACTGCATCGCCGAATAGCTGGCCATGAGGCAGCCGATGACCACGCCGCTGGCCTCGAGGCTGCGCGCGAAGATCGGCAGCAGGGGCAGCACGATGCCGAACCCGACCAGATCGAGGAACACGGTCAGGAAGATCACCAACAGGGAAGGCTTGCTCTTCATTCGTCGGCCCTAGGCTGGCGGCGCGGACTGCCGTCGGCAACGCCGGCGTGAATCGACCCGGGCTTGACCGATGGCCGGCCGGCACCAAGCGTCCTCCCTGCGCCGCCGCGGCGCACCATGGGCCGTCTCCGCCACCGCGAACTGCTGCTCTCGCTGAAATACTCGACCATCGAGGCTTGTTTCAGCGTGCCCATGCTCAATCTCACGCTGCCGAGCTTCTCCTTCGTCATCGCCTTTGCGGCGGTGGCCTTGGGCTGGGGGCCCGCGGGCGTCGGCTTCATGGCCGCGCTGCCGCACCTCTGCAACCTGCTGCAACCGGCCCTGGTGACGTGGCTGCGCGGCCGGCTGCCGCTTTACCAGATCATCATCCTGACGTTCGTCTTCAACGCGCTGCCCTGGGGCTTCGTTTCGGCGCTGCCATTCCTCTCTCCGGCCGGTCGCGACGCGGTGTTCATGCTGGTGCTCACGGTGGCCACCCTGGCGAACTGCCTGGGCTCCGTCACGTGGTCGGCCGCCATCGCGGAACTGGTTCCGCCCCGGCTCAGCGCCCGCTTCTTCGGCCGGCGGAACCTGGTCTTCGGCTTCTGGACGCTGATCGTGGTGATCGTGGTGAGCAAATTGGCCGACCGGGCGAACAACTCGCTCACGGCGTTCGGCTGGATCTTCGCCATCGCGGGTCTGGCGCGGATGGCGGGACTCCTTTTCTTCACCCGCATGAAATTCCCGGAATCGGTCATGCGCCGCGCCGCAACACCGCCCGACTGGGGGGAAATCCTGCTGCCGTTCCGGAGCCTGAATTACCTGAAGTTGGTCGCATTCATCGGCGTGTGGGGCCTGCTGCTCAATCTCGGACAGCCCTTTTACCCGGTGTTCATCGTGCAGGGGCTTCACCGGTCGGTCGGCGACGTCGGCCTGTTGACGGCCCTGAGCGGTGTCGGCGGCCTCCTGACCCTGAAGGGCTGGGGCTGGCTGTGCGAACGCTTCGGCAGCAAGCCCGTGCTGTATGTGTGTGCGCTCACCTGGGCGATTGCGGGACTCGCCTCGTGGACCTTCGCCGGCGAACGGTTCTTCTGGCACCTCGCCCTGACCTATCTCGTCGTGGGCGGCACCACGGCCGGATTCCAGCTCTGCCAGTTCAACCTCATGCTCAAGCTCGCCCCCGCCAACAAGGCGCCCTACGTCGCCGTGTTCCTCGCCCTGAGCAGCGCGCTGACCGCGCTCGGGCCGCTCCTGGGCGGACTGATTCTGCGGTTGTTGCCGGATGAGCTGGGCACGTTCCTTGGCCAGACCATCCGCGACTACCACGTGCTGATCCTCGGCTCGATGGTGGGCTGCCTGCTGAGCACCCACCTGCTGGACTTCGTCCGAGAGGAGGAGGCGCATCCGTCCGAGGCGGTGTGGCGCACGATGCGGCGGATGCAGCCGTTCAATCCGATGCTGACGCTCGGCAGCGCCGCCCAGATGGTGCTGACGCCGGGCGGACTTCTCGGGCTGACCCAGCGATCCCTCCGGCTCATGCGCCAGCAGGTGAAAGCGCTTGGCGAAGTGGGCGGCGAGTTGGTCGAAGGCACCACCGACGCGATCCGGGCAAAGCTGCCCGGCGACGAGCCAGACGCGGGAACGTCCGAGAAGCGGGAGCGGTAACTGGGTAGGCCGGCTGGTGCTCCCACCAGGAATTGAACCTGGATCAACGGTTTAGGAAACCGCCGCTCTATCCATTTGAGCTATGGAAGCGAACCGGACGCGCCCGAAGTAAGCGGTTCGGCGAACGGCGGGCAAGTTTGGGATTCACCGCGACTGGTGGCGATCGTTGGCGGGATCGCCTCTACTCGGCGGGCGGGGCGGGCGGTTCCGGGGGGAGCATGCCGCGCTTGCGCAGCATGGCCTCCATCACGCGGTCCATGGCGTAGTCCGCGAGGGGCTTGGTGACCTCGTCGAGTTGCGCGGTCGCGGCCTTCAGCTTCGCCGGGTCGCCGGTCTTGTTCTTGGGGTTTTCGAGCGCGAGCACGGCTTCGACCGCTTCCAGTGCCGCCAGCAGTTGCTGCCGGTATTCCGGGTCCAGCTCGGCGTCGTATTCCGCCATGGTCTTGCGGGTGGCCGTCAGGGTTTCGCCCGCCCGCAGCTTGGCCTCGATCCACTGCCGGGCCCGGAGGTCGTCGAAGGCGTTGTCGACGGATTCCTCGATCATGCGGTTCACCTCGGCGTCGCTAACATCGACGGCGGATTTCATCTCCACGACCTTCTGGTGACCGGTCTTCACGTCGCGCGCGAGGACGTGGAGGATGCCGTTGGCGTCGATCTCGAACTGGACGCCAACCCGCGGAACGCCCTTGGGAGCCGACTCGAACTCGATCTCAAAGCGGCCCAGCGACCAGTTGTCCCGGGCGCGTTCGCGCTCGCCCTGGAGCACGTGGATGAGCATCGAGCGCTGGTGGTCCACCGCGGTGGTGAACATTTCGCCGGCCTTGATCGGAATCGTGCTGTTGCGGTGGATGATCACGTTCATCAGCCCGCCGAAGGTCTCGATGCCCAACGACAGCGGCGTCACGTCGAGCAACAGCATGGTCTTGAAGCCGCCGGCCAGAATTTCCGCCTGGATCGCGGCGCCCAACGCCACCGCCTCGTCCGGATTCTGGCCGGTGTTCAGTTGCGGGCCCTTGGCCGTGTGAAAGTCATCGCCGAGGCGGACATCGCCGCGGGTTTCGGCGAAATCCGTGCAGCCAAACCATCCGGAGACGAGGCGGCGCACCAGCGGCATGCGCGTCTGGCCGCCGACAAGGATGACCTGATCGAGATCCTTGGCCTCCAGCTTGGCATCGGCCAACGAGCGCAGGCAGTGGGCCTTGGTGCGCTCGACCAGATCGCGGGTCAGCCGTTCCAGCTCGGTGCGGGTGAGGCGCAGGCTGAAGCTGAATTCCGCCGTAAGGAACGGCAGGGAAATCTCGACCTCCTCCTCCGAACTGAGCCGGATCTTGGCCTGTTCGGCCGCTTCGCGAAGGCGGCTCAGGAGCCCATGCGTCTCCGGTCCGGCCAGCTTCGGCCCGCCGGCCTCGGCGATCTTCTGCACGAGGAAATCGGTCAGCCGCTTGTCGAGGTCGTCGCCCCCGAGCCGGGTGTTGCCGTTGGTGCTCAGCACCTGGAAAACGCCCTGGTTCAGCTCGAGGATGGACAGGTCGAACGTGCCGCCGCCGAGATCGTAAACCGCGATCTTCGCGCGGTCCTTCAGCTTATCGAGCCCGTAGGCGAGCGCCGCCGCGGTCGGCTCGTTGACGATGCGTTCCACCTTGAAACCGGCCAGTTCACCGGCGCGGATGGTGGCGTTGCGCTGGGCGTCGTTGAAGTAGGCCGGCACGGTGATGACCGCCCGCGTGACCGGCTCGCCGAGGGACGCCTCGGCATCGCGCTTCAGCTTCTTCAGCACCTCCGCGGAAATCTCCTCCGGCGTCCACGCCCAGCCAGGAAGCGGAATGGTGACCGGACCGGAGCCTTCACCCTGGACGGGATAGGTGACGAGCATGTCCTCGCGCGGGATGTCGCTGCCGCGGCGGCCGATGAAGCGCTTCACCGAATAGACCGTCTCGGCTGGCCTGAGCACGCGGACACGGTTGGCTCGATGACCGACCACGGGTTCGGCGCCGGCGCCGGGCACATGCACGACCGAAGGGGTCAGGCGCTGGCCTTCGGCGTCCGCGATGACATACGGAATCCCGCTGTCCACGACCGCGACGAGCGAATTGGTGGTGCCGAGGTCTATGCCGACAATCTTGCTCATGAGCGGGCGGAAGGTGGGAGAGGAACGCCCGGCGGGCAAGCGGACCCCGGGAGGGAATCCCTCAGCGGCGGTTCACCCGGCGGCGAGCTGCTCCCAATCCGCCGGCCGGAAGCCGACGGTGCCGCCATTCGGGGTGAGGACGAACGGCCGTTTCACGAGATTGCCGTTGCCAGCGAGCAGTTCGAGGGCTTCGGCTTCGGGCAGGTCTGGCAGCTTCTGGCCGAGCCCCATCGCCCGATAGTCCTGTCCGGAGGTGTTGAAAAGCCGCCGGATCTCGCCGCCGCAGTGCTTCAGCATGCGCCGCAGTTCGGGCCGGGTGGGAGGCTGTTCCCGAATGGGCACCACGGTGTGGCGAATTCCCCGCTCCGTGAAGAAGCGCAGGGCTTTCCGGCACGTGTCACAGCCGGCGTAGGCGTAAACCTTCCACATGGTCACCGCTCGTTGAGCCACACCTTCACATTCTTGGTCGCGCGGCCGGCGGCGACGATGTCGAGCTTGCCGTCGCCGTTGAGGTCGGCGAGCTGGACGTCCTCGCAGGCCATGGTGTCGTCATCGATCAGCGTGGTGCGCCATTCGGTGCCCTCGGCGTCCAACGGGGTGAGGAGCTTGAGGCCGACCTTCACCGAACGCGGCCGGCCCATGGCGCGCCAGCCCACCACGATCTGATCCCGCCCGAGGCCCAGGAGGTCGCCGCAGGCCAGGCCGTGGCCGTCGATCAGTGTGTCGTCGAGCACGCGGCGGTTCCACGGCTTTCCCGCGCCGGGTTTGCCCGAGAACAGTGCGAGCTGGTTCCCGTGCATCGGCGACACGGCGCACAGAAAGGTGCCGCCGTTGCCGAGGCGGCCGGCGCGGACCTCGCCGCAGCCGCCGTTCTCGTCGGAACCGACCTGTTCGGAGACGTAGCCGTTCTGTTCCCGCGACCAGTTGAGCACGAAGACGCCTTCCTTGGCCGCGACGGCGATTTCCTTCGTCTCGTCGTCGTCCCACTGCACGAAGTCGAAATTGTGCGTCTTGTGGAGCTGATCGTTCAGCGTGTCCACCTGCCATTCACCGTCGGGCGTTTCCGGTGGACGATACCGCTGGATCTTCACGCCGGCGCCGGTGCCCTTGCCGGAATCATTGCCCCGACCGTGGAGCGGCGCGCTGATGAGCGACATCCGGCCCTGCCAATCCTTCACCCAGCGGATGCGGTGCATGGTGGGTTCGTGGGGGAGTTTCACGGGCGTCCAGCGCTGCGTCCGGTCGGCGGGCGGACGCAGGAAGAAGAGGGCGCCGGAGTTCTGGGTGTCGCCGGGATTCCAGCCGGCTCCCACCGCAATCTCCGCCTTGCCGTCGCCGTCGATGTCCGCGGCGGCCACGCAGACGTGGTCGAGTTCGGTGAGCTTCTCGGCAATCACGAACTTCTCCCACGACGGATTGCGATACCAGACGACGTGGTTCTTGTCGCAGAGGACGATGTCGGGCCGGCGGTCTCCATCCACGTCGGCCAGCGCGAGCCCGTAGCCGATGGCAATGTTGGTGTCCACGTTGACGGCGCGGAACTTCGGCAGGGGCACATCGGCGGCGACGGCCGGGGTCGCAGCCAGCAGGAAGGTGGCGAGGAAAGCTCTCATGGGACCGCGGAACGATGGGCTGCCGGGGCGGGCCGGACAACCGCGAATCCATGCACCGCCCGGGTCAGCGCACGAATCGGTGAAACTCGGTCCGGGCAAACCCGGCTTGGAGCAGGGCCTCCGCCGCGTTCGCGGGCCAGTGTCCCTTCCATCCGAAAAATAGGCGATCCCGGGCGCGTTCGAGCATCCGGGTGTTCGCGGTCCGGCCGGCGAGGGCGTCACCGGCGGCGGCAAGGAACATCTCCCAAGCTTCGTCCTCGCCCGGGTCCAGCCGGTGTGCGGCGGTCGGTCGCCACGGATCCATCAGCCAACCGGGATCTACCCGGACCGCCCGGGTGCGGAGTTCTCCGAGAAAGTTGACCCAGCCGGTCACGTTGCGGTCGCGGACGCACGCAATCGCGTGCTCGACCGGATCGCCGGCGAGGAAAAGGCCGGGGCCGCCCTCCGATTCCTGATGCCACGCGGCGACCCAGCCGGGCAATCCCTCGAAGGCATCCAACAATTGGCAGGGCAGTTCCGGCACCCACCCGGGCTGTGCGGCGAGGTCGAATTCCACCGACTCCCGCCAGCGACGGGTGGCCCGCAGCCGCCTCAACGCCTGCCCGGCCAGAACCTCGTCCCGAAAGCAGCCGATGACCCGTCCGGTGGGCGGCGGTTCAATGGCGGAGTCGTCCTGCCAGGCGGGCGGTTCCAGCGCATCCTCGATCTCAAATCCCGGTCCCAGCTCGGCGCGCAGGGAATCGAGCCAATCACGGGCGCGCTGTCGCCACTGCGCAACGGCCGCCTCGTCGGGCGGGGAACCGGCGAGGGCCGACTCGACGAACGCGGTGTGTGCCGCCATGAGCGCCTCGCCGGCGGCCACTGTCCCGGGGCTCAGCGGCAAGGCGGCCAGCTCGACGGCGTAATCGAAACTGGCGCGCGCCCCGGCGTCCGCCGCCCACAGGCAGACGCCGGCCCCGCAATCGAAGAAGCAACGCAGGCGCATCGGGCTACGATTCACGCGGCCGGGAACCGGCACAACGAAAACGCCGGGCGGAGGTCCGCCCGGCGCCGTTCAAAAGCCTGTCCGCTGGACTACTGCGGACCGGCGGTGATCAGGTCGTCCTTCTTGGCCACCCAGAGCACGGAATTCTTCAGCAGCTGCTGGTAGGCCGGATGGCTGTGGGCGACACCGTCGTGCCCCAGCGTGATGCCGGCGATGCGGGTCTGCGGATGCTTGATGACGAAGACCTGCGGGAACGCCTTGCCCTTCGCGGACGAGTGGGCGGTCGCGAGCACCTCGATCGGGGTGCCGGTGCTGTCGGGTTCGAAGTAGTAGAGTTCGTCGCTCAGCTTGAAGCTGGCCGGGACGCCCTTGAGCAGCGGATGGGAACCGCCGCTGACCGCCACCTCGAATTCGCCGTAGCGGTCGTGTCCCCGGGAACCGCCGCCGGCCAGCTCCTTGTTGAAGACAGCCCAGTTCGGCCAGTTATACCAGAGCCCCGGATGCAGGAGCACGATGCCCTTGCCGGCCTTGGCGTGGGCGAAGATCGCCTCGCGCACGGCGGCGTCGGGAAACGCCTTGTTGGCGCTGATCAGCAGCACGTCGGCGGTCTGGACGTCGTCCACCGTGACGTCCTGGGGCTCGAGGTAGTTCGCGCTTATCTTGGCGGTGGCGTTCAGCATCTGCACATCCGCGAGGTTGAACCAGCGGTTGTAGTCGTGCGACGCGCCGCCGCCGATGAGGAGCGTCTTCAGGCCGTTGCCCCACTTCAGGGCGGCACGTTTCGGCTTCGCGGGCGCCGCCGCCGCGGGTTTGCCCGGCTCGGCGTCGGCCGTGATGGCGAAGAAGGTCGGCGTGACGGCGTTGTCGTAGCTCTCCAGCGTCACCTTCTCGATGACCGCCTTGGAGTTCTTCACGTCCTTGCTGAACCAGCGGATCTGGCCGCGGCCCCGGACGAACTGGGGCAGGCTCTTTGAGCCCGGCACGTCGTGCGCCCCGTTGTAGTCGGCGATCTCGACGCCGTTGCGGAAGACCATTTCCTGGGTCTCGCCGCCGGCATGGTGGAGGGTCACCTTCATCACCGGCACTTCGTCCCCGACGGCCGGATAGCCCCAGCCGGCCACTCCGCCGAGGAAGTGCAGTTGGGCGGCCGCGACGCCGACCTTGACCTCGACCTGCTTGGGCAGGGTCTTTTTCGCCCAAGAATCGCGGGCGCCGCCCTTGAGCAGGACGACGTTGGCCACGGCTTTCTGCGGACTGATGACGTCGAACGGAATGTCGCCCACCTTCTTCAGGCCGTAGCTGCGGAAGGTCACGGTTTCGTCCACATTGTCGGGGCTGATGTAGAGGCCGCGGCTGCTGTTGGCCGTGAACGCACTCGTCAGGTCAATCATCCGGAACCGGCTCTCGTCGGCGCAAAGGTAGGCCAGCAGGTCGCGGAGACCCTCGGCGCCGAGCTGGTCAAAGCCTTCCGGCATCAGCGAGCGGCCGGTCGAGCTGCGGGACTTGATGTCGGCCGTCCGGAGGGTGAAGTCCGCCGTGGCGTTGCGCAGGACGACTTCGCTGGCGTTTTCGCGGTCAATGATGCCGTCGTAGGTCTGCTCGTCCTTGGTCTCGATCAGCGTCGAGACGAAGTTGGGCTCCACGAGCCGGTTCGGGTCCACGATGTGGATGAGCAGGTCCACGGGGCCGTGTGCGCCCATGCCGGTGAGGTTCGGCGCCAGGTTGCGGCCCTCGGTCTTGTAAATGTGGCAGCCGGCGCAGTTGGCGGTGTAGAGCTTCTTGCCGTTCTCAAGGTTGCCCGGCTTCACGACTTCCGGGGTGAACTTCGCGATCAGCGCGTCCTTCTCCTTCGCCTCGGGCCCCTTAAGGTCGTCGATGACCTGGTTGGCGCGCTTGGCGACCGCCTGGTCGGGATGGGTGCGCAGGCGGTGCTGGCGGGCGGGCCCGAGCTTGAGCAGGTCCACCTGTTTGGCCGCGACCGCGTCGAGGAAGGCATTGGCCGTGTCGGCGCGCTTCACAATCTGGCCGAAGGCGGGTTCCACCAGGTCCGGCGGCAGATTGGCGAACGCGGGCACCAGGGCGCCGGCGGCGTCGGCCGCATTGCCGAGGGCGTCCACCACGCGCTTCTGGAGGGCGACGCTCGCATCGCTGCCGAGCAGCTTGGCCACGGCGGGGACGATGCCGGCGTCGAGCGAACGCACGCCGATGAGGTTGGCCGCCACCTGGCCGCGGGCGTCATCATTGATGGCCTTGTCGGCGAGGGCGGCCGTGGCCTTGGCGACGGCGGGCTTCACGTCGTTGGCCAGCTTGCCGTCACGATCCCAACGGGCGACGAGCGGCAGCACCGAGCCGGCGGTGCGTTCCGCGCCGAGAAGCTTCTTCAGCGACGCGGACAGCCCGTCGTTCCAGGCCGGTGCGGCATTGCCCCGCAGGTTGGCCGTGAAGGCGTCGAGCGTGGCCTGCTTCAGTCCGTCGGCCGTGGCGGGGGCGCCGGCGAGCAGGGCCACCAGTTTCGCGCCGGTCGCGGCGTCGCTGCTGTTCGCGGCGAGGCGGGCGAGGTGCGGGACGAAGCCGGCGAGGAAGGCGGGATCCTTCGCGCCGAACGCGGCTTCCAGATACAGCACCGGATCCTTGGCGGCGGCGCCGACGGCGGCGGACTCCAGCCAGCGGTCCTTCAGGCTCGGCCAGGCGGCTACCACGGCATAGGCCGTTTCGCGGGTGGCGGGCAAGGAGCCAAGCGCCATGAGGGCATTGATCTTCGCGCGGCCATCCGCGTCGTTGAGCAGCGCCTGGATGGCGGCGCGGCCGGGGTTGCTGACCTCGGCGCGTTCGCCGGCGATCTTGGCGGCCGTCTTGCGCACGGCCCCTTCCTTGTCCTGGAGCGCGGCGAGCAACACGCCGTCATCGAGTTTGCCGAGGTTGTTCAGCGCATACACGGCCTGGAGTCGGCCATACTTGCTGGCGCTGCCCTTCGCGGTCTGCACCAGCGGGGCAATGGCCTGCGGGGCCTGGGTCTCGTTGAGCAGGCGGTTCGCCGTGCCGCGGACCCAGCCGTTGGGATGCTCCAGTTGTTTCACGAGGCCGGCCGGATCGTTCTTGTCGAGCTTGGCGGCGGGCAGCGCCTTGGCTTCCTTGTGCTGGATGCGATAGACGCGGGTGAAGTGATGATCGCGGTCGGGGCGGGTGGCGGCGTTGCGGGCGCCGTGAGCCGGGCCGCGGGTGTCGTTGTGGACGGCGATTTGGTTGTAGAAGTCCACCAGGTAAATCGCGCCGTCCGGACCTACGCGGGCCGTGATCGGGCGGAACCAGTAGTCGGTGCTCGCGATGAACTCGGTCTGCTTCCGGCCGTCTTCCTTGCGGCCCTTGTAGGTCGGGCCGGCGGGGTCGAGGAACTCGTGGTGGTAGAGCTGGCGGGTGGCCTCGCTCATGAAGAACGAATAGCGGTCGTCGGGCGCCCATTTGGCCGGCCAGGCGCCACCGTCGTAGATGGTCGCGCCGGCCGCCGCGGTCCACGCGCCGACCCAGTCGATCTGCACATAGGGCTGCCGCTTCTCGTCGAAGGCGGGGTAGATCTTGTTCTCCTCGATGACGTTGAGGAACGCCTTCATGCCGCCCACCTGGCCGCGGGCGAGGACCTTCTCGGGGATCACCACGTGGCAGATCGGTTCGCCGCAGGTCGCGGTGGTGAACACGATCTCGCCATCGGGCGCGACCTCGCAGCCCCAGGTGTTGCAACCGCCCGCGGCGATCTGCTCCAGGGCCGAGCCGTCCGGACGGAACCGGAACACACCGGCCGCGATGTCGCCGAAGCTCTTCGAGCCGTCGCCCGACTTCACGCGGCCGCGGGTGTAGCCGACCGTGCCGTAAACCCAACCATCGAAGCCCCACTTGAAGTTGTTGATCACCGCGTGGGTGTCGAAGGTGCCCCAACCGGTATAGAGCGTCTCGACCTTGTCGGCCTTGCCGTCGCCGTTGGTGTCGCGGATGAAGAGGATGTCGGGCGCCTGCGACACGATCACGCCGTCCTTCCAGAACACCGAGGACGTGGGCAGCTCCAGCCCGTCGGCGAAGACCGTCTTCTTGTCCATCACGCCGTCGCCGTTCGTGTCTTCCAGGATCGAGATGCGGTCCTTGGGCTTACGGGTCTCCTTGCCACCGACCGGGAACTGGTTGGGGTTCTGGGCGCGGTTCCAGTAGGCCTTGAAGTCGTTTTTGTTCACGTCGAGACCGCCGGGATACTCGGGCGTCTCGACCACCCAGAGACGGCCCTGCGCGTCCCAGTCCACCGACATGACCTTCTCGGCGACGTTCTCGTCGGCGGTCAGCGTGACGTTGAACTCGGGATGCGTGTTAAGCGTCTTCAGCGCGTCCGGGGCGCGGCGGGGACCGCCGGCGGGATACTTGAGCGAGGCCAGCTCCTCGGCCTTGGTGAACTCGTCGGCGTTGGCCCGCTTGCCGGCCCACGCGATGCCGCGGAGCAGGATCGTCCGGTAGTGCGGCGTGTTGAAGATGTCGAACTCGTGGCCCGGGATGCTGACGAACGCGCGATACGGCTTCGAGCCGCCCGCCAGCGTCTTCTCGTAGGTCCACAGCTGCGGCCAGATGTTGAAGACGTCCACGAAGCTCTGCGCGAGCACGTCCACGTCGGGCGACATGTCGAGCTGGTTGTAAACCTCGTCCTTCCAGTCGAAGTTCGAGATGCCCTGCACGATCGGGTGGTCCTGGTTCACGAAGTAGATGCCCACGTCGCCCTCGTGCCACTTCGTCTTCTTTTCGCCATCCCAGCGCCAGGCGCCGCCGATGATGGACTTGCACCACTCGTGCTGGTCGGCGCTCACCACGCCGTCGTGGATCACGACCACGCCGCCGCCGCGCTGGAGGAACTTCTCAAAGCGCGCCCGCTCGTCGCCGACGATCTTCATGCCGTCCGCCGCGTAGATGATCACCACGTCGGTGGCGTCCAATTGGGCGGCGGTGGGGAACTCCATCGCGCCACTGGTGGTGATGCCGCGGTCACCGAGCAGCTTGGTCCATTCGCCGAGGAAGCGCGGATGGTCATGCTGGTTGGGGCCGTGGGTCTTGATGCCGCCGCGGATGAAGACGCGGAGGGGTTCGGCGCGCAGGGTGACGGCGGCCAGCAGGGCGGCCAGCCACACCAGGGCAAGGCGGTAACGGATGCTCATAAACAAGGCAGTGCGGACGATTCTAGGCAGACGCCCGCCAGCGTCCATGAGTTTGCACGCCGGACGGCTGAGGTTTTGCCGGAACGACGGGCCTGCCCACGGGGCGGGGTGGCGGACTGCCGGGAATGGACGGCGGCATCGTGGGCCGGATTCGGTCCGGAACCATGCCCGCAGGGCACGGCGCCATGCCGGGAATGCAACGGGGCGGTTGAGGAACGTCTGGAAACGGATTCCGGCTCCGGCAACCGTGGGGACATGCAAGCGCTTCCGCCGACCCGCAGTTGTTTTGTCTGTGGCCTGGAGAATCCCATCGGGCTCCGGCTGGCGATGGCGGCTGTGGCCGGGGCGGTGGAGTCGCGGTTCCGGTTCCGGGCGGACTGCTGCGGGTTCACCGGCGTGGTGCATGGCGGGATCATCGGCACCGTGCTGGACGAGATCATGGTCTGGGCGGCCTGCGCGGAGACAAAGCAGTTCGCCTACTGCGCGGAGCTGACCGTCCGCTACCTGCGGCCGACCCGGCCGGGTGTGGACGTGGTGGCTCGCGGCGAACTGGTCCAGAACCGCCGCGGCCGGATCTTCCTGACGCGCGGGGAACTGCGCGACGCCGACGGGCAGGCGCTCGCCGAAGCCACCGGCAAATACCTGCCGATCCCCGCGGAAATGCGCGCGAGCGTTCTGGCCGATTTCGTTGAGCCGCCGCCGGGATTCTGAGCGGTGATAAGGTCTGCCGACGCTGAGGGCGGGTTTGAAAATGGAGTCTGACTGGCGTTCCTGCCTTGTCCGGCTGACCTCAGACCCATCCGCGGCCAAGAAGTCAGTCCCGTGTCCGTCCGCCATTCCCTCTCCTGGGGGAGAGGGAAAGGATGAGGGCGGGCGTTTCATCCATCTGCGGATTGAAGGACATAAATGGCAGGTGGCCCGCCCTCACCCCGGCCCTCTCCCCCGAGGAGAGGGAGAATCCGCAGTCAGCTCCAGACCAGCTGATCGCCTCCCGAACGTCGCCCGCTTCCGGTTGAACCATGCCTTTCCCGACCCGGACAGGTTGCGGATTCTGGGTGTGAAATCGGCTTCGAGCGCATTTTCAAGCCGACACCGGGCTGTTTCGCCGAAACGGAGCGCCGCCTTCTGCCTACTGCATCGGCAGGGATAGCGGTTTCCGTTCGGTGCCGCGCAGGACGACGGCCGGAACCGTTTCGCCGGCCCGGTGCGTCCGCAGCAGGCGGCCGATGACTTCGCTTTCGGTGGTCCGGGTGCGGGCGCCGTCCAGTTCCACGATCACGTCGTCCTTCTGGAAACCCGCACGCTTGGCGGCGGCATGCTGGCCGTATTCGCCGGCGTGTTTCACCCGCAGCGCCAGGGCGTCCGGGGCCAGCCCGCGGGCGGTGCGCTGGTCGTCGGGAAGGTCTTCGAGGAGCAGTCCGCCGAGCGCCATCGCGCGCATCTCCCAGGTGCCCACGCGGCGGGAGATGTCGGCCTTGGTCCGCCAGCCGGCGGGCAGGTCCAGCCGGACGGTCCACGGGGCGCCGGCGCGCTTCACGGTCAACGGCAGCCCGCCGTTTTCGGCGAAGCGATGGAGCACCCAGCTCACGTCGGCTTCGGAGACGACGGGTTGGCCGGCGGCCGCAAGGAGTTCATCGCCGGGGCGCAGGCCGGCCCGGTCGGCCGGTGAACCGGCGGCCACGGTGCGCAGCGACAGCGTCTTTTCGGCGGTGAGTTCAATGCCCACGGTGGCCGGCGCGGGCCAGGGATAGATCAGGTCGTCCGGGATCCGTTCCTTGCGCTCGCGGTGATACGTGCGGAGCGCGTCGCCGATCTGGTGGCAGTGGACACAGCTCTGCACGACCTTGCCCTCCCAGTCGAGGTTGCGGGTGTATTTGCCGGCGAGCGCGGGGATCTGGAGGGGATCCTTGAACGCGAGTTCGCCGCCCTGCTTGCCGGCGAGCGCGGCGCGGTTCGCCGGATAATTCGCGTGCAGGGCGAGGGCGCCTTCGAGGGCGGCGCGAAAGCCGTCCACGGCGCCGTTCTTGGAATCGACCTGATGGGCCCAGGAGCCGAAGCGGCCGTAAACGGTGCCGTCGGCGTTGAAGAAGACGGCGGAGAAGGACAGGTCGTAGTCCACCTGGAACAGCGAGAGGTCGAGCGCGTTGGCGTTCATCACGCGGACGCACACGAACCGGTCGAGGACCGGGCCGAGCTCGGCGTTCTGCATGAGCACCCGGGCATCGATGCCGGCGCAGGCGAGGCAGGGGACGCAGCGCAGCGTGACGAGGAGCGGCTTGCCGGTGCGTTTGGCCTCGGCGAAGCCCTGCTGCCAGTCGTTGTAGATCCAGCGCGTGTCGTGCTCCAGCGCGGCCCGGTCGCCAAGCACGGCGCCGCGGCGGTCCTTCACGGCCTGACCGTGGGTGCCCCAGCAGGCGAGCGCGAGAAGGCCGGTGAACAGGAGCGGGCGGGGATTCATGGGGCGGTTATGGCAGCCGGGGAAGGTGTCGGCAATGTCCGGCGCGGGCCGGTTTTTCCGGTCGCGCCGGCGGCAGGGCCTTCCCTAACGTGGAGGGACATGAATTCCCTTGTGCGCGCGGTCCGGGGCGGCGGGCTCGCCCTGCTGGTGCTGCTGGCGGTGGCCGGTTGCCAGCATCGTCCGGCCGCGACTGTGGTCCGGCAAACGGGCGAATCCGTCGTGTTCATCGGCGAGGCTCCGGCGGCACTGGCGTTTCCGCCGGTCGCCACCGAACCCCTGACGGTGCGGAGCGGATATCAGTCCGGCCCCGGTGTGACCGAATATGTGGCGGGCACCGACTACGCGGTGGACTGGACGGCCGGAACGCTGCGGCGCCTGCCGGGTTCGCGCCTGCCCGACTTCCGCACGAACTCGCTGTTCGGCCAGGAAGAGTTCGATCACTCGAAGTTCCCGGGCTTCGGCAACGGCGGTTTCTTTGCCTTTGTGGACTACGGGTATCGGCCAACGAATGCGTGGCCGGTGCCGGCTCCGCAAGGGGCGTTGCTGCCGAAAAGTGCGGCGAAGCTCCGGGCGGGCGGCGAGTTCCGGCTGGTGGCTTACGGCGACAGCATCACGGCCGGCGGCGACGCGACGAAACCGGAATGGATTTTCTGGAACCGCTGGGCCGATCACCTGCGACGGAGGCATCCGCAGGCGCAGATCACCGCCGTCAACGGGGCGACCGGCGGCGACGCGACGGTGCAGGGGCTGGCGCGGCTCCAGGACAAGGTGCTCACCCAGCGGCCGGACCTGGTGCTCGTCGGCTTCGGCATGAACGACCACAACCGGGGCGGGGTGCCGATTCCGCAGTTCGAGGCGAACCTGACGGAGATCGTCCGCCGGATCCGGACGGACACCGGGGCCGAGGTCATCCTGTTCTCGGCGTTCCCGCCCAATCCGAAGTGGAAGTTCGGTTCGCACCGTATGGAGCTCTACGCGGCGGCCACGGAGAAGGTGGCGCGGGCGACCGGCTGCGCCTTCGCGGATGTCTTCGGCAACTGGCAGGCGTTGGCAGCGCGCAAGAAGCCGGAGGACCTGCTGGGCAACAACATCAATCACCCGAACGATTTCGGGCACTGGATCTACTTCCAGGTGCTGGCCGGACTGGGGCTGTGATGGCGGCCAGGAGGGCGACGGCGCACCAGTTCAGGCCAGCTGGGTCTCCGGCAGCAGCGGCTGGCCAGTGGCGGCCCGAACGAGGTTCTCCGCGGTCACGCGGGCGATTTCGTGCAACGCCTCGCGGGTGAGGAAGGCCTGATGCGCGGTGACCAGCACGTTGGGAAATGTGAGCAGCAGGTTCAGTTCATCGTCCGGCAGCACCTGCGCGGACAGGTCCTCGAAGAACACGCCTTCCTCCTCCTCGTAAACGTCGAGCGCCACGCCGCCGAGCCGGCCGGACTTCAGGGATTCGATCAGCGCGGTGGTGTCCACGAGTTTGCCGCGGCTCGTGTTGATGACGTAGGCGCCGGGTTTCAGGAGCGCGAGCGTGTCGCGGTTGAGCAGGTGGTGCGACAGCGGCGTCAGCGGAAGGTGCAGGGAAACGATGTCACTGGTGGCGAGCAGGACGGACAGTGGCACGTAGGCGACGCCGCGTTGAATGGCCCAGTCGGTCAGCGGGAAAGGATCGTGGGCGAGCACCGTGCAGCCGAACCCGCGGAATATCTCCGCCGCAATGCGGCCGATCTTGCCGGTGCCGACGATGCCGACCGTCTTGCCGTGAAGGTCGAACCCGGTGAGGCCGTTCAGCGCAAAGTTGTGTTCCCGCACGCGGTTGTAGGCGCGGTGGATCTTGCGGTTGAGCGTTAGCAGCAGAGCGACGGCGTGCTCGGCGACCGCGTGCGGCGAGTAGGCCGGAACACGGCTCACAGCGAGGCCGGCCGCCTTGGCCGCGGCGAGGTCCACGTTGTTGAAGCCCGCACACCGCAGCGCAACATGGCGGACGCCGGCGGCGGCCAGCGACCGGAGGCACGGGGCGTCGAGGCGGTCATTGACGAACACGCAGGCGGCGCGGCAGCCGTCGGCCGCGGCGGTGGTGGCCGCCGACAGCCGGAACTCGTGGAACTCGAGTTCCACCCCGGCCGAATCCGCCGCCGGCTGGAGGAATTCGCGGTCGTAAGGTTTGGCGTCGAAGACGGCGGCTTTCATCGGGCCGGAAAATCCTCGGTGTAGCGGCGGAGGAGGCGTGCGGGATCGTTCGGCAGAAGGTAGATCCGCTGGCGAAGGCGCTTGGTCTCGCCGGGCTTCAGGCCGTCGATCAGCGGATCGCTGTGCAGGCAGACGTAAACGCCCTCAAACAGCTCGAACGTCCGGTCGATGGCGATGGCCAGCAGCCAGCGGTCGTCGCCCGAGTAGCAGCCGATGAGGCCGTTGCTGACGCGGCGGCGGGCCAGCGGACGGGGATTCGCGTCGGCCTCGCGGATGCCCGGCGGAAGGAACACCTGGCCGCCGAGGTAGAGGGCGTTGGTGGTGCGTTCCATCCGGTCGAGCGTTGTGAGCCGGCCGTCGCTGAACACGAAACTGCGGGCGACATAACCCGCCTGGTTACGGCCGGTGAAGGCATCCACCCGCACGCAGGCAGGCTGGAACCACTGGATGTCCCACGGGGCGTCCCCGCGGTTGGTCAGCAGGAAGGTGAAGTCGAGACCGTCCGGCACGGTCCGAACCTCGTGCAGCACCTCGACGTTGGTTTCGACGAGCGTCCGAAAGCGGAGCTCAGAACCGTCCGGTGCCGCAAACGCGAGCGTGGTCTGGTGCGTCACCCGGGTCCGGTCCCACTTGCGCTCGTGCCCGCCGGGTTTGCAGAAGGCTTCGAGATACCAGACGTTCAGCTGGGCGCCCGGCAGGCGTTCGTCGTGCCACGACAGCAGGTTGTTGGTCCAGGAAAGCGGGGACGCGCCGGTGGCGGGCAGAGTCATCGCCCAAAGCGCAAGCAGCAGATGCCGGGGAATCATGGCGGGAGGGTGTTCGCGTCGTGCATCCAGACCAAGTAAAAGCCGTCCCGGTTGCCCGGGACGGCCCACTGCGTTCATCCACACTGGTCCTGAAATTACTGCGCCGCCTTGATCTGGCTGACGAACATCTTGCTCACGGCATCGCCGTAGGTCTTCACGGTGTCGGCATATTCGGCCCCCTCGACGTGGGCCTCATACTGTTTGGTCTTGCTGCTCATGCTCCGGCCACCGCTGAGCGAGGACACCACGCCCAGCGCCGTGACCGCGGCATCGCCGAGCTTCTGCCCGGTGGTGGTGGTGTCCTTGACCTCGAAGAGCTGTTTGCCGGCCATCACGGGGTGTTTGAGCGTGAGCGCGGCGTAGTTGTTCGGCTTGAAGACGCTCGCCTTGGCGGTGCCGGAGTGAACCCAGAAACGGGTTTCGCCGGGCAGGAACGTGAGGGCGAGGGTGCTCTTCACCGAGGCGGTGGCCGTGTTGCCGTAGGTCTGCCAGAAGCCCTGCTTGGAGCCCTCGAGGTCGCAGAACGTGACCACGAAGCGCGCCTCGATCAGCGCCGCGTCCAGTTCCTGGCCGAGCGCCTTGTAGGTGCCGTTCCAGTCGAGGGCGCTGAAGGAGATGCCGCCGAACTCGAGCCGCTGGTCGCCGGGCTTGAAGTAGGTCTGCAGGCCCTGCGGGGCGCAGAACACGGAGTCGTGCTTGCTCTTGTCGATGTGGAACGGCGTCGGCTTGAGCGGGAACTTGCCGAAACTGGCCGCGCCCTTCACCGCGTCGAGTCCCACCACCTCGACCCCGGCGGCCTGAAGCTGGGCGGTCACGGCGGCGTAAAGGTCGTCCGTGATCTTCTGGCAGAGGGCGTCGTCCACGCCCTTGAGGAAATAGGTCGTGTGGACGCTCGCCTCCGCCCCGCCGCCCTCGCCGACTGACCGGGCGACGGAACTGGCGTTTTCATGGCTCTGGATCTCGAACTCCACCTGGAACGCCGGGAACGCGACCCGCTTGATGCCCTTGAGCGACTCCGGCTTGTCGAGCTTGAGGTAGTCCTTCGCGAGCAGGGCCGAGTCAGCCTGCAGGTCGAACGGCACCGGCTTTTTCTCCGCGAGCTTGGCGATCTTGCCGAGCAATCCGGCCGCCTCGGCCGGGGGGACGATCAGGGCGAGGCCGGCGATCCAGCCGGCGAGTTGACGTCGGGATAAGGTCTTCACCCGGCCAGTGGAGCGCACCGGGGCGGAATCCGGCCATACGTAACCTTACGTAGAAGCTCCGGTGATACCCGTCGCGACCGCGATTGCCATTTGAACGTCCGGGTGGCATTGCGGGACGAACCGGATGCCGATGATTGCCGCCTTCAGCCTCAAGTCGCTCGATTTCTTCCGTCTCAGCACGTTCACCACGTTGGAGGTGGGCGCGCGCTACTTCCTGTTCGCCGGCGTGGCGTGGCTGCTGGGCTACGGGCTGTTCCGGCGGCGCTGGTTCCACCGCAAGATCATCGCCCGGCTGCCCCAGTCGGCGGATGTGCGGCGCGAGATCGGCTATTCGGTGCTGACCCTGTTCATCTTTGGACTGATGGGCGCGGGCACGATCTATGTGTCGAAACTGGGCTGGACCCAGATGTATTGGCGGCCGGACGAACGCGGCTGGGGCTGGTTCTGGGGCAGCGTTGCCGCCGCGATCGTGCTGCACGACACCTACTTCTACTGGACCCATCGGCTCATGCATCATCCGAAGATTTTTGGCCCGTTCCATCGCGTGCACCATCTCTCGACGAATCCCTCGCCGTGGGCCGCCTACTCATTCGCCCCGCTGGAGGCCGTGGTCGAGGCCGGCATCTTTCCGTTGACGGTCTGCGTGATGCCCATTCATCCGCTCGCGTTCGGCCTGGTGATGCTCTGGCAGATTACCTTCAACGTGCTCGGCCACACCGGCTATGAGTTCCATCCGAAATGGCTGATGGACTCGTGGCTCGGAAAGCTCCTCAACACGCCGACCAACCATGTGCAGCACCACGAGAAGATGAAGGGCAACTACGGCCTCTACTTCAACGTGTGGGACCGGCTCATGGGCACGAATCATCCCGACTACGAGGCCCGCTTTCGCGAGGTGACCACCCGGCCCAAAACGGATGCCGTCGGATGAACTCCGCGGTTCGGCCTTGGGTGCGCTGGTTGCACGGAATGGCCGCCGGCTTCGCCGTCGCGGCGGCGGAGCCCTGCCGGATTGAGGTCGTGGATGCGGAGTCCGGCTGGCCGGTGCCGCTCGTCGAGTTGCGCACCACCCACCACGTCAGCCACTGGACCGACAACGCCGGCGTGATTGCCGTGGACGAACCGGAGCTGCTGGGACGCGAGGTTTTCTTCCACGTCGAAGCGGACGGCTACGAGGTGCCCAAGGACGGCTTCGGTTACCGGGGCGTCCGCCTGCGGCCCGAGTCCGGCAAGACCCTGCCGGTGAAGGTCAGCCGGACCATGCTGGCCCGTCGGCTCGGCCGCCTGACCGGTGGCGGGTTGTTCGCCGAAAGCCAGCGGACCGGCCGCGAACTCGGCTGGCGTGAATCCGGCGTGTTCGGTTCCGACAGCGTGCAGACGGCCGTTCACGGCGGACGCCGGCTCTGGCTGTGGGGCGACACCACGCTCCCACATTATCCGCTGGGCCTCTTCGACAGCGCGGGCGCCTTCACGGTGTCGCAGCCGCTGAAGGAGTTCGCCCCACCGCTGCGGGTGGAGTTTGACTACGTTCGCGATGCCCGCGGAAGGCCCCGGGGCATCACGCCCCTGCCCGGGGACGGCCCGACCTGGGCCACCGCCTTGGTAAGTTTGCCGGATGCCGCCGGCCGCGCCCACCTCGTCTGCACCTACATGAAGATTCGCGGGCAACTGGAAGCCTGCGAATGGGGCTTGGCCGAATGGGACGAGGGACAGACGAAGTTCAACCGACTGAAGGTGCTGTGGACGAAATCCGCGGAAATTCCCCAGCCGCCGCCGCTGCCGCAGGGGCACGCGGTTCCGTGGACGGACGAGTCCGGGCGGTCATGGATGCTGTTCGCGCATCCGTTTCCCGCGCTGCGCTGTCCGGCCACGTTCGAGGCGTGGCAGGAGCCTGCCCGCTGGGAAGTGCTGTCCCAGCCCAACTCCCTGAAGGCTGCCGACACCGGCGAAGCCGTGCAGCCCCACCTGGGCGTCCATGCCGGCGGCATGGGCTGGCATCCGTGGCGAAAACGGTGGGTGGCGGTGTTCCAGCAGGTCGGGGGCAAGCCGTCCCACCTGGGTGAACTCTGGTATGCCGAGGCGCCGTCGCCCACGGGTCCGTGGGGACCGGCGATCAAGGTGCTCACCCACCGGCGATACACCTTCTACAATCCCTGCCTGCACCTCGACCTGCCCCCGGCGGACTCCCCGGTGCTGCTGTTCGAGGGCACCTACACCAAGGACTTCTCCGGCCATCCGACCGCCACCCCGCGGCACGACTACAACCAGATCCTCTATCGACTCGACCTCGATGACCCACGCCTGCGACCCGCGCAATAGTGAGCGGAGAAGGGCGGTGCCGGCATCCCCCAGATTGTGAATTGGTCGCGGCGGGTCGGCGGTTTAGGGTCTCCGCATGGCGTGGCGGTTCAGTTGTTTGTCCGGCGTTCTGTTCCTGTTGGTAGCATTGGGCTCGTGGCGGGCGCGGGCACAGCACGCCACCGGCACAGCGGCTTTCGAGGCGGCCGCCGGTGACGCCAAACGCTTCCAGCTGGCGCCCGGCCTCAAGCTCGACGTCTGGGCCGCCGAACCGCAGCTCAGCAACAGCGTCGCCTTCGCCTTCGACGGCAAGGGACGGGTCTATCTCGCCGAATCGGACCGCTGGGCCATCAGCGTCTTCGACATCACGGCGCACACCAATTGGCTGCTCGCGGACATGTCCTTCCGCAATGTGGCGGAACGCGGCGCCTTCCTGACGAACCAGTTCACGACGAATCCGCCGCCCAGCGTAGGGCAGGCTGCCAGCCTGCCCAACCCGCTCGCCTTCCTCACCAAGGACAGCGAAGTCGTCCGCCGCGTCGAGGACCGCGACGGCGACGGCAAGGCCGACCACTCGGAAATCCTCGCCACCGGCTTCACCAACGCCGTGGACGGCACCGCCGCCGGCGTGCTGGCGACCCGCGAGGGCGTCTACTTCGCGAACATTCCGAGCCTGTGGCGGCTTTCCTCGACAGAAGTAATCAGTAGGTCAGTGGTCAGTAATCAGTCGGCGGCCAAACCGTCTTCCACTGACTCACTGAATACTGACCCACTGTTGACTCGTTCCCCACTGGCCACCGGCTTCGGCGTCCACATCGGCGTGTCCGGCCACGACCTGCACGGGCTCATCAAGGGCCCAGACGGACGCATCTACCTGAGCTTCGGCGACCGCGGCTGCGTGCTCACTAACCGCGAGGGCGTCGTCATCAACCTGCCCGACACCGGCGGCGTGCTCCGCTGCGAGCCCGACGGACGCGACCTCGAAGTCTTCTGCTACGGCCTCCGCAACCCGCAGGAACTCGCCTTCGACGACTTTGGCAACCTCTGGACCGTGGACAACGACACCGCCGGCGCCGACCCCTGCCGCGTGCTCCACCTCGTCGAGGGCGGCGACTACGGCTGGCGCACCAGCTACCAGCACATGGACGGCTTCGGCCCGTGGGTGCAGGAGGAACTCTGGAAGGGCGGCCAGGACGGCATCCTCCCGCCTGCCGGCACCGTGAGCCAGGGCCCGAGCGGGCTCGCCTTCTATCCCGGCACCGGCTTCGGTGAACGGCTCGCCGGCACCTTCCTCCACTGCGATTTTCCCGGCGGCGTGTGGGCCTACACCGTGAAGCCGCAGGGCGCGAGCTACGTGGTGGACCGCAAGGAGAAGTTCCTGTGGAACTGCTGGCCTACCGACGTGGACTTCGGCCCCGACGGCGCGGCCTACGTGCTCGACTGGGTCAGCGGCTGGGGCCAGACGCCGCGCGGAAGGATCTACCGGATCACGCCCACCGACGTAGCCGCCGAGGTTACGAGGCGGACCGGCAGCGACGCCACGAACGAATCCGCCTCCTCACGTCGGCGGCTACCGGAGCCGGAACTCATCGCCCAAGTGAGGCAGTTGCTCGCCGAAGGCATGGCGCAGCGCGGCGAAAAGGAACTGCTCGACCTCCTCGGCCACGCCGACCGCCGCGTGCGACTGGAAGCGCAGTGGGAGTTCGCCGCCCGAGCCAGTGCGGACAGCTTGAATTCGGAATCCTTCTCCTCACTTACTCAAGCGGCACTGGAGTCTCCCCGCGAGCTGCAACGGCTCCATGCGATCTGGACGTTGGCACAAATCCGCCGGCAGAACCTGGTTCGGAATCGTGATCACTCCGCCAACGTGCATCGTCTGGCGCCAGCGCTCCTGGACAGTTCACCCGCCGTGGCCCGGCAGGCGGCGCTAGCGTTGGCCGAGGCCGGGTTCGTGCGCTTCGTGTCACAATTCGCCCAGTTGGCATCGGCGGACAATCCCGCAGTGACCGAGTTTGCCATTCGCGCGCTCGCGCGCCTGGGCGATAGGAGCCCCCTGCGCCTGGACCCTCCGCCCCGTCTGACCGAAGCCGCAGGCAAGGTCCCAGCTTGGCTGGGCCAGCGTGTGTGGCAGTGGAAGGTGGAGGATATCCGTGAGGAAACTGGGCTGGAAGGCTTCGGCCTCAAGGCCGTGCTCGAAGCCTCCGAATCACCCGATCCGTTCGTTCACGAGGCGGTAGTGCAGTGGATTCTGGCCCGCCTGCGCGCCTCCCAGATATCGCGCGGCTACGAATGGCAACCAGCGACATGGAGCTTTGGCCGCGCCACAAACGGCAATTCCCGGCTGGCTTCGGTTCACGCCCTGGCTCGGCTTGTTAGTCCCTGTGTCACCAACTTCCTCTCCGATTCCGACCCGCGCCTCATCATCGCGGCCGGACGCGCCATCCACGACGTGCCGATCGTCGAGGGTTTCCCGGCGCTGGCGGCGTTCGTCACCAAGATTGACTGCCCCACCAACCTGATGTCGCGCGTCATCAACGCCTGCTACCGCCTCGGCACCCAGCAGCACGCGCAGATGCTCGCCGGCTTCGCCGCCCGCGAGGACGTGCCCGACTGGGCCCGGGTCCTCGCCCTCCGCGCCCTCGCCGACTGGGAAAAACCCTCGCCCCTCGACCGCGTGAACGGCCTGTGGCGGCCACTCATCGTAGGGCAGGCTGCCAGCCTGCCCGCCGCCCCGAGTTCCGTGCCTGTCCAACAACCGGCGCAATCCGATTCGGCTTCCGCTCCCGCTTCCCCCTCACCCCGACCCTCTCCCTCGGGGAGCGGGGGAAACGCCGCCAGCCCGTCCGGCAACGAAGCCGTCCAGGTAGCCGCAACGCCTTCTCCTTCCGCTGAAAACCCATCGCTGACTTCCGCTCCCGCGCTTTCAGATTCCAGCACGCGTCCGACAGCTTCCCCCTCTCCTGGGGGAGAGGGCCGGGGTGAGGGCGGGCCCGCCTCGCGCAGCGCTGTTCCTTCCAATCCTCTCCTCGAACGCGCCGCGCAGGCCCAAGCCGCCCGCAATCTAGGCCGCGCCTCGGAAATTCCCGTGCTGCCCTCCGACTTGGGCCGCTCCGTGCCCTACGACGAGGCGATGGCCCTGCGTCGCAATCCCGCGCCCGCCCAGCGCGCCTTCCTCCGCGTGGCCGGCGACCTGATGAATCCCTTCAACCTCAACGAGGCCGGCCAGCCCGCCGGCACGCGCGAGGTGTTGCCGCTCCAGATCGCCGTCGCCGAAGCCGCCGCCAAACTGCGCGTGAAGGAAGCCGGCACGCCGCTCTTCGAGAAGTTCGCCCACACCAACACCGCCCCGGAACTCCGCCGCGCCATCCTGCCCGCGCTCGCCGAACTCCGGTCCCCGCTCACCGGCGACGCGGTGAAGCTCGCCCTCGCCGATCCCGATCCGAAACTGCGCGCGGTTGCCCTGCCTTACCTCGACCGGCTCGACGGCGGCGAAGACACGGTTGGGCTCTTGGTCAGCTTGATTGGTGGCCCGCCCTCACCCCGGCCCTCTCCCCCGGGGAGAGGGGGAAACGCAGTCAGCCCGTCCGGCGACGACACCGTTCAGGCCGCAGCAACGCCTTTGGCTTCTCCCGGCGACCCAGCGCGGACTTCGGCACACTCGCCTTCGGCCGCCAGCACGCGTCCGAATGCTGCTCCCTCTCCCGGGGGAGAGGGCTGGGGTGAGGGTGGGCGCCCCACCGACATTCCGCTCGCTCAGGCTGCCCTCGCGGCATTGGCGAAACTTGCGGATGCCGAGGCCGATGCTGCCGTTCGCAGCGCGTTGGCGGCGCTCGACGCCAAGCAACTCCCGGTTGACCTCGCCGTGGATGTGCGGGAGGCCGCCAAAGCGAGGGGCCTTTCGGCTCAGCGCGCCGCACTTCCGGAACTGCTCGTCGGCGGCAACGCCGAGCGCGGCCGACAGGTTTTCTTCCAGAACCAGACGGTGCAGTGCCTGCGGTGCCACAAGATTGGCGCCGACGGCGGCATCGTCGGGCCCGAGCTCACTGGCGTCGGCAAACGGCAGGCCCGTGACTACCTGCTCGAAAGCATCCTGCAGCCCAACGCGAAGATCGCCGCCGGCTTCGAGACCGTGGTGCTGACCCTGAATGACGGCTCCACCGTGGCGGGAGCGCTCAAGTCGGAAACCGCCTCCGAGTTGGGCGTGGAGGTGACGGGGGACGACGGCCAGCCGGCGCTGACCCGGGTGGCCAAGTCCGCCCTGAAGCAGCGCGAGCGGGGACCGAGCGCGATGCCGGAAGGCCTGGGCGACCAGCTCGCTGCGTTCGAGCTGCGCGACTTGGTCGAGTATCTGGCGACCCTGCGGTGATTCGGGCCGCCTCGCTTACGGCAGCGGCGGCGGGCCGTCTTCCAGCTCATACCAGACGCGGATGAACTGGTGCCAATGAGCGCTCATTTCGCCGCTCGTGCGGAGCGCGGCGTCCTCGCTGCCTTCCTCGTGGGCCAGGTGGATGTTGGGCAGCACCACGGTCTCGACGTTGAAGACCCGGATGTTGCGTTCCTTGATCCAGCGGTTGGCGTCGAAGATGGAGGACCGCAAGGTGTGGAACTGCGCCGGGCGGAGCAGCCCGCCGGGATCCTTCACCTTGGGCACGAAGTCCTGATAGGCAATCACGGCCGCAGGCTAGGAGGGCCGGCGCGCCCGTCGAGCGGATAGCAGGGCGCCCGTCCTCAGCGGGTCAGCGCGGTGGCCAGCTGGGCCCAGGCCGGGGTGCGGGCGATCACCGAGGCGAGGACGCACACCAGCGCGAGGGCTCCGAAGGCGCCGGCGAACCAGACGTCAAATCGCCGTTCGAGCGCGCACTTGAGCGCCAGGAGCAGGGCGCCAAGGACAAGGGTGCTGACAAAGGCGCTGAGCCAGTATTCCAGCGACGTCCCGGCATACCATCCGTTCAGCGCCGGCATCCGGCCCAAGGCGGCGGAGACGATGGACAGCGAGGCCATCAGCATCATCGGGCGATGCACTTCCGGCCGGCGGCGGAAGCTGATTCCGGCCAGCACAAAGCCGGCGAACGCCACCACCCCGCTGAGCGGCACCGTGAGGAATTCCTTCGGCGTGAGGCCGAAGAGCTTCAGGTCAGGCGGATTCACACGGGTTGCGTGAATGGCGGTGAGGTAGCCGGCGACGACCATGGCGGCGGCCAGCACCGCGCCCAGTTGGCCGAGCTTCATGTGCAGGCGCTTTTTGCCGGAGGCCACCAGCAGGGGTTGCGCCACGGCGAGCAGCATCCAGACGGTCATCAGGATGCCATGGAGGGTGACCACGGTGCGGATCGGCGGCGTGAGCGGGCGGCCGGGAAAGGCCTGCAGGTGCAGGTAAAATACCGGAAGCCGATCGCGGTCAGCACCAGCAGAAGCAGGGAGGCGAACGGGTAAAACAGCCGGCTGGAGGACGACGGGGCGGACGGTTGGGTGTCGGTTGAACTCATCGCAGGACAGGTAGGAACGGGGAGTGTGCGGTCGCACCCGTCGCTTACGGCATCGGTTCCAGAATGTCCGGCAAAATGTGGCAGCGGATCAGCGTCTCGGCCGCGAGTGAGTTCGTCCCGCTTTGAAGGGCGCGGGACGGGAAGTCAGGGCTGCGCGGCAGCGCAGCCCCACCATGAACGGGGTGGGGCGGAGCTGCCGCTCCGCCCATTATTCCGGCAAGGACCAGCGCAGCGCTGTCCTTGCTGGCTTCGGTAGCAAAGCGCTTACGCCCGCCGCTCCCGGATGGCAGCCAAAATGTCCGCCACCACCTCGCCCTTGGACTTGGCGCCGACGTTGCCCTTGCCGTGGAGGCGGACGCTCACGGCGCCGGCTTCCACGTCGCGCTGGCCGACCACGAGCATGGTGTGGACCTTGGCGGTCTCGGCGTCGGCGATCTTGGCTTTCACGGGGTCGGCGGAGTAGTCGCCTTCCACGCGGACAAAGTTCGTCCGCAGGGCGTGGACCAGACCGCGGGCATATTCCACCAGCGCCGGGTCGTCGTTGAGCGTGAGCACGCGGACCTGCTCGGGGGCGAGCCAGAGCGGGAAGTTGCCGGCGTAGTGCTCGATCAGGAAGCCGATGAATCGCTCGTGCGTGCCCAGCGGCGCGCGGTGGATGCACAGCGGCGTCTTCAGCGAGTTGTCGCGGTCCTTGTAAACGAGGCCGAAGCGCGCGGGCACGGCGAAGTCCACCTGGTTCGTGGCGATGGTGAACTCGCGGCCGATGGCGCTCCACACCTGCACGTCGATCTTCGGGCCGTAGAAGGCGGCCTCGTTCGGCACCTCCACGTAGTTGATGCCGGACTCGATCAGGACGTTGCGGACCATGTCCTCGGTCTGCTTCCAGAGCTCAGGCTCGTTGACGAACTTCTGGCCGAGGCGCGCGGGGTCGTGGGTGCTGAAGCGCATCTGGTAGCGGTCGAGACCGAAGATCTTGAAATACTTCAGATACATGTCGTTCACCGCGCGGAACTCGTCGGCGAACTGCTCGGCGGTGCAGTAGAGGTGCGCGTCGTTCATGTTCATGCTGCGGACGCGCATGAGGCCGAAGAGTTCGCCGGACTGCTCGTAGCGGTAGCAGGTGCCGTATTCGGCGAGCCGGAGCGGCA
>CAIWAH010000253.1 GCA_903910585.1 uncultured Verrucomicrobiota bacterium
CAGGTCGGCCTGGAAGCCACCGCGGCCGTCGCCCCGCAGCCAGAGGCCGCGCCCGGCGTCGTTGCGGGCAGTGAAGGGTTCCGCCCCGGACCAGTTCTGCGCGTGAAAGAGATCTTCGGCGCCATCGCCGTCGCAGTCACCGACGGCGAGCCCGAAGACCGGCGATGACTGCGCCGCTGCCGGCAAGGCGTGAACCTCGTAATGGTCGCCGCGGTTCAGGAAGACCGAACTGGCGAACCACTCCGCCGCCAGGGAATGGGCTCCGGAAACGCGTTCGCCGAGAATCTCGGTCGCACTCGCCGCGGCAAAGGCGGCGTGGCTCCGGAACTTCTCCCGCAACCAGGGCAGGCCCATCGCCAGCGGCGGCAGCGGCCGTTCGCTCCATTCCTGCCCACCGTCACGCCACGTCTCGAAGAGGTCGTGCCCTTCGCCGCCCCCGAGCTCGCCGAACCAGATTCGCCGGGGTGCGGCCATGCCAGCGCGCAAACGGAAGTTCCCGCCGGCATTGCCCGCCGCGAAATCCATCCGGCCATCACCGTCGAAGTCGCCGGCGACCACGCTGTTCCACAGCCCGGTCAATGCCGCGAGCTGCGTCACGCCGGGCGGCAGGTCCGCGCCGGCCACGGCCACCTTCGCTTCGGTGAGCTGGCCGCCGGCATTGCGCCACAGCCGGAGCGGTCCCCATTCGCCCGCGAGGAGCAGGTCGCTGTCCCCGTCGCCGTCCACGTCGCTGAAACACGCGCCGCTGATCAGGCCGAGCGCCTCGAAGCGCTGCAGCGGCACAAAGCGTCCGCCGGCATTTCGCAGCAACAGCGAGGTCGCCGCCTCGGGCCATTGCCCGGCCACGGCCCGGCCGCCCACGAACAGCTCCAGCGCGCCGTCACCGTCCACGTCGGCCATCGCCAAGGGACCAGTGCTGGCCGGCGGTCCCAGCACGATTTCGCCGCTCACCTTGCGCACGGGATCGTAAAGCCTCACGGACCCGCCATTTGTCGAGCCGTCTTCCCAGTTTGCCGAACCGACCAGCAGGACGCCGCTCGACGGCAGGATCGTCGTGGCATCGCGCGCCAAGGGTTTGTTGAACGGCGCCTCCTCCAGCCGCCGGAAGCCACCGGCACCGTCGTTCTGGAAAACCGCCAACGGACCGGACCGACCGGACCCGACCACCAGATCGTCCCAGCCGTCGCCGTTGAGATCGGTCCACGTCACGCCCGGGCCCAGTTGGCTGAGCCGGTTCGGCAGCAGCGGTTGCCGCTCAAAGTCGTTGAACGGTTCTTCCGCATGCAGGTGATTCAGCCGGTCCGAGACATCAGCGAACAGGGGCTCCGGAAGTTTGGCCGGCACCATCTTCGCGGGAGCACTGGCAGGTTCACTGAGCTCAACCACGGAGTTCACCGGCACGTCCGTGAGTTCATTTGTCCGCCCAGACGCCCAGCGAACCTGAATGATTACCTTGCCCGCGGTGCCGCCGGCAATGGTCACCGCAGGCTCGTCACCGCCGAGGTAGCGACCGCCGCCTCGCATCTCCTGGGACTGTTCCGGCAAACCTGCTGCGCGCACGACGAGGCGCGCGCCGATGCCTTGGGAATTGCCTTCGCGTCCACGCAGCCGAAGGCGGACTCTCGGTGCAGTGGCCTCATTCCGCCAAATTCCCGGACCCGCCTGAAGATCGTTCATCACCACGTCGGCATCGCCGTCGTTGTCGAGGTCGGCCATTGCGACGCCCTGCGAGATCGTCCCGACGCCAAATCCCCATTCCGTGGTGACGTCGTCGAACGTTGGCACAAAGCGGTCCGCTGCGGCGGCTTGGCCCACGCGATTGCGAAACGCGGCGTTCGGCGTGTCGAAGCGTGGAAACGTCTTCACCAGCGCGGCGAGTTCAGCCGGACCCAGCGGTCGTCCGCCGCGCTGAGCCGCTGCCAGCCGTGCCGCGCCGTCGGCATCCTGGAAGTCGCGCGCCTGGCCGTTGGGAATCAGGATGTCCTCAAAGCCGTCGAGATCCACGTCGAGGAAGAGCGGACCCCACGACCAGTCGCTCGCCTCAATACGCGCCTGAATGGCCGCCTCGGCGAACGTGCCATCACCGCGGTTGAGCTGGAGCGCGTTGCGTTTCACCTGTTCGCGCCGCGCGAAGTCACCGGGCACACGCAGCTCCGGCGCCATGCCTTCGAGCTGGGTCAGCCGCAGGGCACGGTCCCGGGCCAGCATGTCCACGGTGAAGAAATCGGCGTGGCCGTCGCGGTTGAGGTCGCCGAAATCCACGCCCATCGAGAACGTGCTGTTGTTGCGGAGCGCCAGAGTGGACACAGCCTGGAAACGCACGGCGCCGTTGGTCGAAACGTTGCGCCAGAAACGATCCGGCGTGTGCAGGTCATTGCACACGTAAAGGTCCGGCCGGCCGTCGCGGTCGAAGTCGTAAAACTGTGCAGCGAGACCCCAGTCGCGGTCGCCCCGCGGCCACGGCTGGCCGGTTTCGTCGAAGAATGTCTCGGGCCATTTCGCGGCCGTGAAATGGCCCTTGCCTTCGTTGAGCCAGAGCACATCCGGCTCGCCGAACTCGATGACATTGCCGTTGCCGCCGACCTCGAAACGGTTCGTCAGGTCCGGCTCGGTGACGGGCCGGCCGTTCAGCGCGATCACCACCGGACGATTCCCGACCGGCCGCACCGTGAACTTCGCGGTCGGCTGATCCAGGATCGTGTCGGGCCGGAAATTGCAGACGTAGAGATCCAGGTCGCCATCGCCGTCCACGTCCGCGAGGGCCAGCGACGTCGCCCCACTGCGCGCCCGCAGGCCGGCGGCATCCGTGACGTCGGTGAAGGTGCCCCGTCCGTCATTCAGGAACAGCCGCGTGCCGGCCCGCAGGCCGTTCACCAGCAGGTCCAGATCACCGTCGCCATCCACATCGGCGAAGGCCGCCCCAGTGCTGTCGTTGGGAGACGGCTGGACCTGCCCGGGAAACGCCGTGGCCGTGACGTTGGTGAACTTCCAGACACCGAGATTGCGGTAGAGTTCATTGCGGGAATCCAGCTCGGTGAAGAAGAGGTCGCAGTGGCCATCGCCATCCACATCGCCCGCCGCCACGCCGGAACCGGACAGGAGATTCCGGTTCGTCAGCGTGCGTTCGTCCGCCAGCCGGTTGGTGAAATCAATGCCCAGGCCGGCCGCAGGCAACCGTGTGAAGCCGACGGGGCGGGCACCCGCCTGCGGGCGGACCGGGGCGAACCGCCAGCCATCCCGCGGCTGCCATTCCAGCGCGGACACCGGCAGCCACGCCAGCAACAGGAACAAAAACGCACGGTTCATGGCCGCGGACGGACCGAGCCGTCAGACTGGATTTCGAATCGTCCCGCTTTGGCCGGCAGGGTCGAGAGGGTTCGTTGGCCGCCGGGCCAGCGGACTTCGAGCTGAGCGTCCGGCGGTGCGAACGGCAGCATCACCGCCGTGCTGTTGGCCGAGGCGTAACCGGACCCAAGCTGGATCTCGGAGACGGGCCCTTTCAGGGTTGGTTTCACCCACCGGAGCTTCGCGCCCACTGCGGCCGGATTGCCTTCCCCACCCCGCAACCGCACCCGGTGCCGGGAGGACATCGGGCCGTAGTCCAGAATCCGCAACGGACCATGCACCTGGGATACCGCGAGGGTCAGGGAGGCGTCCCAAAAGTCGCCCACCGCGACACCCCGGCCTTCCCCGGCGAATTCGTCGCGC
>CAIWAH010000254.1 GCA_903910585.1 uncultured Verrucomicrobiota bacterium
CGCGGTATTCGCACTTGGGCATGGCGTTCACGATGGTCTCCAGCTGCGCGAGCGACAGGATGCCGCTGCGGAAGGCCGCTTCCTCGGGGCAGCCGATCTTGATGCCCTGGCGTTTCTCGATGGTCTGAACGTAGGCGCTGGCCTCGTGCAGGCTGGTGCTCGTGCCGGCATCGAGCCAGGCAAAGCCGCGTTCCAGCTGGAAGACGTTGAGCTGACCGCGCCGGAGGTATTCGACATTGACGTCGGTGATCTCGAGTTCGCCCCGGGCGCCGGGCTTCAGGTCGCGGGCGATCTGCACGATCTGCCGGTCGTAGATGTAGAGGCCGGGCACGGCGAAGTTCGACTTCGGCTGCTTCGGCTTCTCCTCGATGGAGATGGCCTTGCCCGCGGCATCGAACTCGACCACGCCGTAACGCTCGGGATCGTGGACGTGGTAGCCGAAGATCGTGGCGCCGCCCCGGAACTCGCGGAAGGCCCGGGTGAACACGTCGCCGCCCCAGAAGATGTTGTCGCCGAGGATCAGCGTGACCGGGTCGGACCCGATGAAGCTGTCGGCGATGCGGAACGCCTGCGCGATGCCCTCGGGCTTGGCCTGCTCGCGGTAGTCAATGGTGACCCCAAAACGGGAGCCGTCACCCAGAAGCTGGCGGAATCGCGGCAGGTCCTGCGGCGTCGAGATCAGGCAGAACTCGCGCACGCCACCCTCCAGCAGCGTCGTGAAGGGATAATACACCATCGGCTTGTCGTAGACCGGCTGGAGCTGCTTGGAGGCGACGAGCGTCAGCGGATACAGCCGCGAACCGGCCCCGCCCGCCAGAATGATGCCTTTCATGTGCGGTCTAGGCTACGGATGGAACCCGGCGAGGCAACCGGAAGCTTGAGTTGGCGCCCCCGGTTCGCGTTGGGTTGAAGTCGCCGGCGGCGACCGGCTACCGATGAAATGGCTTGAACGCAGCCGGTTGGTGCAAAAGCGCGAGGGTTGGTTTCCCACCTGGCGCGGCTGGTTGGCTGCCGTCGGCGTCCTGCTGGCGCTCGCGCTGCTGGTGGTGGGCCGGCTGCATCCGTTTCTGGCGGTCACTTCACCGGTGGCATCGGACTTTCTCGCGGTGGAAGGCTGGGTTCCCGATTTCGTCCATGAGGCTGGGCTGAAGGAGTTCCGGCGGGGCGGCTACAAGCTCCTGCTGGTTCCCGGCGGCCCGCTGGAAAAGGGCGAGCCGCTCTCCGAATACCGGACCTTCGCGGAATTCGGCGCGGCGGTGCTGCGCCGTTACGGCTGCCCGACGGATGTCCTCCGGGCCGTGCCGGCGCCCAAGGTCCGGCATGACCGAACCTACGCTTCCGCCTACGCGCTGCGGCTGTGGCTGGAGCGGGAAAAGCTTCTTCCCCGCCGGCTGAACGTGGTCACCGCGGATTCGCATGCCCGGCGGACGCGGCTGCTTTTCCAGAAGGCCTTCGGTGACGCCACCGAAATCGGCATCATCGCGATACCCGACGACCGGTTTGACTCGAACCGCTGGTGGCGGTCCAGCCAGGGGTTCCGGACGGTCACGGGCGAGGCGATCGGTTACGTTTACGCCCGGTTCCTGTTTTCGCCGCCCGAAGAACTGTCCGCCTACTCCCTGCCGCCTGCGCCATGAGCCCACTGCCGTTCCGTCACCGATTGCGGGTCACCTATGCCGACTGCACCGTGGGCAACCACGTGTATTACGCCCGCTACCTCGACTTCCTTGAGGCGGCCCGGGGTGAATTCTTCCGGCACCTCGGAAAGACGTTCCAGGCATGGCAGGACGAAGGGCTGATCTTTCCCGTAATTGAATGCCGGCTCCAATACCGCGGGCCGGCGCGCTACGATGACGAATTGGAAGTGGAAGTGGCCGTGTTGCAGGCGGAAGGCGTCCGGCTGGGCTTCCGTTACCGGGTGGTTCGCGCCGGTGGCTCGGTATTGGTGGAGGCGGAGACCCGGCACGTGTGCACCAGTCTGGAAGAACGTCCGAAGCGGCTGCCGGAAAGCCTTCGGATCAGCTTGGAGCCGCATCTCGCAGCCATCGCGCCGTGAGTGTTTGCGGCCGTGGCTCGCCAGCAGGCGAGGGCCGTGGTTATTTCCGGCATGAAGTTCCCCGCCCTGTTCGCCGGTTTGGCCGCGTGCGCCTGCGTGGTCTGGTCCGCCCCGCCCACGGTCTCCAAGGTGGAACCGCCCAACTGGTGGACGGGCCACTCCCTGAATCCGGTTCGGCTGCTGGTCCGCGGTGAACACCTTCACGGGGC